>CAZVHO010000091.1:0-1112 GCA_964627515.1 uncultured Thermodesulfobacteriota bacterium | reverse complement strand
TCGGTCATTGTTTATAAATGGCCACCAGGTTATTACGGCACCCGGGCACGGCCCCTTTGACAATCAGTAAATTTTGTTCCGGTCGAATATCTACAATCGAAAGGTCTAATATGCTCACCTGGCGATTCCCCATCTGACCGGGCATCTTTTTGCCTTTCATGACCCGGGAAGGGTAGGCACTGGAGCCGATGGAGCCGGGGACCCGATGGGAGGTACACCCATGGGTATCCTTACCGCCTGAAAAGCCCCAACGCTTGACCACACCGGCGAAGCCTTTGCCCTTGCTGGTCCCGCTGACCTTAACCTTTTCCCCGATTTGAAAAATGTCGACCCGGACTTCGTCACCCACCTGATAGGGATTGTCGCCCGAGGCCTGAAATTCCTTAAGATGGGTCAAGGGGTTAAGCCCTTTCTTTTTAAAATGCCCTCCCATAGGCTTATTGACCGCTTTGGGTTTGGCCGGGATAAATCCTAATTGATAGACCGCGCCCTGGGGTTTGTCTCCTTTTTTCTGGATCACCACACAGGGTCCGGCCTCAATGACCGTCACGGCCACCGATTTCCCCTCTTCGAAAAACATACGGGTCATTCCCAACTTTTTTCCTAAGATCCCTTGCATCATGAGCTTTCCCTTATAATTTTATCTCGACATCCACCCCGGCCGACAGATCCAGCTTCATTAAAGCATCAACCGTGGCCTGGGTAGGTTCTAAGATATCCAATAAGCGTTTATGGGTCCGGACTTCAAATTGTTCCCTGGATTTTTTGTCCACATGGGGGGACCTCAGAACACAAAATTTCTGTATCATGGTCGGCAAGGGAATCGGCCCCGCCACCCGTGCCCCGGTCCTTCGGGCTGTTTCCACAATCTCGACCGCTGATTGGTCCAATAGTTTATGGTCAAAAGCCTTGAGTTGGATCCGTATTTTTTGGCTGGTCATCATAAGACTTCCTCTATTAAAAACTGGTATAAGGTACAAGGTGTAAGGTTTACGGTTTCGGTATACAGTTTGTGGTTTTCCTTAAACCCTGAACCTTGGACCTTGAACCTCTATTATTTATTCGATAATCTCGGAGATAACGCCGGCGCCGACCGTTCGGCCCCCTTCCCG
>CAZVHO010000090.1:0-21720 GCA_964627515.1 uncultured Thermodesulfobacteriota bacterium | reverse complement strand
TTTTGTGGTGTATTTTTTTTATGATTCTATTAAACCTCTTTTCCCAATCATCGTCAGGAATTACCTTCAAGGTTACCTTCTGGTGTTCTTTGACCCTGATCTTTTGAAAGGGAAAAAATCGGCAGTTCGGAGGGTGGGTGAAACGAAACCCACCATTAGACATAAGGTTTTTATTCATTATTTAAACGCGGATTTTGAATTTATTTCTGTATTTGGTGGGTTGCACTCCGTTCCACCCACCCTACGGGAAAAACCGGGTATGGACTGGGGTGGGGCAATTAAGAAGTAGCCTGTAGGGTGGGTGGATCGATAGCGTAACCCACCAATAAAAGTCATCCATCAATTTCATGTCGCCAAAAGCAGGAATCGAGGAATTGGAGAACCAATGAAAACAAAACGGGAAGGATTGATTTTATTAGGCATTTTTTTCATAACCCTTATATCTTTTTCGTCTTCCTTTGGAGCCACGGTCACCTATACCTATGACAGCCTGAACCGCCTGACCAAGGCAACCTATGACAACGGGGCGACCGAAGAATTTACATATGATCCAGATGGTAACAGGTTGAGTTATGTTGTAAATGTAATTGATGTTTCAGGCCCTTCTTTAACCATCACCAGCCACAGCGACGGCCAGCATGTGAACACGGCCAGTATTACCTTGGCCGGCACGGCTTCAGATTCCGGGAAGGGGGACAACGGGATCTCTCAGGTAACGGTGAATGGTAGCAGGGTTAATAATGACTCGGCTGCCGGAAACGGTACGGCCAATTGGAGCAAGGCCACCAACTTGAACCCCGGGGCCAATACCATAACGGTAGTCGCTTATGACAACAGCACCAATCAAAACCAGACGACCCGAACCATCAGTGTGTTTTATGATACAACCCCTACAGCCCAGACCAATGCCGCCACCGGGGTTACGGCCGCTGGGGCGACTTTGAATGGGACCGTGAACGCCAACAACTTCAGTACCACGGTGACCTTTCAGTACGGACTGACGACGGCTTACGGCACCACGGTGACCGCAACCCAGAGTCCGGTTACAGGAAGCAGTAACACCGTGGTAAGTAAGGGAATATCCGGGCTGACTCCGAATACGACCTATCACTTCCGGGTAGTGGGGGTAAACGCCGGGGGAACGGTATATGCCGGGGACCTGACCTTTACGACCACGGCAGCGGCCCCTACAGTGACGACCAAACCGGCCACCGGGGTCACGGCAACGGGAGCGACCCTGAATGGGACCGTCAACCCCAACGGATTATCAACGACCTATTATTTTCAGTGGGGTTTGACTACTGCTTACGGAAATAGCACCAGCAGCCAGTCAGCCGGCAGTGGCACAAGTAATGTCGTTGTTTCAACTCCTTTGATCGGATTGACCCCCAATGCCACCTATCATTACCGTATTGTGGCTACCAACAATTTAGGGACAACCTATGGGGCGGATATAACCTTTAATGCCACAATTAATCCTTTACCCTGGTTAAGGTTGCTGTTGGAAAATGAAAAACTTTCAGAACCTTAGAGGAGGTAAAAACCGGTAGGGTGGGTGAGAACTAAATTAACAGACACGAACCTAAGAAAGGAGATCGTACATGCGAACAACTTTTAAGAAAAAAGCTTTTATTCTGGGGTTAATCCTATTGACGGCAATCACCTTTATTACCCTGAAATCCGAAATCCAGGCTGCCGATGCCTGGTATACTTGTTGGGTGAATGCGGCCTGCCCAGGGGGCGGTGGGGTCTTCATCTGTCTGACAGATGGCAGCGGTGCCTTTACTACAAAGGTGCCTTTACTACAAAATGGATGACCAGCAGATATGACCAGATGAAGGAACAATTGGCAGTAGCCTTGACCGCCATCAGTACCGGCAAGGCCGTAATGGCTTATTTGGATCTGACGCAGCCAACCCCGGTGATCCAGTATCTGTATCTATTGAATTAGATGATTCTTATCGGTTGGAGGTTCATATTCATTTATCGGGCGATGAGGATATTATTCAAGCGCCTGAATCGGAGAAGCCAGCGAAAGAGTTATACATGGATGGGATTTAATGAACTTCTGAAATATTTCCGGATAGAGAAACCACGGATAACGGAAAAGAAACTGCCGAAACAACTGGAAATGGCCTTTTGAGCGCAGAAGCACCCAAGCGAATAATTCTGAGGAACCCGGTGCGGGAATTCTGCACGTCACGCCAGCGGCGTGATGAGGGGGCAGTCGGGTAACTGGCTATCCTACCTCGATCCCAGTTTATGAAAAAATGGGAGGATCGGTGGTCAGAAGGGCGATTTACCCTTAAAAGTGAAAAGGCCCACTGCGTTGATCGACATTCCCCACGGCCAATAGGTGAATGAAATATTCTATTTTGAATTCTGAACATAACGCACCTACGGTGCGGACTTTAGAGATCCTTGACATAACATAGATCACCACCACAAGGGCACTGAAGTTCTGGCATTCGGTGTTTAGACTTTGGGGAAGGTGGGAAGGAATCAACCACGATATCCTCCACCTTGGCCTTATACCCGCAATCCCGGCAGCGATAATTGTAATAATGCGTGTCGTTTATCCCTGACATCCGGATCTCTGCCTCGCTCATTTCGTTCATAATAGCCGGTTTTAAGTCTTTCTTCTTCGTCATAAATCACCCCATAAGAAGGATGCCATATCTTCCAAAGTATTAACTCCCCTCCACAACGCGAACAAATAAACGGATCTTTGGCGCTGGTCTCTATAACCCGTTGCCGGTAATCCTTTCGCATAACGGTAAAGGTTTCCTGATCCCGCTCCCCTACTGCCGCCAAGATGGCCTTTAAACGCTCACGGATCTTTTGATATACCGCTGTGGCATGTAGCCCAAAATATCGAATCCGCTGCATCCCCTTCGGTAAAATGTGTTGCACCATCCGGCCAATAAACGTAAACACATCCACCTCTTCCACCTTCCGCTTGCCACTCTTGTGATCATTGTACCAATACTTGACCCGCTGTCCATCGTAACTGATTATACGCCGAATCGAGATCGGAGGACTCATCACATACTTCGCCAAATATTTCCCTAAGCCTGGGGGTGAAATTCCCCCGGGCTACTCGACTCGTCGATAAAAGAATCTTGATATTTGTTGGACCTTAGAAACGGCAACGGCGTGATTTAGCCCAACTTTGGTATTTTGAGCAAAGGAGGTTAAATAGAAATTGGATAATATTTTGAAAGATATATTTTTCAACCTTATAAATATAACAAACTTAAGTAGTTACGTTTGGGATAATTTTTTATTTTATTGAAAATGCTTAAATTTTCTGATATTATCCAAAAAATTGTTCAATAATTTATTGGTATCCATGAGGATACATGAAAAAGTCTTCGAATCGAACACCTGGAGATTTCTGCTCTGGTTGCTTACTCCGACATACAGGATAGCCACCATTCTAAAGCACCGTTCAAAACGGAGACGACGAGAATTCATCCTGACGTGGCATCGGTTCTTCAAACAGCTTAACCTACAAGCGTAGTCTGGATGGGCTGGAGTTGAATTTAGATTTACTGATCACGGATTCCGTTCCACTTCATCCATGTTACTTAATGGTAGCATAATTTGCTGCAACAGTTTGTTGGGGAAGAAGAATGCAAGGAAGATACAATCAGTTCAACACAAAGCGTAGAATTAAAAATCTGGCAGAGGATGATTTGCAGCATTACTCGGATCTTGCTGAGCAGATACGGTATAGCGGCAATCCCGAACATAAAAAGAATCCTGGGGATTTCGGACTCACGCCCCCAAGCGGTCCAAGGCCTGGAAAGTCCCTGTGTGACACGGTTGGCATATTCTCCAGACAAGCTGCACTGGAATATTTCAAATCGGGCTTGCGCAAGGGGCTGGTAAGTGACCGTTTTAATGGCCAGTGGCCGCAGAACATCTGGTCGGTAACTGAAGATGGTTATCCTCTGGAAGCCCAAATTGAGAACCCGGCGACGGGCACTTACCACGGTTATCCGATGCCTCTGTCAGACCCTCTGGCTGCCGAGATAGTCCGGCGTTGGAATATCAAAAATGACTAACTTCAAGTTCATATGTGACTGGCTGGTTGCTGGGAGGGATGCGGCGGAGTATCGCCAAACTATGGCCTTCCTTCAATTGCATGTTGGTAATGTGAACCTAATGAGGAATGAGGACATCTGGTCCAAGACAATTCGGGAGCCCGTCTTAGCGTCTGCTTATCCGCTCGCACTCTGGCTGGCATCTTCGTGGTGGCGACTCAATTGGGAGCCCCTCCCCGCCCATGGGGTTCGCCCATCTGGGGACTGGAGAATGGCGCATGAACTGGGTGCTGCCAATCACGGTTTCGTATGGCCTCAGATCATATTTGCATCGGACCGTGAAGTGATGCAAGTCTGGGCTGTGCCATTGAACGACAATGATAATCAGTCTGTCAGATACTTGAATGGGCTGGAGATACCTGCCGCCATTACGTTAACCGACTTTCAAAGTGGTGTGGAAGAATTCATTATCGCCGTACTATACCGCCTCAGCGCAATGGGCAGCCAAAACACCGAGTTGTTGAATCTCTGGCAATTAATACAGGAAGAACGCGACGAACCGGAAAATGAAAAATACCGCCGGGTTGAAGCGGAAATGGGTTACGATCCCGACGAGTGCCCGGAAGAATTGATGCACAAAGCGCTTGAACTCGATCAGAGAATGGGTACTGCTGCACTCTCTGAACTAGCCCCCGTCTACGGCAAATCAGCTACACAAACGCCACTCACTGCTATTGAGGAAATCGTCAACAGCCCCGGGTTGGTTGGAATGCCTTGTGCCCCACGCTCTGCTTGTGGCGCGGCCGCCCCCCATAGTGCTCCTTGGCAACGTGCCGTTGCCGCCGCAGGAGCACTGCGTCAGACGCTGGTCAATCATCACGACAAAATAGATAACGCCATACTTTGTGAACTACTGGGCCTCGACGCAACAGATTTTGAGCAATGGTCGCCTGTTAAGCGCAACGACGCTGCCATCGCCGTGCCTGAATCCGGGAATCATTACAAGTTCATTCCGCGCAAAACACATCCGATAGCCAAGCGCTTTGAACTCGCAAGATTCCTGGGAGACTACCTCTTGATAGAACAGATAAATGGCCATTGGCTAGCCAGCACCGACCTCAACACTTCAAGACAAAAATTTCAAAGAGCATTCGCAGCAGAATTTCTTTGTCCGATAGCAATTCTTCGAGAATTACTACAGGGTGACTACTCCGAATCTGCTATTGAAGATGCTGCATATCATTTTCAAGTTAGCCAAAGGACCGTAGAGTCCTTGCTGGTCAATAATGGTCTGACTCCTTCAACCCCTTTAGTCGATTATTCTGAAGATAGATTACCCTACCAATTGGGTATCTGATGCCCAAGTAAAGACGCAACAGTCTCAGATGAACATTAGTGGAAACAGGGACGCCCATGAAATTGTTCTTCTGGGTTCCTGTACTGATTGTAGGATAGTGACTTTGTATGCAGGGGGCAGGCCCACCTAACCGTTTCACCTGCAGCCGAAGAGCGTGGCGCTGGTGAACTTTCAGTTGATAACTTACCAACCGACCTTCCATCCGCAGTCCTTAACCAGTGCCCAGAGGGCTCGTAGATGGAACAGATGATCGCCCATTCCGGCAAAAGGGTCAAGGAAGAAAATAGCAAAACCAAGGGCAGTGCTATAGAAAAAGAGGCCCATCTTTATTCAAAAATGGGCCTTCTATTAATTGTTGGCTCCCCGGGACGGACTCGAATCCCGCTTCATGCGGGATCTCCGCTCCGCTTCGACCGGTTTCGCAATCCTTTTGTCGTCTAAGTAATGACCTATCCCTCGTTTTTTGATTGATCGTTCCAAGGCCATGGCTTCGCTCCGATCCTTGCATTCAACTCTCCAAACCAATTTCCATGGACCTTCGAATCGCTTTGTTGTTTTGGTACCTTGGTAAAGTGGATTATTATGCTCTTTCAATCGAAGTTCAAGGCTGTTGGTTTGACCACAATAATATCTCTTTGGAGATTCGCTTTGGAGTATATATACACAAAAGGCCAATTTTATGCTCCAAGAAAAAAGGCCCGATAAACGGGCCTTTTCTGAATATTGGCTCCCCGGGACGGACTCGAACCGCCGACCAAGTGGTTAACAGCCACCCGCTCTACCGACTGAGCTACCGGGGAATGATTACCAATGCGGATTTCGGAATTAATAAAAAAATAATCCCCAACCCATAATACAAAATATACCTTAAAATCTCTTCTTTTTCAATCTATTTTACTTCCGCTTTGATCTCCGGCTCCTGGGTACAGGCCTCCAGCTTCAGGAGTTTTTCGTATTCCGCGTCGACCCGCTTCTGAATGATCTGGATCAAATCCGGGGTCAGGTGGCTGAAGCGCCGCTGCGTTTTCAGATATTCTTCCACCGGTTTGGGCTTGGTGTTTTTACGAACGACATATCTTCCTTCCATGACTTCAAACAAGGGCATGATGTTGGTTTCGACCACCAGGCGGCTGACCACTATGGCCAGATCCGTTCCGTGGCGCCAGCCCGTCGGACATGGCGAATAGACATGGAGATAGGCCGGACCCTTGATCAGGGCCGCTTTTTTGGCCTTGTTCATCAGATCCAGTTGATAGGCCGGTGAGGCCGTGGCCACATAGGGGATATTATGGGCGGCCATAATGGCCGGGAGGTTCTTCTTCCAGGTCGTTTGACCTTGGGTGATTTTCCCGGCAGGGGAAGTCGTGGTCATGGCCCCGAAGGGGGTGGAACTGGAACGCTGAATACCGGTATTCATGTAGGCTTCATTATCCAGACAGACATAGACAAAATCATGGCCCCGTTCCAAGGCCCCGGAAAGGGACTGGAGACCGATATCGGCCGTCCCGCCGTCTCCGGCAAAGGCCACCACGGTGATTTTTTTCTCAGGAATCCGGCCTTTGGCCATCAGGGTTTTCAATCCGGCCTCTACTCCGGAAGCTACGGCTGCGGCATTTTCAAAGGCCACATGGATCCAGGGTACGGCCCAGGCGGTTTGGGGATAGGGGGAGGAGATGATCTCCATACACCCGGTGGCGCTGACCACAACCATCGGACTGCCGATGGCTTTGGCCACCATACGCAAGGCTAAAACCTCTCCGCATCCCTGACAGGCCCGGTGTCCGGAAACCAATGGTTCTTCCTGGGGCAGGGTCTTGGGCATAAATTTTTTGAAATCCTTCAAGTCTTCGGCAATCATTTCTCTCTCACCCCGATCATTTCGTAAGGCATTTCTTTTTGCATTTGAGCGTATCGGCCGGCCTTTTCCACCATTTCAGCAAAGACCTCGACAGTCAAATCCCGACCTCCCAGACCGGCGACAAATCCGGCCACATAGGGCCGTTCCTTTTTCCCGAAAAGGGCGGACTTGATTTCCAGGCCTACCGGGCCGCCTGCTCCGCCGGGAACTAGAGCCCGGTCCACTATAGCCAACACTTTGGCCTCACGGATGGCTTGAAAAAATTCTTTAAAGGGAAAGGGTCGCCAGAGGCGGATATGAATCAGCCCGACCTTTTGTCCTTTTTCGCGCAGGCTGTCGACGGCCGTCATGGCCGTTTCGGTGATGCTGCCCATGGTCACCAGCAGGGTTTCAGCCCCTTTGACCTTATAGGATTCAATTGGTTTATAGGTCCGTCCGAAGAGGGTCCCGAAATCCTTCCAAACCTCGACCGCTACTTTCCGGGAGCCGATCAAGGCTTCCTCGACCTGTTTTTTGACCTCCATAAAGACGTCCGGACTTCCAAAGGCCCCGATGGAGATGGGCTCATCGGGATGGAGCCGCAAGGTTGGTTTAAATACCGGCAAAAAGCGATCCACCGTTTCCTGATCGGGCATTTCCACCGGTTCAATGACATGACTCAAAATAAAGCCGTCCAGGTTGACCGCTACCGGCAGTAAGACCCGGGGGTCTTCGGCGATCTTGAAGGCCTGCAGGGTCAGGTCCACGGCCTCCTGGCCGTTGATGGCAAACAGTTGGACCCATCCGCAATCCCGTTCAGCCATAATGTCGCTCAAGTCGTTCCAGATATTGATAGGAGCCGAAATGGCCCGGTTGACCACGGTCATGACCAGAGGTATCCGGATGCTGGAAGCAATGAACATGATCTCGTGCATCAGGGCCAGTCCCTGGGAACTGGTGGCCGTATAGGCCCGGGAACCGACGGCTGCGGCCCCTATGGCCGCACTCAAGGCCGAATGTTCCGATTCAACGGGAACAAAGGCCGCCTTGAGTTCTCCATCGGCCACCAACTCGGAGAGATGCTCCACAATATGGGTCTGAGGGGTGATGGGATAGGCCGAGATGACATCCACATTGGCCAACTTAACCGCTTCACTGACGGCAATGGAAACTTCCATGCCTTTTCGATTGGCCATAGCTATTTTTCCTCCGCAATCATCTGGATGGCTTCTTTGGGACATTCCCGGGCGCATATTCCACAGCCCTTGCAGTAATCGCTGTTCCAGTCATAATAACCGTCTGCTCTCAGGCTATAAGCTATATCCGGGCAATAGATCCAACATTCCCCGCATTTAATACATTTTTCCCGATCGGTCACCGGCCGTTCCTTGGAACGCCAGTCTCCAGTCTTAAACTGCCGGGCATTGCCGGCTTCCTGGATAACGCACCCCAAGGGGACTTCTTTCCAGGGATGAAGGGCATCGACTTTAGCCACGATAATTACTCCTTGATCTTTGTTTCGTCAAAGGCCCGTTGCATGGCCTTCTTGTTTCGTTCGGCGATCTTCCCAAAGCGGGCGGTCAGGGGATCGGTCATGGATTCCAATCGGGTGATTCCGGCTGCCCGGATCAAAGCCCCCAACATAGTCGTATTGGTAATAGGGACCTTCATCTCTTCCATGGCGATCTTACCGGCATCCACAATCGCCAACCGGCCTTTGAACCCATAATCTTTTTTGACCTGTTCCAAGGTCTTGGCCGTATTGATGACCAGGATCCCTTTGGGTTTCAGCCCGGCGGAAACATCCACGATATCCAAAAGGGTTGGATCGAGTACTACTACAATATCCGGGTGATAGACCTTGGATCGGATGCGGATAGGCTCTTGGCTGACCCGGAGAAAGGCCACTACTGGAGCCCCTCGGCGTTCCGGTCCAAAACTGGGAAAGGCCTGGGCATACTGCCCTTCATCGATAGCCGCCAGGGCTATTAATTCGGCTGAGGTTACGGCTCCCTGCCCGCCCCGACCATGAAATCGAACTTCAATCATCTTTTTTTCCTTAACTTCTACCGGGGATTAGAAACAAAATTTATTTTTTGACATAATTCACAGATCTTTGTCAAGTATTTTTAATAGGGGGTTGTCAAAAAATAAAAAGGGCACTTGAACTATCCGGTTATCGTACAAAGGCTTTTCGTCCGGCATAAAGGGCGGCTTCCCCCAATTCTTCCTCGATGCGCAAGAGTTGATTGTATTTTTCCACCCGCTCTCCCCGGCAGGGGGCCCCGGTCTTGAGATGTCCGGTGGCCATGGCCACGGTAAAGTCGGCAATAAAGCTGTCGATGGTCTCACCGCTGCGGTGGGAAACCATGGCCCCCCAGCCGGCCTTGCGGGCCATTTCAATGGCTGAAACGGTCTCGCTTAACGTACCTATTTGATTGAGTTTGATAAGAACGGCATTGGCCGCCTTTTCGGCAATACCCCGTTCGATCCGCTTAACATTGGTCACAAACAGGTCATCCCCGATCAATTCGATTTGCTGTCCCAGGGTTTGGTTGAGCAGTTTCCAACCTTCCCAATCATCCTCGGCCAGGCCGTCTTCTATGGAAACGATAGGATATTTTTTAACCCAATCGGCATAGAGCTCAACCATCTGGGCCGCCGGGACCTTGCGTTTTTCAGTACGCAGGTTGTAAAATCCTTCTTCATAAATACTGCTGGAGGCCGGGTCGAGGGAAAGGCCGATTTGCTCTCCGGGCCGGTAGCCGGCCTTTTCAATGGCCTGTAAAATGACCTCGATGGCTTCGGCATTGGTTTTCAAGGCCGGAGCAAAACCGCCTTCATCCCCGACGCCAGTGGAATAGCCCTTGCTTTTGAGTACCCCTTTCAGGGCCTGATAAATCTCGCTTCCCCAGCGCAGGGCTTCCCGGAAATTGGGTGCCCCTACGGGGGCGATCATAAATTCCTGAAGATCTGTCCCCTGCCAATTGGCGTGGGCGCCTCCATTTAAAATATTAAAACAGGGAACCGGCAACATCCTGGCCGAAACGCCCCCCAGGTAGCGATAGAGGGGAAGGCCGACGGCATCGGCAGCCGCCCGGGCCGCCGCCAGACTGACGCCCAACAGGGCATTGGCCCCAAATTTACTCTTGTTCGGCGTGCCGTCCAGGTCGATCATCCTTTGGTCCAGGCCGGATTGATCCAGGGCATCCCAACCCATAAGGCGTTCGGCAATCTCCTGATTGACGTTATCAACAGCCCGAAGAACCCCTTTGGCACCATAACGCGATTTATCGCCATCCCTCAGTTCGATGGCCTCATGGATACCGGTAGAAGCCCCAGAGGGCACCGCAGCCCGGCCCCAGGCACCACATTCTAAAAAAATATCCACTTCCACGGTAGGATTGCCTCTGGAATCTAAAATCTCCCGGGCCCAAATTTTTACAATGGATGTTTCCATGTCTTGACCTCCTCAATTTTTCCGCTTTTGGTTATTTCAGTTTTTATCATAAACAACAACGGGGTCAAAGGCAATAGGCATAGATTCTTACACTCAATAATCCCTAAGCTTTGAGCCCTGAACTTTGGACTTTGGACTTTGGACTTTTTATATTGCCACCAATTCCATTTCCCCCCAAACCCCGATCTGCTTTCCGACAATGATCAAAACCCCTTCCACCTCCGGCACCTTTTGGGCCCAGTCCAGGGCCGGTTGAATATCGTCTTTGGTCCGGACCCGGTTACCCACCGCCGTAGCCAGGGCATCGGCCTGGACCGCAGATGGGGATAAGATGGTGACGGCATCGGCCCGACCGAAACTTAAGGAATGCCCCACCGTTCCCGACGAAGTACAAAGCCCTACCGGGTTTGGGGAAGGGGCCAACCGGATCCCGAGGCGTTGGCTCATAGGAGAATCCCCGGCATAGATCCCGATCGTCAAGGGTTCGGTACAGACGATAAATAAATCCCCCCCGTTTTCTATGATAAGATCTTCTGTAAAGGCCAGCAGGTCCTGCCCGACAAACGCCGCCATGGCCCCGGCCACGGAAGCCATAGGGCCGACCCCGGCCACCCGCCCGGCTTGAAGCATGGCCTGGACAATGAGCGGGGCTAAGGGATCCAAGGCCAGGGGCTGGAGCGTTTCTTTGAATTCAGGGTTTTGGCGGATATAGGTTTCCAGGATATGGCGGTATCGATAGACCCGGTCGTATCCTTCGGCAGAAAGGTCTTTCCTGGCCCGTATCCAGAGATCGGTTTCCTTGACCTGAACGGTGAAAGAGACCCAATCCGGAGAATCAACCTTGCTGCGGTAAAACCGTTCCTGATATGGAATCATAAAGATGGTCCAAGGTCCAAGGTGCAAGGTCTAAGGTCTAAGGTTTTTCCTTGAACCTTGGACCTTGCACCTTGCACCTTTCTTTATCCATACACCACTTCCAAAACCGGGTGGCAGGAAAGCCCTTTTATTTCTCTTCTTAACCTGGCCGAGGGCCGGATATTTTGGGTTTCCGGAAGATTCAGCAGGACCTGGCTGTTATCAGGAAGACAGGCACAAATCTGGACCGGGCAGGTGCCTGCATGTCCTTTTAAGAAATCGTGCAACTCCATGATCTGGTCACGGGTCAGACCCTCTACCGGGATCTTGAGAAGGGCTTGCTGGGCCATTTTCTCTTCGGCCTCGGCCAGGGGAAGTATATCATTGCCAATGACTTTAATCCCTTTTTCGTCCTTGGTCGTGATACCGGTGACCCATAAAGGCCCTTCTTCTTTTAACACCTGGGAACATTTTCGAAAAATATCCGAGAAAATGATGACTTCACAAGAGCCGGTCAGGTCTTCAATCGTGGCAAAGGCCATCCGCTCCCCTTTTTTACTGTTGATCTCTTTTAAGGCCGCTACCATCCCGGCCAGTCGTACATTTTCTTTATCTTCTAATTCGGACAGGGATTGAATGTCCACGGTTTTCAGGTCTTGCAGGCTTTCCGTATAGCGGGTCAAAGGATGACCGGTAATATAGAAACCTAAAATTTCCTTTTCAAAAGAGAGTTTTTGGCTCTCCCGCCATTCCTCGACTAAAGGGGGATCAATATCGGGCCGGGTTAATCCCGAATTTCCTCCCATGGAAAAAAGACTGAACTGGTTTTCAGACTCTTCTTTCTGGCGTTGTTGTCCGATGTCCAGGGCTTCGGGCAAAAAGGCCATCAGACGGGAACGGGCCACCCCCAGGGAATCAAAGGCCCCGCACTTAATCAGACTCTCGGCCACCCTTCGGTTCACCCGGCGCAGATCCACCCGACGGCAAAAATCGATCAGGGAGGTAAATTCCCCCCCTTTGTTCCTGGCCTCCAGGATGGACTCTATGGCCCCGGCGCCGACATTTTTTACCGCCGCCAGCCCGAAACGGATTTTGTCTTCCACCACCGTAAAATCCAGGTGACTCTTGTTCACATCCGGCGGCAGGACGACGATCCCCTTTTCCCGACATTCAGCGATACACTTGGTTACTTCCGCAGAATTACCCATTTTGCTGGTCATCAGGGCGACCATAAAATCCAGGGGATAATGGGCCTTCAGATAAGCGGTCTGGTAGGTGATCAGGGCGTAGGCGGCACTGTGAGACTTATTGAACCCGTAACCGCCGAAGGTTTCCATTTTGTCGAAAATGTCATCGGCCTTCTTCTGGTCGATCCGTTTCTTTTTGGTCCCTTCCAGAAAACGGGACCGTTGCTGGGCCATGACCTCGGGATTTTTTTTACCCATGGCCTTGCGTAAGGTGTCGGCTTCTCCCATGGAATAGTCGGCCAGTAAAGCACCGATCTGCATGACCTGTTCCTGATAAACGATGATCCCCATGGTTTCTTTCAAGACCCCTTCCAATAAGGGATGGGGATACTCCACCGGCACTTCCCCGTGTTTTCTCCTGACATAATCATCGACCATGCCGCTTTTCAAAGGGCCGGGCCGGTAAAGGGCATTGAGGGCAATGAGGTCCTCAAAATTTCGGGGCTTCATCCTGACCAACAGGTCTTTCATGCCCGAGCTTTCCAACTGAAAAACACCGGTGGTATCCCCCCGGGCCAGAAGTTCATAAGTGGCCGGATCATCGAGAGGGATCCGGGTCAGATCAATCAATTGGTCATGGGTCCGTTCGATGATTTTTAAGGCATACTGTATGATGGTCAGGTTGTTCAGACCCAGGAGATCAAACTTGATCAACCCCATTTCCTGGACCGATTTCATTTCATACTGGGTCAGGGTTTCTCCCTTGGGACCTTTATATAAGGGTACGGATTCGGTTATCGGATGAGGGGAAATGATCACCCCGGCGGCATGGGTGGAGGCATGACGGGGCAGACCTTCCAGGGCTTCGGCGATAGTCAGTAATTCTTTGATGGTCGGATCGGACTCCTTAAGTTCCTTGAGCCGGGGTTCCATTTCCAGGGCCTCGCTCAAGGTAATGTTCAATACGGTCGGAATCAGTTTGGCGATCTTATCCACTTCGCCGTAAGGGATATTCAAGGCCCGGCCCACATCCCGGATGACGGCCCGGGCCTGCATCTTCCCAAAGGTGATGATCTGGGCCACATATTCCTGGCCGTATTTTTCGGCGATATATTTCAGGACCTCGTCCCGGCGTTCCACACAAAAATCAACATCAATATCGGGCAGTTCTTTCCGTTCCACGTTCAGAAACCGTTCAAAGATCAACCCGTAATCCAGGGGATCGATATCGGTGATCTTTAAGGCGTAGGCCACCAGACTCCCGGCCCCGGAACCGCGGCCCGGCCCGACCGGGATCCCTTTTTCTTTGGCAAACCGCACATAATCGGAAACGACCAGGAAATAGCCGGAAAATCCGGTTGAGGTGATTACAGTCAGTTCTTTTTCCAGACGGTCCCGGTAGTCTTTATAACGGGAAGGAGGGAAGGAAGAATTCAGTTGTTCCTTGACGGCCAGCCGCTCTTCGAGACCGGCCCGCGCCTCATTTTTAAGACGGCCGTCCATAGTCTCTTCCGGCGGCAGGGCATAACGGGGGAGATGGGAATGGCCGAAGGTCAATTCGAGATTACACCGATCGGCGATGTGCAACGTATTTTCTAAGGCCTCCGGCAGATCGGCGAAGAGCCCGGCCATCTCTTCCGGGGACTTGAAATAAAGTTGATTCGTGGAAAAACGCAACCGGTTCGGGTCGTCCACCGTTTTTCCGGTCTGGATACAAAGTAAAACATCGTGGGCCTTGGCCTCTTCCTGAGTCAGATAATGGCAATCATTAGTGGCTACGATGGAAATGCCCAATTGACGATGGATTTCCAGCAAACCCTTGTTGACGATCTCCTGTTCCGGGATATCGTTTTTTTGCAATTCGAGAAAAAAACGATCCTGATCAAAGATCTCGACCATTTCCTGGGTGATCTTCAACGCCCGGTCATAATCATTGTTGAGCAAAGCGTAGGGGATCTCTCCATGCAGACAGGCCGACAGGGCGATCAACCCTTTGTGGTGCTCCTTCAGAAGCTCCCGATCGATCCTGGGTTTATAATAAAAACCCTCAAAATAGGCCTTGGTGACCAGTTTGACCAAATTGCGATAGCCTTTTTCGTTCTTGCAAAGCAGAACCAAGTGGAAGGCATTTTCCTTATGGGGTTGGGGGTCCTTATCCCAACGGCTCCCCGGGGCGATATATACCTCGCAGCCGATGATGGGTTTCAGCCCATGTTTTTGGGCCTGTTTATAAAACTCCACCATACCGAAGAGGTTGCCATGATCGGTCATGGTAATGGCCGGCAGTTTGAATGCCTGGGCCTTTTCAAACAAGGCTTTGAGCCGAATTCCCCCGTCCAGCAGGCTGTACTGGGTATGGAGATGAAGATGTACAAAAGGGGCGTGAGGCATAATAAAAACTCGGTATAAGGTTCAAGGTTCAAGGTTCAAGGCTGAAAGCAAAACACTTCCCCTAAGCTTTGACCCGTTTTGTTTAAGATAAATTTTCATTCTTCGTGCATTCCGCATCTTGTCCCTTGCCTCCTGATCTCTTAAGCCTTTGGTCCTGCACCTTGGACCTTGGACCTTTACTTATTCCCACTCAATCGTGCTGGGCGGCTTGGAAGAGATATCGAAGACGACCCGGTTGACCCCCTTGACCTCATTGATGATCCGGTTGGATATATGGCCCAACAGGTCATAGGGGACCCGGCTCCAGTCCGCCGTCATGGCATCCAGACTGTCGACGATACGCAGGGCGATGACATGCTCATAGGTCCGTTCGTCCCCCATAACGCCGACGGTTTTAATCGGCAGCAGAACGGCGAAGGACTGCCAGACCTGGGTATACAAATCCGCCTTCCTCATTTCTTCCCAGACAATGGTATCGGCCTGACGCAGAATAGCCAAACGGTCCTCGGTCACCTCCCCTAAGATACGGATGGCCAGCCCCGGTCCGGGGAAAGGTTGCCGGCCGACAATCTCTTCGGGCAGGCCCAGGTTACGGCCCACTTCGCGGACTTCATCCTTAAATAATTCCCTCAGGGGTTCTATCAATTTCAATTTCATGCGGGCCGGAAGGCCGCCCACGTTATGGTGGGTCTTGATGGTGGCTGAAGGGCCTTTAAAAGAAACCGACTCAATCACATCCGGATAGAGGGTGCCCTGGGCCAGGAAGCGTACCGGCCCGATCTTTTTGGCTTCGGCATCGAAGATGCGAATAAAAGCATGGCCGATAATGGTTCGTTTCTTTTCCGGGTCGATAATCCCTTTTAACCGGTTCAGGAAATGGGCTGAGGCGTCTACATAAACCAGAGGGGTATGATAATGACCCCGGAAAATTTTTATCACTTTCTCGGCTTCTCTGCTGCGCAACACCCCATTATTAACAAAGATGCAGGTCAATTGCTTTCCAATGGCTTGATGCAACAGGATGGCCACGACCGAGGAATCCACCCCGCCGGACAGGGCACAGATGACCTTCTCCTTTCCCACCTGTTCTTGTATGGCCGAGAGGGTATGTTTGATAAAAGAACTGGGGGTCCACAGGGGTTTCAGACGGCAGATTTTAAAAAGGAAGTTCTCTAAAATACGATGCCCGGCCGGGGTATGAACCACTTCGGGATGGAACTGGACCCCGAAGACGGTCCGATCCTGGTTACCCATGGCCGCTACCGGAGCATTTGGGCTTTGGGCCAGGGATGTAAAATTTTTGGGCAGCCGCTCAATCCGGTCTCCATGACTCATCCAGACGATCTGCTCCTGTTTGTTTATCCCTTTGTCGAGACCATGGAAGAGGTCCTGAAAATCCAGAAACTTAAGTTCCACCCGACCGTACTCTCTTTTAGACGATCGGCCTACCCGGCCTTTCAGTTGATGGGTGAGCCATTGCATACCATAACAGATCCCTAATACCGGGACCCCTAAATCCAGAATTTTCGGGTCTGCCAAGGGGGCCTGTGGATCGTAAACGCTGGCCGGACTTCCTGAAAGGATAATCCCCTTGGGAGCAAAAGCCTTGATTTCTTCCAGGGGCCAGTTAAAAGGATGGATCTCGCAATAGACCTTGGCCTCCCGAACCCGGCGGGCAATGAGCTGGGTCGTCTGGGAGCCAAAATCCAGGATCAGAATTTTTTGACTGTGAATGTCCATATCTAATACCTATTGGGTTTAAGGTTCAAGGTACAAGGTTTACGGTTGAGGAAAAAACATTAATTCTTTGATCTGGCTTGAATCAATTTTGTTAACATACTTGAAATGGCCTGGCATTCATTGCGTATATGGTTGAAAGTTTCCTGGTCTATGTAACCTATTTCATAAGCAATTTGTGCCTGTGTCAATAATTCGGCTAAAGAACCTTTAGCCATAAAAAAGTACTGAACAGATTGTTTATTTGTTTTTAACTCATCCCCTTCCGCTATGTTACTCGGTATGGATACCGCTGCCCGGCGAATTTGATCTCGCAATCCAAAATCTTTAGAAAAAAGACCTTCATTAGTTATTCGATAAATAAAAACGGCCAAATCCTTAGATCGTTGCCAGACTTTTAATTCAAAAAAGTCTCCCACTTATTCCTCTCTATCTTTTCGGGTTTCCTTCACCTTATACCTTACACCTTGAACCTTTATTCAAGTCGGTAATTCGGCGCCTCCTTGGTAATGATGACATCATGGACATGGGATTCCCTGAGTCCGGCCGGGGTGATGCGGATAAAACGGGCCTTGGCCTTGAGTTCCTTGAGGGTACGACAGCCGGCATAACCCATCCCTGATTTCAAGCCTCCCACCAATTGGTAAATCGTGTCCGCCAGGGGGCCCCGATAAGGGACCCGGCCCACAATCCCCTCCGGGACCAGCTTGGAATCGGTTTCATAATCGTCCTGGCCATAACGGTCACTGCTCCCCTGTTTCATGGCCTCGATGGAGCCCATTCCGCGATAGACTTTATAGGTCCGGCCTTGATACAGGATGGTTTCTCCAGGGCTTTCTTCCGTACCGGCAAAGAGACCGCCGATCATGACCGAATCGGCTCCGGCCGCCAGGGCCTTGGTAATATCTCCGGAGAACTTAATCCCGCCATCGGCAATAAGGGGGATTTTATATTTCCTGGCCACCCGGGCACAGTCTATAATGGCCGTAATCTGTGGGACCCCTACGCCAGCCACAATCCGTGTGGTACAGATGGAACCCGGCCCTATGCCGATTTTAATCCCGTCGGCCCCGGCCTTGATCAGGGCCTCGGCCCCTTCAGCCGTACCCACATTGCCAGCTACGATCTGAAGTCCCGGATACTTCTTTTTGGTCTCCAGGACGGCTTCGATTACGTTTTTGGAGTGCCCATGGGCCACATCAAAAACAATGACGTCTACTTCCGCCCGCAGTAAGACCTCGATCTGCTCCCAGCGATTCGGCCCGACTCCGACCGCGGCTCCGACCCTCAAGCGGCCCAGATTGTCCTTGGAAGCCAGAGGAAATTTTTTAATTTTCTCGATATCTTTGATGGTGATCAGGCCTTTTAAATTGCCCTGGTGATCGACTACCAATAATTTCTCGATCCTGTTTTTGTGAAGCAGGGCTTTGGATTCTTCCAGGGTAATACCCACCTTGGCCGTAATCAGGTTGTCCTTGGTCATGACTTCGGAAACCTTTTTTTTGAGGTTGGTCTCAAAACGTAAGTCCCGGTTGGTGACGATCCCGATCAGCTTTTGGCCTTCTACGATGGGTACCCCGGAAATGCGGTATTTTTCCATGACCGTCAGTACATCGTGGACCCTTTTGTCCGGTCCCATAGTCACCGGATCGACAATCATCCCGCTTTCCGATTTCTTGACCTTTTCAACTTCCGTGGCCTGGTTTTTGATCCCCATATTTTTATGGATGATGCCGATCCCACCCTCGCGGGCCATACTGATGGCTGTCTGGGATTCGGTGACCGTGTCCATAGCTGCACTGACAATGGGCATATTCAACTGAATGGACTGGGTCAGTCTGGTCTGGACGCTGACCTCCCTGGGCAGTACCATGGAATAGGCCGGTTCAAGCAAAAGATCATCGAAGGTCAACCCATCCCGGATGGGATTTGCCGTTGTTGTCATATTAAACTCCCTTCAAAAAAAACGGTTTAAGGTCCAAGGTTCAGGGTTCAGGGTTCAGGGTTCAAGGTATAAGGTATAAGGTTTACGGTATAAAGTCATCCTCTCTAATTGTATGCCTTTCGCATTAAGCCTTAGACCTTGGACCTTAAACCTTGGACCTCTTTAAGCGATCAGCCCTTCCAACAACCCTGCATCGCTGACCAGAAGGGCTTCCCTTGAAAAATGATCCATGATTTCCAGGACTAATAAAAGTCCGGCGATAATGATATCAGCCCTTCCCGGTTCCAAACCGATCAATTTAACTCTTTGGTCAATGGACAGGGGCAAGATATCTTCGGACAAGACCTTAAGACCCTGCCTGGTCAGTACCGTCCCGTTGATCCGATCCGGATCATAAGTCTCGAGTTTGGTCATCATGGCGGTCAGCGTGATCACCGTTCCCGCCGTTCCGATTAAAGCGTTAATGTTATCATTTTTTTTTAGATTTTTCTTTAAAATATTTCGACAGTGGCCTTTCAGGGATTGTATTTCTTTTTGGCTTGGGGGATCAGACCGGAGGAATTGTTCCGTCAAGAGCACCGCCCCCAAAGGCAGACTGAACCTTTCGGTCAATTGTCCATCGTCCATAAAAACAAATTCGGTACTTCCTCCGCCGGCATCGAAAATTATGGTTTCCCCGGTCCGTGAAGGAAATACGGAAAGGACCCCCTGGGCCATAATGCGGGCCTCTTCGATCCCGGAGATAATCCGCACCGGCAACCGGGTTTCCTCTTCAATCCTTTTTAAAAAAAAGGAAATATTTTCCGCCTCCCGCAATACCCCTGTACCGACGGCCAGGATTTCAGTCACACCTTCCGCATCGACCTTATTCTTAAAGCGTTTTAAAACAGTTACGGCATCTTCCATGGCCTGGGAAGAAAGAAGCCGATGCTGATAAAAATTCCTTCCCAACCGGACAATCTCCCGCTCCCGGTACAGTGGATGAAATCCCACCCCGCTTTCCCATGCGATCAAAAGGCGTAAGGTATTGGAACCAATGTCAATGGAGGCAATTTTTTTCAAGGGGCTGTCTGATACGGATGATAAGTTTTCGGTTGATGAATCTTTATCAGAACCCTTTCCCGACTTCAAGACCTAAATCCTTTTCTGACAGGATTAACAGGTTTTTCATCTATTTTGCTCAGGATCCGGCGGACCCTGAGCAATCTCGACCCGCTTTCAGTGGTAATGTATATTTCTATCCGCAGGAAGATTCAGTTTGTGCCTTTCTTCCGGAATGGTACAATAATACAAGTAATCCGGTAAATCCTGTCTAAAAAGTTTTTAAATTTTACTCCTTCTTTATCCGTTCGACAATCATTTCAGCAGCTTTTTTTCCGGAAAGGAGCATGCCCCCGAAGATGGGGCCCATGCGCGGTCCGCCGTAAGCATTATTGGCCGCCATACCGGTGACAAATAATCCGGGATAAACCTCATTGGTATTGGCCACGGTGAATGACTCGCCTTCCTGGGCCCAAAGCGGAAGCTCTCCGATGACCTGGCCGGTGCTGTTATTCAGACGGACCCCCATTTTTCTGGTAATCAGCGAAGTAATTTCTGCCGGATGGCCTGTCCCGTCTACCACATAAGACGCCTGAATGCTCAGGGGATCAACATGCAAATCAAGGCTTTTTACCGGGGACCAATTGATCACCAGACCGCAAATACGTTTGATTCCGTTCACTTCCTTGAAACTGACATCTTCAACCTTTATACAATTCATGATCACGCTGCCGGCCTGAATGCACCGGTAACTCAGGCAGGAAGCCGCCTCCACGCTGTCAAAGGTGAAGTAGCCGTCCCCTCGGGCCTTCAGTCTGATCCCCATCTCCTGGGCTATGGGAAGGGCGTCCTCCTGGAGTACGGCTTCATTGAACATCATGCCCCCGCCCCACATACCGCCGCCAGGTGCCAGTTTGGATTCAAATAGAACTGCTTTATACCCGGCTTTGCCGAGATAATACCCGGCAGTCATATTAGCCGGTCCTGCTCCGACCATGGCCACATCCACCTCCAACAGCGAAAGCAATTTCTCATGATAGGATTGAACAATAAGACGGGAAATAGTCACTTCATCGAGTTTCATATCAAAAACCTCCTTTTATTATGGGATTTAACAATCCCGAGTCAACCACTGCCACAATTAAAAAAGCCGCTATCCCGGGCAGAGATAGCGGCTTAAATTTGGAGACCTATCTTGAGCCACATCCCTCCGCCGGTATTGTCCGGATCAGGTTTTAAGGGTTTTTCTTCTCAGCCGTTCTCCCGGCTCCCCTTGCAGCCTTAACTCTAATTTTTCATAACCTTAGTAAAAAACCGTTTAAAAGTCAAGCCCCATGGCTTCCTCTTTTTTATACGCTCTCTCCAATGGATTCGCCCCCCCCCAGCGGGTTCAATTTTGCAAATTGAACCCATTCCGTCGGGTCTTGAACCCCTATTTTTGGACAGGTCTGAAACCTGTCCGGCAATATTGGGAGCAGGTTGCAAACCTGCTCCCGCAGAAAGAAACCATTTTTTATGCCCTCTCCTGAAACTTTTTTAGCCTTCTTCGGTCTTATCCTTGGGACCGTTAAGTTTTCAGAGGAAAGCTGGGAGGAGGATGCCCGGTTGGTAAGCCTGCTGAAAAAAGGAGAGCGGGAAGCATTCGCCCAATTAGTCACAAAATATCAACAAGATATTTACAAGCTGGCCTATTTCAAGTTGTGGAATCAACCCGAGGCCGAAGACGCTGCCCAGGAGGCCTTTGTCCGGTCCCTTGCGGCCATTGGAAGTTTGAGGGACGGGAAAAAATATTTCGGATTCCTTAAAACCATTGCCCTCAATTGTTGTAATGACATGATTACACACAAGATCAGAGAAGGAG
>CAZVHO010000089.1:0-21860 GCA_964627515.1 uncultured Thermodesulfobacteriota bacterium | reverse complement strand
TCCGCAGTATGTTTCATATGAAGAAGACTTTCCGGCGTTCCGGGGATAAAGCCTGCGCCACCCATAACAAATTGAACCCAGAGCGGCTTTTGAACAAGGCCTTCTTTTACGAGGTGGGCTATATTCGTCAGGTGGCCCACATCATAGGCCTCATGCTCCGGTTTTGTCCCATGTTGATTCATTGTTTTTACAAAGTATTCCATATCCGAGCCTGTGTTCGCAAAGACTACGCCATGAAGATATTCAAGAAAAGGTCTTTCCCACTCATATTTAAATTCCTTTACGGTTCGGGCCATTGAACCAATGGCAACCGAACTGACCGATCCCACATTGAATGAGGCGAGCTCCGGCTCGAATTCAGGCACGACACTGATTCTTTCCTTCGGAGTCGCCGTTAATGAGCCTCCTGTTGTAATACAGATGACGACATTGCTCCGTTTTTTAATATCGGTAATAATCTGGCGATAAATCACCAAATCAGCGGAGGGTTTTCCATTTTCCGGATTCCGGGCATGTATATGAACTGAAGCAGCTCCTGCCTCAGCCGCCCTTACGGCATCATCGGCGATCTCCTTGGGTGTTATAGGCAAATATGGGGTTTGGGTCGGTAAGACCGCGGCCCCGGTTATTGCCGCTGATATAATAAGTTTTTCCATGATCTGTCCTTTAACCTTTTTTTTGAGTTTTGCTTTTTTCCGTTGCCTTGCCCTCTTTTTCTAGCTCTTTGGCCCGTTCCTGATCGTGGAAAATTTTGTCCCCTGAGCCGAAATAGATATCCCGGGCACTGATATTTGAATGTTCTACATTCTTGCAGAAGTCCCCGAACATTTCGGTGCCGAAGGTCATGTCCAGATCGTCCACGATGCGCTGTTTCCAGGGCCTTCTCACCACCTGTGCGGTAAGGCGTCGTACCGTGCGGTGGCGTTTCATGATAAAATCGGCAATTTCATAAGCCCTGGCGACCATTCTGTCCCGGGGAACCACTTCGTTAACTAACCCAAATTCCAGACATTGCTGTGCAGTAAACATTTGGTGGGTCAACATGGCATAGGCCGCTCTTCTCACACCCAGTAACTCAATAAGGCAGCTATGGATGCCGTCACCCGGGACGATATCATATAAGAAGTGAGGATCGGAAATTTTGGCATCATCGGCCATAATACAGATATCGCACATCAAGGCCAGTTCGGCGTGCCCCCCGGATCCGCTCAGTATCCCGATGGTTGGGACTTCCACGTCCTGAATCATTGAATTAAGCATCCTGCGGCCATCGATGAACATGTGCTCATACCGGGTATATTGAGGTTCCGTTCTCTCCGGCGCCCAGCTTTCCGGTTCAAAATCGCAGATCCACTGGTTTCCCGTCCCCAGGAAGATCACCAGTTCAATCTCGGAGTCGCTGCCCACGATGCGCCACATCTTCCCTATCGCATTGTGGAGCTCCATGCTCCATAACTGGGGCCCTCCCTTGGTGTGCATTCTTACCAGAAGTACGCCGTCGTCGCGTTTCTCCATGATAAAATGTTCCTTGAACATCTCTTTGTACTCTTCATATTTCGGCCATTTTACAAAACTTGTTAAACTCATGATGATTTTCTCCTTTTATTGTTTATATTATTCGGTTAAATTTCTACGGCAACATTAAAGCCCGAATGAACGGCGGTATAAACGTCGCCGACGCAGTAGCAATCGCCGATTACGTAAGATTCAGGCACCACAGAGATCAGTGCTTTTACCTCATCTTTTAGAGCCTTCACGCCAAAGGCCAGGACGATTGTATCGGCTTCAATCTCCATGTCCTCCCAGTCTTGATCGGTAATCTTAACACTGTTGGACGTAAATCCTTGAATCTTCACCCGGTCATATTTCCTGACACTGCTTTCCATAAGGAAACCTCTTAAAAATGGATCTTTTCCGGCCCACTGCTCCAAAGGGAGCCGATCGATGAGGGACACGTCCTTGCCTTCCTGAGCAAGGGCCAGGGCATACTCGCATCCGGTATGTCCGGCGCCGGCCACGGCGACCTTTTGGGCTATGACCGCCTTTCCCATATAGGCATTAATGGCCGACACCACGTTAGGCCCATCAATCCCGACAATGGCAGGGATATGTGGTTCAGCGCCTATGGCCACGATTACCACGTCGGGACTCTCCTCTTTGATCAATTCAGGGGTGACTTTTGTATTCAGACAGACTTTAGTGCCGCAATTCAAAGTTTCTCTGATTATCCAGGCCTGGTAGTTTCGGAATTCCTGCTTGAAGGGCAAAGAACTGGCTACCGGCAACATCCCTCCCAGTTCTCTCTTTTGCTCATATAGAACTACCTCATGACCCCGCTCTCTACAGGTTAAAGCTGCTTGCATACCAGCCGGCCCACCGCCGATAATCATCGCCTTTTTAGGTAAATCCGTTTTATGGATGGTTGAATACATGGATTCACGGCCCAATACAGGATTCACCGTGCAACCGACTCTTTTTAGGTCGGCCACTCGGCCGCATTTGAGGCATCGGGTGCACGGACGTATCCTGTCTTCTTGTCCCCGGCTCCCTTTGACGAAAATTCTCGGATCAGCCAGGGCCGGGCGACCCATGGCCACAATATCCGCCAGGCCTTTGGCGATGATGTCTTCCGCATCTTCGAGACTGTTAATCGACCCAACCGCTGCAACGGGAATGTCTAATTCCTTTTTAACTTTCGCGGCCAGGTGGACATTAAACATTTTCGGCAAATAATAGGGCTGGATCGTGAAGGGGCCAGGGTGCAACCCTGCTGAAATATGGGCCAGATCGATAACTCCTTGCACCATTTTGAGAATTTCGATCACCTCTTCAATCACCAGTCCTTCCGGAGAAAATTCCGTCCCGCTGATCCGAAGTTCGATGGCGATTCCATTACCACATTTGCCTCTGATCGCTTGCAACATTTCTATAAGAAAATGCGTTCGGTTTCTGATACTGCCGCCATACTTGTCCGTTCTTTTGTTTGTGGCCGGAGAAAGAAACTGTGCAGGTAATTGGCCATGGGCGGCATGAATCATGATCATGTCATAACCTGCCGTCATGCACAGGTACGCCGCACGGACATACTTCTCAATTATATCCTTAATGACAAGGTGATCCATTACCTCTACTACCGGGGAGGTTACTAATTCAGCAAGACCTAAATCTTCCCCGGCAGGTACGTCAGATGGGGCATAAGGTATTTTCCCTTTGGATAATTCAATATTTGCCACCCTCCCGTAATGGGTTAACTCAATAGAGGCCTTAGCCCCATGCCTCTTGATTTCATCGGCCAGGAAACTCAAATCGGGCATGCTGATGAGTCCAGAAATCGCCAGATTAGTTCCAAGACTGGCAGCACGATCCGTATCAATGGCCACATCAGGAACGGTCACTATTCCGGCACCGGACATGGCCCGATCCCTGATGTAGGCAAAAAAATCGGGATGCAAGGAGAGATCCGGTTTCTTGATTCCGCCTCCCATAGGGGGAACTTCGATACGGTTTTTGACCTCCATCCTGCCGATTTGAATTGGTTCAAAAATGTGCCTGTATTTTCCAAAACTTGGCATTTTATTATTCTCCTCCTTCCGACCTCATTACCATCCCACCATCAGCGGCTCGGGCTTGTCCGGCGAGACGTAGATGGCGTCAACAGGACAATCAAATACGCAAGCGTAGCAACACATGCAGTCTTCATGGTATTTGATGAAAGCCTTCTCATCCTTTTCATCCATCCGGATGGCATCGACAGGGCAACTGTCGACGCATGTCCCGCAACCGATACACACTTCAGACTCAATACATTCGATAGCCATAACGATCATCTCCTTATCTTCAGTAATTAGTTTCCTTTTGGGACGCAGGAACGTCCGGCCACCATTCATTAGGAACCGGCTCCTTGGAAAACTTCATATCCCCCCCTTCCTCTCTGAGCTTTGTCCAGGCCAGCCAGTTGGAGTCATCCCTTCGGTGATAATCTTCCCGGTAGTGCATGCCTCGGCTCTCGGTCCTGAAGAGTGAGGCCTTCAACATCATCTCCGCGTTAAGAACCATGTTTTTGGTCTCGTGGGCTAAACGCAGTTCGTGGCTATCC
Source organism: uncultured Thermodesulfobacteriota bacterium (assembly GCA_964627515.1). Classification (GTDB taxonomy): domain Bacteria; phylum Desulfobacterota; class RBG-13-43-22; order RBG-13-43-22; family RBG-13-43-22; genus RBG-13-43-22. The sequence continues at coordinate 17,764 of CAZVHO010000089.1, read as the reverse complement.
TTGGCATACATTTTAGGAACCATATGATCCCGCAGGAACTCGACGATGGTGAGGGCCGCCTGCAAGCGCCGTTCGTGCTTTATATAAGTTATGAAATAAGGGGTCATTTGGTCCCGGAGTATCTGTGTTACCCATCTCGGACTGAATCCGGCCTTCCTTTTAACAGGTGCATACAGGGCCGTCTTTAGTCTTTCCAAGTTCGCCTGGTTGATGCCTTTTGCCTTTTTGTTCTGGTTTGCATATCCGGAAGCCCCGACTCCGGCATGTCTTCCCGTGACGGCAGAAGGACAGGTCCCTAATCCAGGGTTGGTGATATAGCTTCCATTGTGTCTGGTGCCGCCACAATCGCCCGCCACGTAAAGCCCTGGAAGGAGCGTTTCACATTTTGTGTTATAGGTGAATATCCCTCCCGTGCCCACATTGGCAAAACCTGCCGCATAACCTCCGGACAATTGAATTTTATCTGGACGATCCAAATCAATAGCCTTTTTGGCTATTTCAATCTCCCTGGGACTGTGTGTAGCCGCCTGCCAATCGGCTATTTGCCCTATTTCTTCTTTCGTTGCGTTGGAAAAATCCCAGAATATCGGTCCTTTGCCTGCATGGACTACAGACTCCAACTCGAGCGTCCATTCCTGCCGAACGTCTTCATTAGGGTGTATCATCCCCAACTCCAGCACCTTGCCCTCTCCATCGACAATATTCGGAAATGCCGGATTGACCTGACCGTGGGCGGCACGCCCCCAGGCCGGATAACGGGCAAGGGAGGGGAAGGTGGAAGAACCGAATTCCTTCCCGGTAATCTCGGCGCCGGCCCTGTAGGCCATAGCTTCCGCATCTCCCGTGAGCATGGCCATCTCACCCGCCGTTTTAAAGCTGCTGCTTCCGCCGGCCAACACGACGGCTTTGGCCTTGAAGATGTGCAAGTCGAAACTTTCTATTGGGAAACCTACGGCCCCAATTATCTGACCATCTTCCTTGATGAGGTCGGTGATCATGATCCGGTCCATAATCCTGATCCCAACTTTTTCCGCCTGTCTCCGGAGTGCCGGGGCAGGGTGCCTGTGCTTTATCCTTGTTCCGGTGAACGGTGGAAAGTGTTTCGCGTATTTCAGGGTGTCCGGAGGAAACTCAATCCCCCAGGACAGCATATCCTGATAGATTTGCCAGGATTCTTTCAAGATGATCTCGCACCATTCCCGGTGATTGAGATACTCGCCGCCTTCAACAAAGGCTTTCATACACTCATCAAAGTCCGCACCCCATTCAGTGTTGAATACCATCCAGAAAATATCAGGATGGATGCTGGCACCTGACTTGCCGGCATGACCCTTATCGACAATGGTCACATCGAGGCCTTGCTCCCTCGCCTTTATGGCCGCAAAACAGCCTGCGATACCTCCGCCAATAACCAAAACGTCAGTCTCAATCATGTTTTCTAAAACCATTTAAACCCTCCCTATTTATTCCCAGCCTCTCTAAGCACATAGATCGAAAGAGAGGTTAAGGTGATTTAATAGCATCTCCTGTCATTCATAGGTTATGCCCAGACTTAATACTTCACCTTATCTTTTCCCTTTAGCCCGAGCATTTGCCTTGCTTCATCAGGTGTGGCTATTTCCCGGCCAAGTTCTTTGGCCAATCGTATCGCTTTTTCCACCAGTTCCGCATTGCTCTTTGCTTTCGTCTTTTTATCGATGTAGATATTGTCCTCCAAACCTACCCTGACATGGCCTCCCATCATGATGGCTAAGACCGCCAGGTTGAATTCCGTGGGGTAGCCGACACCGATTACGGACCATCGGTAATTGTCTGCCCCTATAAGGCTGTCCGCGGTATGCTTCATATGGAGAAGACCTTCAGGCGTTCCTGGAATGGCCCCCGCTCCCCCCATGACGAATTGTACCCAGAGCGGAGTTTGAACCAGTCCTTCTTTGGCGAGCAAGGCGACGTTGGTAAGGTGTCCTACATCGTAGGCCTCATGCTCGGGTTTCGTTCCATGTTCTTTCATGGTTCTGGCAAAGTATTCCATGTCTGCGCCGGTATTCGCAAATACCGAATTCTGAAGATACTCCAGAAACGGTTTTTCCCATTCATACTTGAACTCTTTGACCGCTCGGGCAAGAGCCCCGATGGCAACAGAGCTGAGAGACCCCACATTGAAGGATGCGAGTTCCGGTTCAAATGCAGGCACAACGCTGATTCTTTCTTTCGGGGTCGCTGTTAATGAACCTCCCGTCGTTATGCAGACGATTACGTTACTTCTCTTCTTGATGTCGGTGACAATTTGGCGATAAATCTCTAAGTCTGCAGTGGGTTTTCCGTCTTCCGGATTCCTGGCATGAATGTGTACCGAAGCAGCACCGGCTTCCGCCGCCCTGACCGCTTCATCGGCGATCTCCTTCGGGGTAATCGGCAGATAGGGGGTTTGGGTCGGTAAGACTGCTGCCCCGGTTATAGCCGCTGTTATAATGAGTTTTTCCATACTTTTTTCTCCTTGTGATTATTATCCATCGTTTTCTTATTGCCCGATTGGTCTTACCGCCAGCATAACACCAATGGTCCGTACTTTTCGGGCGAGACATAAATCGCTTCATTCGGGCAGTCATGTTCACACGCCTCGCAGCATTGGCAGTCGTCAAGGTATTTAATGAACGCCTTGCTGCCGCATCCCATGCAACGCAGGGCTTCCTCTTCGGCGGCTTCACGTTCGAGCCCTTCCTTGATCTCCTTGAAGCTGCCTTTCCTCTGATCAACAGGCAGGAGCTTTGCCTTCTGCCTCGGCCTCAGATCAACTCCTTCCAAAGGCGGCTTTTTCACCCTTCTCGGCTTGTCGCCTCTTCCTGCCTTAAGGTCCTCTCCCCGCAGGTACCGGTCCATGGAAACGGCCGCCTCCTTGCCGGCTGCGATCGCCTGGATCACCGACCCCTGCCCTGCCCCTGGGACGATGACCCCGGCGGCAAAAACCCCCGGGACGGTAGTCTCCAATGTCAGTGGATCGACCTTGACGCAGGTCCCGTCGTTTTCAATATCGACGGGCAGACAGGTTAGATCTGTGCTTTGACCGATGGCAAAGATGACCGTGTCCGACTCGATGGTTTGTGTTGTTGTTTCATCGAAGGTAGGCTTGAATTCATCATACCGATTAAGAGTGGAGAGACAACGGATCAGTTCAATTCCTGCCACCCTTCCATTCGCGCCCACAAGGCGTTTAGGACCCCAGCCCGGGTTGATCTCTATTCCTTCGGCAATGGCTGCTTCCAGCGATTCTTTGTGGGCCACCATTCCCTCTCTGGATTCAAGGCAGACCAGCTTCACCTCCTTCGCGCCCAGACGCCGGGCAATCATGGCCACGTCCAGGGCCACATCACCACCACCGACAACGGTGACGCGATTTCCGATGGTTACCTTCTTTTTCAGCCTGACACTTCTCAGTACATCAAGTCCCCACAGGACCCCTTCAAGGTCCGCCCCCTCAATGGCGATCTTTTTGCTTTGCGGAGCCCCAAGGGCAAAAAGCACCACTTCATAGCCCTTACTTTTCAAACCGTCCAGGGTCAGGTCTTTACCGAAAGCCACTCCGGTCTCGAAGGCAACACCCAATCCTTCGATATAGCCTATCTGGGCCGTCAGGATGTTTCCTGGCAGACGGTACTCCGGGATAGCCGTTCTGAGCATCCCCCCCGGATCGAAATCCTTTTCAAATACCGTAACGGGATATCCCATCCTCCCCAGGTCATAGGCAGCGGCCAGGCCGGCAGGACCTGATCCGATGATCCCTATCTTGCTCTGGTAGATCCGAAGGGCTGGCGTGGGCTTTTCATTAAGCCAGTAATCGGCCAGATACCTTTCAAGGCCGTTGATATTTACCGCTTCGTCAACATGCTGACGGGCGCATTCTCCTTCACAGGGATGGAAACAGATATGGCCGGTTATGGCGGGAATCGGATTCGCCTCTCTCATGAGGGCTATGGCCTCATCGAACTTTCCAAGGGTCATTAAACGGATATAGCCTCTTATATCAATGTGCGCCGGGCAGGCGGCGCTGCAGGGAGATATCTCCTCCCTATCAAAGTCGCGGCGAATCACATCCATGGGGCAGGCATTGATGCATGTTCCACAGCCGGTACATCGTTCAAGATTAATAGTCTCGATTGACATAGCAATATTCCTCCTTACTTACCTGGGCGAGTTATAGGCGTATACCCATCAGGGGGTAACTGTTGATCCGTTTTCAAAGGATCAGGCCGCCATGCCTCGGGAACCGGTTCCTTGAAAAGTTTCATACAGCCATCTTCTTCTTTGATTTTTATCCAGGCCAGCCAGTTGGCGTCATCTCTTTGGGTATAGTCTTCCCGGTAATGGCGGCCTCTGCTCTCTGTCCTTAAGAGAGCGGCCCGGAGGATCATCTCGGCATTGAGAACCATGTTTTGAGTCTCATGGGCCAGACGGAGTTCATGGAAATTAGCAGCCCGCAGCTTGGGTACGAAACGGTCCCTGAGAAACCCGATTAGAGTGAGTGCTGCCTTCAAACGATCACCATGTTTTATGTGAAGGATGTAGTAGGGTTTCATGGTATACTCGAGCATCTGGGTGACCCAGGCCGGATCGAAGCCCCCTTTTTTCTCCATGGGGCCATATTGTAAGGTTTTCAGTTTCGTGACATGATCGTTATCGACAGCCGGTTTACCGACCTGCCTGGCATACCCGGCAGCCCCTTTACCCGCCCTGATGCCGGTCACGGCCGCGGGCATAAGACCCCAGGGGGCGCCATTTTGGATCGCACCCCAGCACCAGGTACAGCAACAGTCGCCTGCCACATAGAGACCCGGTACGCTGGAAGCGCATTGGGTGTTTACCGGCCATACGCCGGAGGCCTGCTCCTCGGCCCCTCCGGCCGCATGACCTCCGGCAATCTGCCATTTACCCCGGTCAAAATTCAGTCCCATCCGCTCCGTTTCGACGGAATTGGCCCTCTTTCTCGAGTAAGCCTCCATGGCCGCCACGTCATCCGGCTGGGTAAGGTCAAAATTCCAGTCTATCGGTCCTCTTCCGGCATCAAAGGCCAGGACCGCTGCCGTGTCCATGGCCTTGGGAAAAACCATATTCCCTTCGGCATCGGTCAGGGCCATATAAGCCGGGTATACCTCTCCGTTGCCCTTCCAGGCCGGATGTTTGGCAAAGGTGAAATGCATGTCTGGAAACTCCTTGCCCGAGATTACGGCACCGGCCCTGTAGGCCATGGCATCCGCATCCCCCGTCACCGAGGAGGTATGAAATCCCGCGGGCTTGAAATAGTTGTTGCCGCCGGCCAAAACAGTCGCTTTGGCCTTAAATATATGGGGGATACCACTCTCTACCGCAAAACCAATGGCTCCGGCCACCACCCCATCCTGTTTCAGGAATTTTGTGATCATCACCCGGTCTATGATTCTTACCCCCGTTTTTAAGGCCTGGGCCCTGAGAACCGGTGGAATCTTTCTGTGCCTTAGCGGAATAAATCCGAAGGTCTGCCCCCCATGGGCTGACTGGGTTTCAATGATCGATCTCCGGCGCCCTGTTCGTAAAATCTCTTTATCAAACCAGTCTTTCTCTTCTTCCGGCTTGGCTGGAAACTCCACACCCCAGGCCCGAAGGTCCATATAGGTTCCCCAGGAGTCTCTCATCATGATTTCGGACCACTCCCGGTTATTAAGATAAGAGCCGTTTTCGTTTATCCCATCCAATATTTGCTCCAGATCCATACCCCATTCAGGCTTGAAGGCAGCCCACCAGCCGCTGGCCATGATGCTGGCCCCTGATTTGCCGGCGTAGGCCTTATCGACCAGGGTCACCTCAAGGCCCTGTTCCCGCGCATTGATCGCGGCAAAACATCCGGCAACGCCGCCTCCGATGACCAGGATATCCGTTTCGATCAAATTTTCTATGGACATGGATTTCCCTCCTTAAGCCTTGGTAATAAACTTCGGCTTGATGATATTGACGACCGCTGGAAGCACCAGGACACCGACCAGCATATTGACCATCATGAGGATACCCAGCAGGATTCCCATCTCCGCCTGGAATCTCAGTGGTGAGAAGTACCAGAAGATAACCCCGGCGGTCATCATGGTGGCGGTGAAAAAGACGGCCCGGCCCGCAGTAACAATGCCTCCCCGTACCGCCCTGGCCAGGATCTCCTCTTCAAAAATCTCCCCGCATCCTGTCTTGGACTGATTTTTCCCCTCTTTGTGAACCTCAATTATTCGACTTACTATATAGAGCCCGTAGTCGACCCCCAGCCCAATCCCAAGGGAAACCACAGGAAAGGTGTTGATGTTTAGCCCTATATTCTTGTAGACCATAAAAGTGAAAGCTAGAAAATTGGCCAGGATAAGGGACATGGTGAAAATAAACCCTGCAAGAACGGATCGGTAGGTAACGGCACAAAGGATAAAGATCATGGCCAAAACAATAAAGAGGATCTGGTCATTTTTCTCCCGGATCACCTGGTTCGCCGCGGCAAGTATTCCACCGAGACCCCCTGCCGGTTTGGGCAAGGCGTTTTCCATCAGTTTAGGATTGCTCTTGATAAAATCGGTAACCCTGGTGATCACCTCATCCAGAACCGTCCCTTCATGGTTCTTCAGATAAAGTTTCACATTACTGCCGGCATAGTCATAATCGATCCAGGGATCAAGATCGCCCGGGGACGATCCCATATTATACAGGGTGAGGAAGCTCTGGATCCCATTGGCGTCCTTGGGTATTAGAGCCATCTTGGGATCATTGCCATGGGCCAGGGAGTTGATGCTTTTGATAAGGTCGGCGATGGAGACGGCAAACCCCACATTGGGATCGGCCATCATATGGAACTTCAAGGCTTCCATACCGCGGACCACATCGGGGTTCAGGATGGAACCCTGCGTTTTTCCGACGACGGCGATCCACATCTGGTCCACACCTGGAAACCTCTTATTGATCTGCTCGATATCCGTATTGTATGCCGATTTCGGCCAGAGGATGGGAGAGCCGGGATTGGCGTCCCCGAATTTCAGATGCGTTGAAGAGAATATGGCAATGATAAGGATAAGCATAGCCAATCCGACGGTAATATATCGGCCTGTTCCAAAGGTCCAACTGGATAGTTTGACCAGAATCCGGCGCAGAAGATGTTCCGTAAAGTATTCGATCTTATAGCCGGTTGTGGCGGGAATATCGGTTTTTTGAGGGACCTTCACCCTCTTGAACAGGGCAAACAACGGCGGATAGAAGAAAAAAATGGTAAAAATCATGGCCCCTGACCAAAAAAAGCCCAGATAGGCCAAATTCCTCAAAGTCGGGATGGGGGTGAGACAGATGACCAGAAGGGCCAAGGTATCGGCTAAGATGCCGATGAGCCCTGGCGGGAAGAGGCCGGTGCCGGTGATCAGGGCTGCTTCCTGGGGATTCTCTGATTTTTGATATTCTTCAGCAAACCGCTCCACCCACTGCACCCCATGGCTCATGGCCCTGGCCGAAAGCAGAAAGGGGATGACAATGATCAGGGGGTCAAAGTGAAATCCCAGGATGGCCGAGAAACCAAGCCCCCAAATAGAGGTCATGATGGCGCTGATGAAAGGCCAGAACCACAGACCGCCCTGACTCATATAGGCAAAAAGCATCAGGAGGATCACCAGGGAGGTAATCACCAGGATGAGAACCATCTGGGGTAGATAATGATAGATCCAGCCATAGAGGAGAGGTGTGCCGGAGAGATAAATTCTATGATTGGCGTCCTCTTCTTTCTTTTTGATCTCCGTGAATTTATTAAAGAGGACATTAAAGTCGACCCTCCCTTCAATGAAGTTCGCATTGAGAAGGAGGGCCTTCTGGTCCCGGGAGACGAGGGTTCCGCTCACGGTGCTGGTGGAGACCTTTTTTCTCAGTTCTTCAACGCCTTCTTTGGTAGCGGGGACCTCTTTCATGATCTGTTTCGAGGAAAACCCATAGGCCTCCTCTTTGGTCACCGTTACCTTGGGACTCGCAATGGAGAAGATGGCAAAGTGATCCACACCCGGTATCAAATCCACGGCATCCTGGATGCGGGACATCTTGGAGAGTGTCTCTGTGTTAAAAACATCCCCCTTTTTTACCTCCAGCATCACCGTCGCCTGGTAGGCCCCGCCGAAGTATTTGGCGTAGAGCTTGTGGATCTGGACGTAGGGATGATTCTTGGGAAAGAGATCCAGGAACTGGGTAAACATCTGAATCCGGATGATCTGGCTCAGAAAGAAAAGGGTAATGACCGCCATGGTGATCACTACTGCTTTTCTATGATGTATGAGAAATTTAACCAATGTGTTGTATAGGGCATCCATAACGTTCTATTCCCTTTTGTTTACAAGCCTGTGTGTAGAGCACCGATTCCGAGAGGGGTCCAGCTTTTCCCGTCGCTGCTCGAGAGGATCTTTCCCTCGTCGCCTGCCAGATAGCCTTTTCCATTAGTGAAGGTCACCCCGGACAGCCAGGAATAATGTCGGGGTAGCTCCAAGGGAGACCAGGTCTGCCCGTTGTCCGACGAGACAATGATGGCCCCCCTCAAGCCTACCGCGATTGCCCGGGAGGAATCGAAGAAATGGACTTTCAGGAGAGTGTCTTTTGTACCGCTTTTCGTCTCCTTCCAGTTCCTGCCGCCATCGGTGGTTATCAGGACCTTTCCGGAGATGCCCACGGCCACACCTTGTTGCGCATTTTTAAATGCGATCCCAAAGAGTTTTCCACCCTGGCTGTTATGTTGTTTCTGCCAGGTCTTGCCCCCGTTAGCAGTATGGAGGATCGTCTCAAATTCCCCGGCAATCCATCCTTCTGCAACATTAAGAAAGCTGAGGTCATTGAGAATGATGTCTTCTTTGAAGGAAAAGAGACGTTCCCATGTGGTACCGCCATCTGAAGTATGGAGGATAGTGCCGAATCTTCCAACGGCAAACCCTTCCCTTTCATTAAGGAACTGGACTTTAAGGAGAATCTCTCCATTGATATGGCTTTCCTGCCTAATCCAGGTGACGCCTCCATCTTTGGTGTGCAGTATCGTTCCCATATCACCTACGACCCAGCCATGGGTGTCATTGACGAAGCAGACCCCCAATAGGGCCGCTGATGTGCCGGCCTTTTGGATAGCCCAATTCTTGCCACCGTCAGCAGAGTGAATGATCTTACCAAAATATCCTGCCACCCAGACGTTGTTTCCTGTCGCAGAAACATCATAGAACCGGTCTCCGAAGGTGATGGCCGGAACCCGTTGGACCGCTTGTTTATGATTGGTCTGTTGCCTGCCGCATCCGGATAGCAGAATGAATAGCGCCGCCCATCCCAGCAAAAACGCGGTGCTCACTTTCCCCCTCGCCTTGTTACCCCATTTCATTCCCAATTCTCCCTTGCATCTTGACCAGCCTATCGCCATTGTTTTCCAATGAGCATTTCTCCTACTACTTCCTTTTTAACGGCTTCCCCCGATCCCGGTCGGCGGCAGCAACCTTCAGCCACCGCCGACTTTCGGCCGTAACCAAAAACGTTAAAATCCGTTCTGTCAGGAGACCATCCCACCACAGTTTACCGGCCCTTTTTCACCAAGGCAGTGGGCGAAACATCGTCCCAGGTCAAACCGCCCTTGTTGATAGTATTGTCCATTAAGACCTGGACTAACATCCCAAACTGGACGTCTAAACCGAATAAACCAATGATTACAGCAAACGGTTTATCATTCGGCATCTGCACCGGCCTGGCGACACTCATGAAATATTTCCAGAACTGACCGGCCCGGTCCCAGACAATAACATGCGTTGGATGTAAGTTCTCCTTATTGATCCAAAGTCTTTTCTTGCTCTGGGGGTACTTGGGGTCTTTGGCCACTATATCTACAACGTAACAGTCCACCACAGACCAGTTCTCGGTGGGAAAAGGCACCACGGTCGGATTTGGCTTACCTTTCCCGGATATCGTTGAAGGATAAAGTACGTTATCATTACAGGACAACACCTTCTGTTCACCAACCAGCTTGTAGGTGAACTCAGGGGTTCTCCCGTCGAAACAATCAATGTCATCCAGCGCGTAATTAACCCCCATGAGCGGAACGGCCCTTTGCCCGGCCTCTCCCCTGAGGACCCTTCTCATATTGGGCAGATAGATGTAAACGTCGTCAGACTTGTGAGGGTCTGCATAGCGAAGGGACAAGGTCATCGTGTTTTTCGACGATTCAGGCTCCAGATAACGAATTAAAATGGAGTTGTAAAGGTTTTCCGGGTTCGGCATCATGGGCTTTGGTGAATTGACCAGACGGTTCATATAAAATATCCGGTTAGTCTCTACAACAGTCCAACGCAGTCGCTCTCCCTTCCTCTGGACATAGGCCGTGGCCTTGAAACGCTGCTCGTCGCCATGGTAGGAAACGCTGAAATTCCACATGAGCTTTGTGACAAAGTCCTTATCATCCCGTTGGAGGTCCGGGAAAGGCATGCCTTCCCTTTTCCATCCCCCCACAATATCTCCACCGGCATCCAGAGAGTACTTGCCTTTGTTCTTTTCTGAGAGCGCCAGGAAGGCCTTGGGTAAAGGCATTGACTTTGTCTCGCTTACTTTGATGGAGATAGGGGGCATAAATCCAAATCCGTTCTCAAAGGCCCCAAGGAACTCCTGCGGAAAGAGGTGGGCATATTTCTTATAATTATCCTTGTTGATTACCGTTCCCGGTTTAGGTATTTCTTGTCCAAAAGACGAGACGGCGGAAAACCCACAGAACATAAAGACGATCACTCCAAACATTACCGAAACTATTTTTCTACCCATGATATTAAACCTCCTTAAAAATTGAATTGGGTCGTCAGGACAATCATATCCTTCGTTCTCAGGATACCCATTCCCTCATAGTTGTTATCCCCGAAGACATTGATATACTTTAACTCAAAGGAAAACTTTTCATTCCACCAGGCAGGGGTCCATTTAACGGCCGGCATGATCAACCCGCTGTTGGCCCAGGGCCAGTAACTGATCACCAGTTCCGTGGAAATCAGATTGTAGAGCCAGTTGGTGGCTATGCGGCCGTTGAAGCGCGGAACATAGGACGGCTGTTTGGTGGCGTAGATAATGTACTGAAGATTATCAGCATTAGGGATATATTCGCCCACATGCTCGATAGCAATGTCGAAGGGGGCGGTCTTGTGCCAATCGAAATAGAGGAAGCCGTTAAGATCATAAGCTACCATGTATTTAAAATAATCCCGGGTGACGATGGCATCAAAAACCGTTGGATCAAAGGTATTGAAAGGCCTGTTCGGTGAATAGATGGCCTCGGCCCGGACCACACCCGGCCAGGGAAGCTGCTTATTCATATAACCGCCGATAATATCCATCGAGGGATGGACCAGCGTATACTGCCGCTCCGGCAAAAAGCTGTCCGGCCCGGTGGGGATCAGCCTTCCGGTCAAATTACCTCTTTTGATTAAGGGATCATAGTTGTGGGTATGCCAGTACATCAGGCCGAACATATAACCGCTGACTGTAGTGCTGCTCCTGAAGCCGAAACGGGTATCGCTGATGGTATTGTCGGGGAATACCTCCTTAACTGTGGGGATTTCCGTGGGCACCCATTTCCCGGCCATGGGTCCGGGGATGAAGGACGGAAGTTGGGTCCAGCCCCTGGAAAGAGGAGGCGAAGCCACTCCAGGCGCCTGAGAAAAAATGAGGGTGTTGCCCACGGAATTGGGGGGCAGGAACCGGTCCTCGGGATTGATGGCGAATCGCTGTCCTGATTGATTGAGGGCGAGGTTGGCGAACTGAGCCGAACGGTTGACCCGGTACTTGTCATCCACCAGAAGGGGATTGACGATCCATTCAAAGCTGGACCTTAAGGGATCGATTTCATGGACGGACCGGATCATCCACTGGGGGATCCGGCTATCTTCCAGGTTGGAGAAGGCCAGGGCATATCGCGAATCATCCGGATGAATCACATCTCCCACCCGCTCGGTCAAAGATTCCCCCCAAATGGCGATCTGCCTGCCGATTTTGATATCGTTCTTTTTATTGGGGGTAAATTCAACATAACCCTCCCGGATGACATCATTGAGGTTTTTGTACTCGCTATACTCTTCCCCACCTTTTTGGCTAACCGAACCGTCCTCGGCCTTGTACCAGGGTTCATAGGCAAATTGAATAGCCGTCCAGGCCTTGAAATGCTCTCCCCATCTGAAATCCCCATAGGTACGAAGCCAGGTGCGCTCTGTAGCCAGTCGGTCATCATTTTGCTGATAAGGCTGTTTCTCAAAGAATAGGCCTGTATTGTTACGGAGCCATCCATAAATCGTCAACTCTTTGTCATCCCAGGTCATTTTTTCAAAAGCACTGCTTTGCCTTGGGATCAAGATGACCATGACTGCCAGACAGATTAAGCTGATCCATAATCCCGGTAATCCTTTTCGCATAACCCCTACCTCCTCCTTAATTTATTGTTTTTGAAAATCAGATGATTTTTCAGAAAAGCTGATTTCAAGGGTTTTGAATTTCTCATTATGATAAATGCATTTAATAGACCAAATTCATATCTGATTGATTTTCCTTATGATTATAAATATTTGAATAAAAAATGATGATTTTTCTTGCCATATATGGTTTTTTTAGCAATATATGGTTTTTTAGATTATTTCTGGATATGATTAAATTAAAATTTAAAGGATTCACCATGGTGATTGAAAACAAACAAATTACAGCCGATTTGAAAAGATTCTGGCAACATCTCGAAAAAAGCCAGAAAGATATCATCCTTTATTTTATCTATACGGTCCCTCCCGTTTCAATTGACACCCTTAGCTTCCTTTCGCAAAGCTCGGCCATAATTGTCTTAAATGTGATGGAGAGTCTTAAAAAGAAAAGAATGGTTTGCGAAAAGAAGGGTTACGGTAAAGGCATCTATTTCCCGACTGATGGCCGACTTGAAAGTTTCGTCCAAAAACAAATGACCGACGAAGACATCCACCCTGTTGCCGAAAGGATTATCGAATATTACGCCCAATCGCCTGGTGGAGATGAGAATAAAACACTTCTCCTGGCAGACCTGCACAGAAGATTTGGAGATAACGATAAGGGAATTCAATATCTTAAAAAAGCGGGCGATATTCTGTATCGTTCAGGACAAAAAAGAGAGGCACTCACTTATTATGATAGTGTCCTTGAAGGTTACCTTTCAAATGAGCCGACGGATGCCAATGTCGCTGATTTTCTCGACAGCATCATCGGAAAAGTTTCAATCATGATGTATCAAATGCCTGTCCCGGACCAGGTTTCTCTATTAAACCGCGCCCACGAGGTTGCCAAGAAGCATCATCAATGGGACCGACTGGCCAAGATAAAGATTCTACTCAGCCGGTTGTTCCAAGATGCCGGCAAGCCGGAGAAAGCATCCCGATGTGTCAAAGAGTTCCTGAGACTGGCCGAAAGGGTTGGTGACAGGAAACTATATCAAACGTCCATTCTTTCCATGAGCGAGTATTTCGCCTGGAAAGGGCTGTTCTCCGAAGCGACTCGTCAATACGAACAGATGGTTGGCGATCTGGAAGAGTTCGGCGATAATGAAATAGGACTGCATGCCACCGTCATCATAGGATTCAGCCATGTCCTTTGCGGCAGAATAGCTCGCGGACTGGGAATGATTGACGCGGTCCGCACTAAAGCGGGTTTGCTCAATCTCAATGAAATAATGATCCGCTGCGATCTGATAACCGCCTATTGTCTGCTGGAGTTGCGTCAAATCCCGGAAGCCGAACTCCATCTCGGGAAAGTGTCCGCCTTCTCCGAAGATGATCTCGGGCACCATATTTTGTGGGGTTTGTATAGTTGCATGGCCTATGTGCGCTGCCAGCATGGGGACTATGAAGATGCTTTTTTTTATTATAAAAAAAGCGTTCAACACGCACGTTCCCTAAACAGGACTCGTCATCCTGCCACATGGGGTTTTGAAACGCTACGCCTGCTCGAATCCCATGGTTATAGAGATGAAGAGATGAACTTTGATACCTTTGTCAATGAGGTGCTGAGTTGGGATGATGTCTTCATGAAGGGAGTGGCTTTAAGATGCCGGGCACTTCGAAATACAGATCAGGAACAGATGGGGAAGGTGTTGTCGGATCTGATGAAGAGCGAGGAGTATCTCAAACGTTCCGGAGCGGAAATAGAGCTGGCCCGGACGCGAGTAGCCCTGTATGACTATTTTCAAAGGCAGGGAGAAACCAATACAGCGCAATCCTATCATTCCAAGGTGCTGGAGTTTGCCACGACCATCGATCGAGCTCTTCTACCAAGAGATCTGTCGGATATCATCCCACCGGTACAAAAAATTCAGTTTATTATAGACTGGATAACAAAAATAAACGAATCTCTGGGTACCACCAAAGATATTTCGACCTTTCTTGAACGCGTCATCAACGTAGCGATGGACTTTACCATGGCTATGCGTGGCGCCTTTGTCACCGTCGATGAAGGAGAGCTGAAAGTCATCGCCAGCCGTAACTTTGATTCTTCCATTCTCAATACTGAAAAATCGAAACAGATTCTGGACCATATTGCCACTGCAGCGTCCACAAAAGAATCATTTAGGCCGAAAGCAGTGGGCAAAGCCCCTTCCCCGGAGTCTTCAACCCGACTGGACGGTGCCTCTTCGATGGTCTGCGCTCCAGTCCAGTTGGGAGGAAGGGTACAAGGCTATCTTTGCCTCGATAACCGGCTCGGCGGCAAGCCTTTTTCGACCGACCTACTCCCCTTTTTGAGACTGCTTTGCAGCCAGATCGCTATCGGCCTGTCGAGCATCAAAGCCTACGATAAGGTGAGACAGCAGAAAGATCGTTTAGAGGAGGAAGCCTCTTTTTATAAGAAAGAAATGGGACTCGTCAGCCCCATTGCATCTATTATCGGAAAATCAGATGGGATAAAAAACGTATTCGCTCAAATACACCAGGTCGCACCCACTGATAGCTCAGTTTTAATAACAGGAGAAACAGGAGTCGGAAAAGAGCTTGTGGCCAAAGCCATCCACAACCTCAGCCAGCGAAAGGATGGGCCTTTTATTCCTGTCAACCTCGCCGCCCTGCCTCAGGAGCTCGTGGCCAGCGAACTTTTCGGTCATGAGAAGGGGGCCTTTACCGGGGCCAATGAAAGACAGAAAGGGAGGTTTGAATTGGCAGACAAAGGAACGATTTTTCTCGATGAGATCGGAGATTTACCGACTCAGGTGCAAGTGAAGCTTTTACGGGTTCTCCAGGAGGGTTCCTTTGAGCGGCTGGGGAGTGCCAAGCGGATTCAGTCCAATTTCAGAGTCATTGCGGCAACCAATAAAAATCTTCCTCCGGAAGTGGAGAAAGGCACCTTTCGCCAAGACCTTTACTTCCGCCTGAACGTGTTCCCCATCCACATACCTCCTTTAAGGGAACGAAAAAATGATATCCCGGTGCTGGCCCATTGCTTTATCGATCACTTCGGCAAGAAACTAGGGAAGAGGATAGTTCAGATCCCCCGCGAAGAAATGAAGAAGTTGGCCAATTATTTCTGGCCGGGGAACGTGAGGGAATTAGAGCATTTCATCGAAAGAGCCGTCGTGCTTTCCGATGGACGAAGTATCAGCTTCTCAGGGCTTGAACAAGCCTTACCCCAAAAGCACCCTTTTGACAGCCAATCCATCAGACCATTGGAAGATATAGAACGGGAGTACATTCAGAATACGCTTCAAGCCACGGGTTGGAAAGTCAGCGGACCGGGCGGGGCAGCATCACTTCTCGGATTAAAAACATCGACCCTTCGTTTCCGTATTAAGAAATTGGGAATTGAAAAACCATCGGTCTCACCTCTCCACAAATAGACAAAAGTCAACGATGGGAAAGCAGGAACCGGGACCGTGAAAACCTCATTAAAAGGAAGAGGCGGTTTTCTTTTTCCGGAAGGTTTTTTCCATCTTGATCAGGATCTTCCCGAATTCAACAGCATGTTTTTTCATGGCCAGGGCGGCCTTATTGGGATTACCGGACAGAACCGCCTCAACAATAGAGCGGTGCATCCCTGCCGGGTGGATAAATTGAAAATCCGGTTCGGCCGCCTGAATAACCCTCAAGGTCAACTCTACAAAAGAGCGGATCATGGCCTCAAAAAATCGATTGCCGCCCATTTCCGCCAGGATGAAATGGACGGCCGTCTTCCGCGGAGGGTTGAGGGGAGAAGACCCCCAAGGGCGGCCTGTTTGGGGCCGCCCGTATTTTCTCCAGTTTTATTGGGTCCGGCCGTTTCAGCGATAGACGTAATCTCCGGCCCGATATCTTGGAGGAATGACCGGGATTTGGAGGTGGGAGTCATATTTGCCTCCTGAGTGGATCACATGGCTGCCCTTGTTGTTCAACTCCCAGGAGAAGGGCTCGAACCAGCCTTCGCGAATGTAATGTCCGGATACGAGTATCTGCATTTGCTGCCCCTTGTGCCAGATCCGGCTGTGGGGCCAGATCTCGATATCCACCGGAACGATTTCGCCGGGGTTCAGCTTCTGGTCACGGCGATGGGCCTGGATGGGCTGAAAATGAGTAGAGAGCTTTTCATCCAACTCACGTCGCGATACCCGCATCTTGCCCCAGGCTCCCGGATGGGGCTCTCCCAATACATGTACGGGAAGCCAGTTTCCGCCCTGATCCAGCTTCCGGATAGCAATAAACAGGTCCATATCATCATGGCCATCGGCCTCGACCCACAGGCGGAGTTTCATGAAACCGGTAATCTCCATGTCTTCCTCAAAGGAAATGGCAAAGGACGCCGAGCCGGTCTCGCCCTCGTAGCTGACCTTGGATTCCTGGGCAACGGGATCGAAGGAAAGGGCGCCCCGGCCGGCATCGATATAGAGTTTCCGGTACTGGGTCCTGGCCAGCGGAAATTCTTTTTCCGGACGATTGGTCTGATAGTCGAAATCATAGGCATCCATGACTTCGAGGCGGACCCGCGGAGTAAGCTCCCAGCCGTTACGAATATCCTTGAGGTAGCGGTCATAAAATTTTTTCAGATCCTCGACACCGAAAGTGCTGTAGGTGTCGGGCCACTCAAATTCCCGGTGGGCCCGGAGCCACTTCTTAGGAGAGCGAATCCGCCGGAATCCTTCCATGGAACCGCGCAGGTGGAAATGATTCCAGCAGACAGTGGTGGAGACGGGAATCCTTATATTCTTCCATTTCGGGATCTTGTCCTCCCAATAGGCATTCATAAAAGGATATCTTATGGCCATGGCCGCCGTATCGTCGATGTTTCCCGAACCCACCAGGGAACCGACGATAAAATTGTTGAAGCCCAGGGCCGGGATGCCTCCCTCGTAAAGGGACTCGCGGTACAGGTCTCCCGTCCCTTCCCAGGGGGCGATGCAGGCCAGGTGAGGCGGCTGCTCGGCGGCAATGCGCCACTGGGTCATGGCTACGCCGGAATTACCGCCCATGCCGATTTTACCGTTGCACCAGGGTTGGCTGGCCAGCCATTCGATAAAGTCATAGCCGTCCCGTCCATCTTGGGTGCCGAACATATTGATATCGCCCTGGGAATGGCCGCAGCCACGGGGGTCGACATTGGCCACGGCATAGCCCTGGCGACACCAGAACCCCGGATCGGGCGATTCGAACTTGGCCATCCGGGACACCGTTCCCGGCGGAACCCCGATAATCTGCCATTCATCAAAACCATCGCCCGGACGCTTGCCGAAATAACTCCAGGAAACGATGGCCGGAATATTGGTCTGGCCCAC
>CAZVHO010000088.1:0-21938 GCA_964627515.1 uncultured Thermodesulfobacteriota bacterium | reverse complement strand
AGGTATCCACCTCGTCATAAAAGGCCTGTTCCTTTTCATTGAATCTGAATTCCATTCCGGCTCCTTTCCGGTTTAGTTACCCTTAATCCGTTTTGTTAACAAAGCATATCGGGGACACTCCCCGGAATATTCAGTCGGGCCTCTGTCTTAGACTGGATCTCCTCTATACTTACCCCGGGGGCCTTTTCTTTAAGTACCACCCCCCCCTCCATTACTCTCAGGACTGCCAGTTCGGTAACGATTAAGGTAACTACACCCGCCCCTGTCAAAGGAAGTGTGCATTGTTTCATAATTTTTGGAGAGCCGTTTTTTGCTATATGTTCCATGGTGACGATCACTTCCCTTGCCCCCGAGACAAGATCCATGGCACCGCCCATCCCGACCATTTTGCCGGTGCGCGCCCAATTTGCAAGATTCCCTTTCTCATCGACCTGTAACGCCCCCAGCACGGTTACAGATATGTGCCCCCCCCTGACGAGGTCCCAGGAGGAAGCACTATCTATGACTGATGCCCCTGGAATCAAAGTGATAGGTCCTCCTCCTGCATCGAAGAAATCCTTATCCTCTTGTCCGGCAATTGGTTTGGGGCCTAATCCAATTAGTCCGTTTTCACAGTGCAGTATGGCCCCGTTTGGAGCATAATTAGCTACTAACGTGGGTATGCCAATACCCAGGTTAACCACGTCTCCATCTTTTAAAAACCGGGCAGTCCTTGCCGCTATAAATTCTCTCGAATCGGTCATCTCAGTGGTCTCCTTTCCCTACGACGATCATATGGACGAGCACACCAGGAGTAATAACCTGGTCAGGATCTATTGTTCCCACGGGGACTATTTCCTCGGTCTCAACAATGACCAGCTTTCCAGCCGTGGCCATCAAAGGATTGCAGTTACGAGAAGAACCGCGGTAGACCAGGTTTCCCATCGTATCGGCTTTCCAGGCCTTGACCAGAGAGATATCAGCCTGAAGGGGCGTCTCCAGTAGATAGCTCTTATTATTGACAATAATTTTTTCTTTATCCTTTTCAACCAAGGTCCCTAATCCTGTCCGAACGAGTGCTCCCCCCAACCCGGCTCCCCCACAACGGATGCGTTCCATCAGAGTTCCCAATGGAACGAGTTCCACTTCTAATTCGCCCGACGCATATTGATTGACAGCCTCCGGATGCTTTCCAATAAAGGAGCAAATGATCTTAACCGTTCGTCTGCTTGAAATGAGCTTTCCTACACCAATACCGGGATCCCCGCTATCATTAGATATAATCGTAAGGTTTTTTACCCCGGTCTCAATTATTCCGTCTATCAGGTATTCCGGAACGCCATGATTGGCAAAACCACCGACCATAATCCTTTGTCCATCGGCGAACCTGTGCAACACCTCTTCACGGGTATAAATCTTCTCCATATCCAGACCTCCTCACCTTCTTAATCTAATAAGCAATGATGTAAAAAAATCAGTCGAGGCACTCAGGTAAATTCAGGAGGGCTCTCGCTTCCCGGCAGGTGGCGACCTCCCTTCCCATTTCTCTTGACAAAGCGGCTATTTTCCTGACCATCTGGGCATTGCTTTGAGCCAGATTCCCCTTCGAGATATAAATGCAGTCCTCAAATCCTACCCGGACATTACCGCCAAGGGCTATGGCTACAGGACCTAACGAGAAAATATTCAAACCAACGGCACAAAGCCCCCAAGTGGATCCGGAGGGAATCGCGTTTTTAAGAAAAACCAGATTTTCCACTGTTGGTTGCATACCGCCCAAAACCCCTAATACAAACTGAAAATGTAACGGGGTTTTCATGGCACCGATCTCCCGAAGGAAAATCGCATTATGAATCATCCCTGCGTCATAAATTTCAATTTCCGGTTTTATGCCGTGGGCCTTCATGGTATCGGCAAAATGTAAAATTCCACTCCATGGATTCATCTGAACATCATCCAGAATGAATTTCCGTTGTTCCCGGTCGAAAAATCCGAAATTGAGCGATCCGGCATTGAGTGACGCCATTTCCGGTTTTACACTCTGGTCAACCGAAAGGGATGAAACCACACCGATTCTTTCTTCGAGAGACATCCCCGGCCCGCCACCGGTCGTGACATTGACAATGATATTACACTTTTTACGGATCAATCCGATCGTCTCTTTGAAGAGACTAACATCCTGAACAGGTTTTCCAGTTATGGGATCGCGGACGTGCAAATGGACTACGGCCGCCCCCGCCTGACAGCTTTCTGCCACTGATTCCGCCAATTCTTCAGGGGTTACCGGCAAATGGGGATTCTGCACCCGGGTGGTCAAAGAACCCGTTACAGCAACAGTAATGATAGTTCTTTCCATGGTGTCATCCTCCGATACCTATTCTGCAGGCCTGAAATATTTTATGTCCCGAATGTCGCCCTTTCGATCTTCACTAAATACGGCCTGAACTCTTAACCCGATGCTCAGATCCTTAGGATCGACCTCCCCCAACCTATGCACCAATCCGGTACTGGCACCATCCAGCAAAATGATTCCGTACAAAAGAGGCGACCCTGCCGGTTGACCAGGGAGTGCCCCATAAACGGCAGTATAGCTCATTACGGTACCCGTTTGACTTACCTCCCTCCAACCTTCTGTCTGCCTGAAGCAGATAGCGCAGGTGGATCTTGCCGGAACCAACACCCTGCCGCACTCCGGGCAGGTTATGCCGAGAATCCGCTTATTATCCCTCAGTTCTATGAGAAATTCACTGCCGACCGAACCGGCAGAGGTAAGGTACCAGGTCTCAAATGGTTTATCGGCGATTATTGTTTCCGATTCTCTTTCCAGGTTCGTCATTGTTCCACTCTCTCCTTATCCATCAGGGTTCTGAAGTACACAATATCGCTCAAATTTCCGACCCGTTCTTCACGGGATTTCCATACCGCCTGGACCCGCATCCCGTTATAGATCTTCTTCATATCAGTTTCTTCGAGAATGTGATAAAGCGGCGTACAGCGGCTGGTTTCTGTACCGTCCAGAAGTATTTGTGCTCCCGGGTTCGTTTTTCCCAATACCTGGCCTGTTAATGGTTCGATATCCCTTTGAGTTATTTCAAGAAACGTCACCACCGTCCCCTGGTCAGGCAACTCAAGCCAGTTCTCCGCTTTATCTTCAACCGCAATTTTGCACCAACCACAGGTTATATTGGGAGGTAAATTGATCCTTCCACATTCCGGGCATCGGTTCGCCACGATTCTTCCGTTCTCTCTTAACTCCAGGAGGAACCTGGAGAGAAATTTCCCGGCGCTCTGTTTAAAAGGCAACCGCACCTCACTTCTTATTGCCAAATATTCCTTTTGCTTGCTATTCATGTCACCTCCCCTGTCATTAAAGATGATTCTGTAGGATACAGGCCCCGGCGAAGTCCCCGCCGAGCCCATGGGCCAGTCCCCTGGATACCCCCTTACTGACCTGATAGGCCCCCGCATTTCCCCGAAGCTGTAGAGCAAGTTGTGCCGGCCGCATCATGGCCGAATCACCGATGGCATTCGTGCAAAGGACCCCACCAGAAGGATTCACGGGGGTCTCACCATCTAAACGGGTTCTTCCGCTCTCGATCAGTTTTCCGACCTGGTTTTTTTCACAGAGCCCCATGATCTCCAAACCTTCTGCAAGGACCCAGACACTCGGATCGTAGAACTCAAATACATCCAACTCTTTCCGGGGATCCGTTATACCATTTCTTTTGTACAACTTTTTAATGCTGTCCTGAGAAGGCCACCAAAAAGTTGGGCCGAGCATACCTCCGCCGGCAGGTGCCGTTATATACATACTATCCACTGCACAATGGCTGGTTACGTGATCAACGACCCAAATGGGTTTTTTCGATAATTTTCTGGCTGTCGACTCGGGCGCCAGAATTAACGCAACCGCTCCGATTGAAGTGGGACATATGTGCAGGAGCCTTACGGTTGGTGCCACTAAAAAAGGGGAGTGCATGACCTCTTCAACTGTCAAAACATCCCTAAGATGAGCCTTCGGGTTTTTCGAGGCATTTTCCGAGGCCTGGACTCTCAAAAGGGCCACCTGTTCTTCCGTAACGGATTTTCTGGCTAACAGGTCCTGGGCCCATTTGTTAAATACAATTCCGACCCCGGCCCGCGATGGAGCGACCACAGTCAGGAAAGGGTTTTCGTGAACAACCCTTAACGAATAGGCTGAACTCCCTTCATCCTGTTTCTGCCACCCGACTGCCAGGACAGCATTGAACAATCCGGACCCGGCATGCTCCACAGCCGTATAAAAGGTCGATGCCCCAACCGTTCCACCGGTGTTAATCCGCATACCGCTTTTCAGAAAGGCCCCGTCCCCCTCGGTCATCCACATATCCACCTGGTAATTTCCTTCGAAAAGTTCCATATTGCCGGTCACCACACAGTCTACATCTTTTATCCTTATTTCGACGTCTTCCAAGGCCAGCCGAACCGCCTCGTTGACTATTTCAACCTGGCTTCTTTCAAGCCATTTGCTTTTGTGCTCCGTTATCCCAATGCCTACAATGGCTACTCTTTCCGACATAATTCCTCCTAAATTCCCAAGATAATAACACAGTGTGCCTGCCCGCAGCAGCCGGTTACCCCGTGAGCCAGGGCGGTTCGCGCAGACTGTACCTGTCGCCCGCTCGCCTCATGTCGCAATTGCAGGAAGGCTTCAGCGACCCGCGACATGCCTGCCACCCCAGAAGGTACTCCGGACAGCAACCCTCCGGAAGGATTTAGGGATATCCGCCCGCCGACTTCCTCTTCTCGTTCAATCAACAGACCGCCCTTACCTCTGTCGCAGAACCCCAATCCCTCGGCCCACATCAGTTCCTGGTAGGAATACTCGCCCGATATTTCAGCGATATCAACTTGTCTTCTGATATCTTGTATCCCTGCCATGGCATAGGCCCGCTTAGCCGCCAGCTCTAAGGCTCTGCAATCAGCCAGATCCCGATCGCCAAGATTGTGCAGATCATAACAGTTCCCGATCCCTTTAATCCAGACCGGCTGATCGGTTATTTTTAACGCCGTCTCCTCAGAGGCTATGACCATAGCGCAAGCACCGTCCGAAATCGGCTTGGAATCAAGGATTTTAATCGGGTCGGCTATCAGGCGTGAACCCAAAACCTCTTCAACGGTAATATCCGACTGAAGTTGGGCATAGGGATTACCTTTACCATTTTTACGATTTTTCACTACCGCTTCGGCACACTGTCTTTCACTGATTCCATAGGTCTCCATGTACCTCCTCGCTTGCAGAGCCGCACCCACTTGGTAGTCCAGGCCAAGGGGCCGCAGATATATCGGATCCAAACCGGCATTCTCTATAATACTCCTTACAGTTGCCGATTCTTTTCGATGGCTCACCACCAAAACCAGGTCATAGGTCCCGGAGAGTATCTGTACCGTCGCCAGATAAACCGCCTGGGCGCCATCCGCCGAGACCTTCACCTCCGGCATTCCATGTGCCCCAAGTTCCCGCTGAATACAAAACTGTGAGATCACCCTGGCATCCCAATAATCCTCACTGCAGGACACAATGGCATCAATTCCCGGACCTTTTATCGCTCTGTCCGCCCAGGTCAAATTTAATCTTTGGGTTACCTTTTCGACGACTTCCCACACCAATTCTTCATAACTGACGTCCATTCGGCTCGCAGCATATTTCGTCTGCGCTGCTGCCACAATCGCTGCCCTCTTTGCCATATATCGTCCCCTTTTCTACAAGGCGCTTTGTAAATTGTTTCGAAAATGACGGATTTTTTGACCGTCACCCATAAAATCTATTTTTATATAGAACAAGCGCTCGCTCTTTATATAAATTTTTATTTGCGGGTTGTCAACCTTTTTTTATAAGAATGCAGAGTAATTTTGGCAGAGTAATTTTGACAGGCCAGGCCGTTCCAATAAATTAATCTAAAGAGACGTTCTGATATTTACACTTCTCTACAACTTGTGCTAATATGCTGATAGCATATTGCTAAGTCTCCTTCCCAACCTCCCCGCTTCAGGACCCCCGGAAAGGAGATTTTATCGTGCCTTACTAATAAACTCTTATTTAGAGAATCTGGGAATTTATCTCTAACCGAATATAGGGATGACAACATGACAAAATTGATCAAGAGTCTGAAAGCCAAAAAAATCAAACCAAAAAGACCAAATGGTTCCGTGCGCTCTCCTAAAAAGGAAGAGCTAGTCGCTACCAGAGAAAGCCAAATTGCTGCTGGCGCATCCAATGTCATGCTTAAGAAAGGATACCACGCAGCCACTACCCGCGAAATAGCACAGGAATGCGGTATGTCCATGGGTCAGCTCTATTCTTATATTACCTCCAAAGACGACATCCTCTATATTGTGTTCAGGCAGATGTACCAGGTATTTATAGAACACATCCAGATGAGCAAACAGGAAAAAGCAAAAGATCCGGTCGATAGACTCAGGAAGGCCCTCTTTTACACTCTGAAATTCACTGGCAGTCAAAGAAAATTCATTCAACTGCTTTTTACGGAAAGCAGGCATTTAGACAAACCGCATTTGGATGAAATCCTGGATATGGATAAAAAATTTATCCTCACCTTTTGGCGGGAAATGCTGTCGGAATTTGATTTATTTAAAACCAGCGAAAAGGACCTGGATTTTGCGGCCAGTGTTGTTCATTACCTTCTGGTGTTCTTGCCTTTGAGGTCCTGGACGGTTGCCGACCGCCCATTAGAGGAAAATATTAATTCCCTGATTGAGTTTATTTTGAGGGGCCTAGGGCTTACAGGTGCACCCTCTATCAAATAATGAGCTAAAAAATCTAACGGTGCCCCATCAACATATTTGGAAGAAAAGTGGCTATTGAGGGAAACAGAAATATCATGATCAAGCCCATGATAAGGACGACGAGAAAGGGATAGACCCCATCGTAAATGACCTTGAGGGGCTCTCCCGTAATCTGCTTTACCAGAAAAACGCCAATGGCCACCGGTGGGATCACCACCCCGATCATAATCGTGATACCGATTACCATAGCGAACCATATAGGGTCAAAACCCAACTTCAGGATGACGGGGAAAAAGACCGGGGTGGCCAGGATCATGAAGGCGAGATCATCTATAAAGGACCCGCCGATCAGGTAGATGAAAACAATAAAAATCATGATAATCCAGCGGTTTATCCCGAGATCAGCAACCCATTGAGCGACAGTCATCGGTATATTGGTGATGGTCAGGAAATGTCCGAAAATATTCGAGCAGGCGATGAGCATAAGAACCATACAGGCCGTCTGGAGGGATTCATTGATGGGACGTCCGATGTTCTTAAACCGGAACCGTTCCTGAATGACAGCAAGAACGAGTACGGCCGCAAGCCCGATGCTTCCTGCCTCAGTGGGGCTGAAAAACCCGTTCAAAAGCCCGCCTATGACTATGGTAAAAATGACGACAACCCAAATGAAATCAGGGAGGCAGCGTCCCCTTTCTTTCCAGGTGAATTTCTGACCCCTCGGAGCGATTGCCGGGTTGGCCTTCACCCAGGCCCACGTAGCGAACATAAAGAGTCCCGAGAGCATAATCCCGGGGACGATTCCTGCAAGGAAAAGCCTCCCGATGGACTGCTCAGTAATCAGGCCAAAGATAATGAGGACGACACTGGGCGGCAAAAGAATGCCCAGAGTCCCTACGGTAGCGACCAGGCCCGTTGCCAGCTTTTTGCTATAACCATATCGGAGCATTTCAGGTACCGCGATACCGGAAAAGGCTACTATGGTGGCAAAGGTGGATCCACACATGGCCTTGAAGACCGTCGCCCCTACAATAGTGGTCATAGCCAGACCTCCAGGGATGTGACCGACGAAGCGATAAGCGGAGTCATACAGTCTTTTTGCGGTCCCTGAGTGATAGGCTACTTGACCCATAAGGACAAAGAGCGGGATAACCGTGAAACTGTAAGAGGTGAAGGCATCGAAGACGTCCTTAGCCAGAACGTTGACAGCACCGCTGAACGAAACAAGGCAAGCATAACCTATAAAACCGATAATACCAATGGCAAAGGCTATCTCAATTCCGGTGAGAAAGAAAAAGCCAAGAACGATGATCGAGACAATTCCGAAGGTTATCTCACTCATCTTGCTTACCTCCAATAATTACTATGATAAGTAAGAGCAGATGAAAGGACTGAATCATAAACATCCCGCCAAGGCACCAGGCTACAGGGTAGAATGGGATCTTCATCGTTTGGCTTACCTCGTGGGCGGCCCTAAAATTGGAACCCATAGATATCAAACTCCACCCGATAAGGGCTGAGAAGATCATTACCATTGCCCTTGTAGTGGCATTTATAATCTTTTGCGGAGCACCTTGTATTTTCTTCACGAGAAAATCGACATTTACGTGACCGCCGTTTTGACCGGTATAAGGGACTGTAAATCCGATGACGATGCCCCCGAGGAAAGAGATCATTTCCCAGGCACCTGGGACAGCGCGCCATAACCCCCGTCCCAGGACTTCGGACAGTGTTAGCATAAACAGTAAGATGAGGGCCATACCTGCTATTACCTGGCATATTTTGCCTATTATCCGCCATATGTTGATTATGCGTTCCATGGATCACCCTTCCAGTTACTTATATTCTAAGGCTGTATCTGAAAATTTACCTCTTATTTTTTAGAAAGTGCGAACGTCCTCCTCTGGTCGATACCGGATACTGGATTTGAGATTCTTGTCCAGCATCCGGCATCATTTTAAAAGAACGCATCCGATTTCAAATATCTTGGCCAGGTACTTAGTGTGTCGCTAAATAGTCAATGCAGAATTTCCACACTTGATTACCCGGCAGACCTTTCGCCTTCGTTCCCTCAACATATTTTTCGAAAAGAGGCTTCACCTTTGCCCTTGTCCGTTCCTCCTCCTCCTTTGAAACTTTCACGACAACCATTCCGCGCTTAGCCGCAAAGGCTTCCCCCTCCTTGTCCATTTCAAAATGAACCTTTCCGAATTTTGGGATATACTCATCGTTGACTTTCTCGATTATCTCCTGAATGTCCTTGGAAAGGGAATTCCATTTCTGTTTGTTCATGGCCATCCAGCATGTGGTTGCATTGGCCATGCCTGGGTCCCGAAGATCATACTGGACTACCTCGCCGATCCCGAAAATCTTGAGGCAGTCCTGTTGTTCTAAGACGCCATCAACGAGTCCCCTTTTGATCCCATCGTACGTCTCGGCGATTGGTATGGTAATCGGAATCCCGCCTAAGATCTCCACGATTTTAGAACTTATTCCGCTGGATTTTATCCGCAGTCCCTTTAGTTCATTAAGGCTTGAAAGCTTTTTTTTGGTATGAATAGAGGTTGGCCCGGTCGCGTGCAAAAGCAGAAACTTCGCCTCCTCGAATTCTTTCGGGTTGAACTTCTTGACCAGTGCGTTTGCGAGGCCGGTAGCCTGGATCGCGTCCCGGTATCCCAGGGGTAGATCTAAAATCTCGGTGAGCGGAAACCTGCCTGGACTATAGGCCAGGACGCCCGTGCCTATGTCAAAGCTGCCCCGCACCATACTATCATAAGCCTGCGCTACCGGAGTCAGAGTCTGTCCGGGATAAACCGTGATTTTAACTCTTCCACCTGTTCTTTTCTCGACGTCTCTGCACCACTCTTCATGTAGGGCCACATAGGCGCTGTTCGCAGGAAACCAACTGGCAAATCGCAATTTGGTTACCTTTTCCTGAGCTCCCGAAGTAGTTGACAGGAATGCCCCCACAAACCCAACCACGACCACCAAACAGAATCTTAGCTTTCCACTCATAATACCCTCCTTATCATTTTCAAATTGAATTATGGTGCGGGAAGGGGCTTTGCCCGGCCCCTTCTCTTTTATATAACTTACTGTCCTGCCGGACTCTTTCCTTTACAGCGATCCAACTCCTTATCCATAAAGGGCAGGGCTTTTTCTGCCGGGATCTTGGTGGATGGGCCGTAATAAGAGAAATTTTTATACCAGTAATAGGGGGCGATATTGAAAGAGACCTTCTGCTGTTCGGGTGGGACGAATTCGATGATCAGCAGATCGGAGATGGCCTTGTGGTCACAGGCCCGCATCTTATAGACTTTCCCGGTTATATCCTGAAAACTATCGTTTTCCCAGACCTTGATGATCTTTTCCGGATCCGTACTCCCGGCCCGCTCGATGACGCTTAAGAGCCAATAATACTGGGAGGCCCAATAGCCCACGGCGCCGATCGGGTATTCGAAAATGGGTGTGTTATAAGGGGCCTTCCACTTGTTCTTCCACAACTCGTTCCAGATCTTATAGAATTTGATCTGATCCGGTGTTTTCAACCAGGGGCCTTCCGTTCCGAAGGCGTTCAGGACCGTTAATCCTTTTGAACCCTCCACGCCGACATCGGCAAGGAAGTTGGCCTCGTCGAGGAATAAGTGGGCGAATGGCTGTTTGATCCCCATTTGCCGGGCCTGTTTGACTAAGTTGGCTGCATCCGGGATCCAGTCCCCGGTATAAATCACCTCGGCCCCGGAGGCCTTGATTTTGGTCAGGTAAGGGGCAAAATCGGTCAGAAACAGCTTGTGGTAATCCTCGCCGACGATCTCGGCCCCGGGATAATATTCCTTCAAACCATGTTTAAACCCGGCGGCCATGGAATGGCCGAACATGTAATCCTGGCAGAGGATATAAAATTTTTTCTCTTTTTTCCGGACCTGTCCGTAATAATAGGCAAAGGCCCGACCGATCTGCTCGGTCGAGTAAGTGGACATGAAGTCATAACGGCTGAAGTTCTGGGCGTCCATGAGGTCGTCGGTCAACGCTGTGAAATTCTGGGCGATGACCTTATATTTATTGGCCGTCTCATTGATGATTTTCATGAGATGGCTGCCGTTGGTGCCCAACAGGACATGGACCTTCTCTTGGAGGACCATCCGCTCACAGATCTTCTTGGTCTGATCCGGTTTGGACATGTGATCGGCTTTGATGACTTGGACCAGCTTTTTTTTGCCGTCCACCAACAGGCCTCCCCGCTTGTTGATGTCATGGGCCACCCAGGCGGCGGAAAGGTAAAACATCTGTCCCACGAAGGCCGCCGGTCCGGAAAAAGAGGCGACCATGGCGATCTTGATGGTGTCCCCACCGGTTACCGCCGGGTTGTTGGGGTCGAAGTCGGACATGTCCCCCATTTTGCCGACCTCAAATTTGGCATTCGCCGCCAGAGCCTTGGATGACCCGAAGGCCGCCAGGGATAAAAGGAAAAACAGACAACCAACCAGCAAAAATCCTTTACCAACCTTTTTCATCGTAATCCTTCTTTATCGGATGTTTTACCTTAATCGCTCTTTTTTAATTTTAATACCGGCTGCCTCCCGGTCCCAGGTGTCAGAAGTTATTCCAGCCTGTCGCAGGAGATTTTTCTGGACCTTGGCGGTAGCCGTTTTGGGAAGTTCGGGGAGTAACCGTATGTAGCGTGGAATCATGAAATGAGGAAGCCGATCTCGCAGAAAATGAATTAATCGTATCGGATCGATTTCATGACCGGGGATCGGGGCGACCACTGCCATGACATCATCCTCACTATATTCACTCGGAACGGCCACCACCGCCGCCTCCTGAACATCGGGATGGGCAATGACTTCCTTTTCCACCTCCATGGAGGAGATATTTTCTCCCCGGCGACGAATGGCGTCTTTAAGACGATCGACAAAAAAGAAGTCTCCGTCTGCGTCTCTCCGAAAGGCGTCTCCGGTGTGAAACCATCCGTTTCTCCAGGCATTGGCCGTGGCCTCAAAATTATTCGCATAGCCTTTATTCATTGCCCATGGGCGATCCGTTCGTACGATGAGTTCTCCGACTTCTCCTGTGGGCGCTTCGCAATCGTTTTCGTCTACGAGCCTCCCTTCCACTCCGGGACGCAGACGGCCGCAGGTCCCCTTTTTCACCGGGTTCGGACCCGAGGCTAACGGTGTGGATATCTCAGTCTGATGGTAAATCGTGTAAACGGAGACCCCGAACCGCCCGGAAAAGATTTCCACATCATCGATCATCGGGACCACTATCATGATACGGAGCGGGTTGTCTGCATCATTGGGGGTGGGAGGTAACTTGGCCACAAACTGGGCCATCGCTCCCAGCATAAAGGCTACGGTCGTTTCGGTGGATCGCACCATTTCCCAAAACGTCTTTGTATTGAACCCCTTGATCAGAGCAATCGACCCTCCTGCGTTTAGCATGGTTAGGCAAATCCCAATGCCGCCGACGTGAAACATCGGCAGGGTGGCCAGGTATCGGTCTTCTGCTGTTATATAGGAGTATGGCTCGTTCATGGAAAAGGTTTGAAGATAAGACAGGATAACCCCTTTCGAGGCCCCGGTAGTCCCAGAGGTGAAAATAATCGCCTGGGTGTCCCAACCTTTGATTGGCTGTTTCAGTGGCATCAAAGTCCCGGACCCATTGGCGACGGCATTGAAATCAATGACCGTAACCCCTTCCATTTGCGGGCTATCCCCAGTGACCGAGATAATAGTCTGTAATCCCGGTTTCTGAATATCCTTCAATCGCGGGAAGAATTCGCTATGGGCTACCATAATGGTCGCATTCACCACCCCTAAAACGTGTTGGAGTATCCCCCCCTTATACCCTTCATTAATCGGGACATAAACGGCGCCGAGGTAGTTTATTGCAAAGAAAAGCAGCACGGTCTCGATTCCTTGCGGCAACCAGACTATGACGTAATCGCCTTGCTTTACTCCGAGCGACTGAAGGCCCGAAGCCAGCCGGCGGGTGCGTTCCCAAACCTCGCGGTAACTCCATTCACCACCATCTTCGAACCTCACAAACGTTTTAGTGGGAATTTCCTCCGAACGTCGGTCAAGCACATATCGAAGTATGTATTGGTCACTATCGGGAATACGCGGATCTTTCCATGCCTTCGAAGTCTCAATCATTTCCAGCTCCTCCCTATTATACGTTGTTTAACTTTCTATTCATTCACCCTATACCAACACAAAGAACAAGCGCTCGCTCTTTAAATATAAAGTTCTATTAGGCTTGTCAAGCCTTTTTTTTCAAAGCGTCAATTAAAGTTAAAACATCCTCATCACAATACAGCACAACCACTTTTCCCCACCTCATTTCAATTCCAATATATCCTTCACCCGAGATTCCGCTCCACCGGTCTTTCCCCAGCCTCGCCCTTATCCGGACCGACGCGCCTGAGGATCCTTCACCGTTTTAGGGATGCGCCCGATGTTGGGGTCCATCCAACATTCCTGAGAGGTTTGCAGATCCCGTTCATCCCTGGCCCTCCTTCTCTGCGAAAAAAAACAGCAATACTTTTCCGTTCGGCTTAAGACGGTATTTTTGTTTTTCTCCTTGATTTTTTAGTTGACTTTCAGGTGATAAATTTGACAACCTTGGAGCAAACAGTCACTATCGTCTTAACAACATCTTACAAGGAGGGAGTATGCGACGGTTTATCGATCTATCCATTGCTATTGAACAGGGATTACCCAGTGATCCGCCCGTTATGATCCCGAAGATCACCTATATGGACCACAAGATGGGGGCCTCGACTATGCAGGCCTTTTATCCCGGACTTACCGATAACGACCTCCCCGGAGGGCTTGGGTGGGCCGTCGAACTCCTGGAGGTTTCCACCCATGCCGGAACCCATATGGACGCCCCGTGGCACTTTCATCCCACCCAGGATGAAGGCCAGCCGGCCCAGACCATAGACCAGTTCCCCCTGGAATGGGCCGTTGGCGACGGGGTCAAACTGGATTTCTCCGATAAGCCGGCCGGCTATAACATTACGCCCCAGGACATCCAGAATAAGCTGGCGGCTATCTGGACAGCCGGGATGAGTTGGGGCATATCGGTGAGGGCATTCAAGAAATGGCCTTGAAACTGGATCGCTTGTATGCCGAACAGGAGGCCCTTTTCCTGGAGACCATTCTTTCCCTGGCCGAGGCTGTTGATGCCCGTGATCCCTATACCCGGGGCCATTCCGATCATGTCAGCCACTATGCCCTGGCCACAGCCAAAGCGATGGGGCTTGCGGAAATAGAAACCAAGTCCGTATATTATGCGGCCATTCTTCACGATATCGGAAAAATTGGAATACGGGAGGATGTCTTAAACTTTCCAGGTCCTCTGGATCAAGAGAAGACCGAGCACATGAAGACCCATCCCGGGTTGGCCACCCGCATCTTGGGCATGGTCAGAAGCTTCGATTCTATTCTGCCCTTGATCCGGGGGCACCACGAACGCTTTGACGGTGCCGGGTACCCGGACGGATTGAAAGGACTAGAAATCCCTTTAGGGGCCAGGATCATCGCCGTAGCCGATGTGTACGATGCCTTAACCACTGACCGCCCCTACCGTGCGGCTATGGGCGGGGAAGAGGCCATGGAAAAATTAAAGGCCGGGGCCAATACCCAATTTGATCCCCAGGTGATATAGGCCTTTGTTTCCGTGATCGGCGAGATATAAAACGTTCTGCTTTAAGCTTGCTCCGGCCAGGGTCGGGAAAAGATGCCTGCCGGAGGGATAGGGAAAGAAAACCATAGCATTTCTGGATACCTGAAGATCTCCGGCTACCCCGCATCAAACTTATACCCTACCCCGTAAACGGAAAGGATAAAGGACTGGTTGGGACTGGCGGCGGCTTTTTTTTCCGCAGTTTTTTGATGTGGCTGTCGATGGTCCGGTCGTTGACGATCCGTTCATCCGGATAGATATGGTCCATGAGTTGCCGACGTCCATACAGGCGGCCGGGGCGGCCGGCCAAGATCTGACAATTGCTTAAACGGCTAAAACCCCAGTTGACGGGCGGCCACAATACGCATAATGTCGCTGGTACCTCCACCGATCATAGGGAAATAGGAGTCCCGCAGGTACCGTTGGATAGGGAACTCGGTCATCAGGCCGTAGCCGCCGAAGATGTTCACGGCCTTCTGACAGATCAGGTTGACCCCGTCGGCGGCGATAATCTTGGCCATGGCCGCTTCTCGGGTGATGGGCTCGCCGCGGTCGGCCATGGCCGCCGCATGGTAGACGTAAAGCTCGGCCTGCTCCAGGATGGTCAGCATGTCCACCAGTTTGAACTGCACGGCCTGGAACTTGCCGATGGGCTGGCCAAACTGCTCCCGCTCCCGGGCATACTTGAAAGCGGCCTCATAGGCGGCTCGTCCTATGCCGAGGGCCTGGGCGGCCGTAAAGATGCGGTCAACGGTCAGGGACAGATAGGCGTTGATAAAGCCCGTGTTCTCATCACCCAGGCGATATTCCAGGGGCACCTGGACATCTTCGAAAACCAGTTCATTGGTATCGGCGCAGTGGGTGGTAAACTTGTCCAACTTACGGGTCACCGAGAAACCGGGCATCTTGGTGTCCACCAGGAACAAGGAAATCCCTTTGAGTCCCTTAGACGGATCGGTCTTGGCGGCCACGGTGATAAAATCAGCGAAGGTACCATTGCTGATGAATATTTTGCTGCCGTTAAGCACATAGTGGTCGCCCCGGCGTTCGGCCCTGGTTCGGATGGAGGCCGCGTCGGACCCTGAATTGGGCTCAGTTATAGCGAAGGCCCCCACCATCTCCCCTTTGATGGCCGGCACCAGGTATTTCTGTTTCAAGGCTTCGCTCCCCCATTTGTAAATGGTGTGGGTGGCCGTGGAGGCATGCATGCACACCGGGGTGGACAGCCCCATGGAGCCCCGGGACAGCTCCTCAAGAAAAATGGTGTAATAGACATTGGGACTGTCCAGGCCGCTGCCGCCGTACTCCTCCGGGTAATGGATGCCGTAATAACCCAATTCTCCCAACTCGCGGAAAAGTTCCCTGGGAAACTCGTTGCGACGGTCCATCTCATCAGCCACCGGCACCAATCGTTCGTCCACCCAGCGGGCGATGTGGGTGCGGAACTCCATTTGATCTTTGGTAAACGGGAATTGCATAGGAAGTTTCTCCTTTAGACAGGATTTACAGGATTACCTGGATTTTTAAAAAAAATTAGAGATAAATTCTCAGCGCGGGAATTTAAGAATCTATCCACCCCCCAGAAGGATCAATGATACGGTTAATTGGTCACCTTCTTTTAATTCGGTTTTCAAACCTTTCGAGAGAGAGTAAAACGGTACATTGTTTAAGCGGACCTCGAAAAGGTCCTCCAGGGCCAGTTCCCCGGTCTTGGGGTCCTTGACCTGCCCGGCAAAGTGCGAATGGCTAAAAAGACGGACGAGCAGGTCATTCAAGGACCCGGGCTCCATCTCAATCTCCGGGGGTATTTCCGGAATATGAATAAAGGTTTTGATCCGTATCTTCATGCGGTCTATTTAGGCGCTTTTACACCTTCCTCCCCTTTCCTGCATAATGCTTGTCCCGCAACTCCCGTTTAAGTATCTTGCCAGACGCGGTCTTGGGAAGGGCCGTCATGAACTCCACTGATTTGGGCGCCTTATAGCGGGCCAGTGAGGCTTTGCAAAATTCCATGATCTCTTCGGCCGTTGCTTTCATTCCTTCTTTTAAGACCACAGCGGCCTGGACCTTTTCCACCCAGTAGTCGTCGGGAATGCCGAAGACGGCCGCCTCCTGAATGGCCGGATGCCGGTAGAGGACCTCCTCCACCTCCCGGGGGTAGACGTTTTCCCCCCCGGTGATGATCATGTCTTTTTTTCGGTCCACAATGTAGATGTAGCCT
This sequence comes from uncultured Thermodesulfobacteriota bacterium, assembly GCA_964627515.1. GTDB lineage: Bacteria > Desulfobacterota > RBG-13-43-22 > RBG-13-43-22 > RBG-13-43-22 > RBG-13-43-22. Next base: position 5,260 of record CAZVHO010000088.1, on the reverse strand, counting down.
TTCTCATCGTAGCGTCCCATATCGCCGGTGTGCACCCAGCCGCCGGCGAAGGTCTTGGCGGTCTCTTCCGGTCTTTGCCACCATTCCCTCGGGATGGCCTTGCTTTGGACGATGATCTCACCGATCGCGTCGGGTGCCACATCCTGATTATCATCGTCGACGATCCGGACATGGACGCCAATATGTGGAAAACCGCAGGAGGCGAGGATCTTCTGTTCTTCAGGGGAGCGGTTGACAACATCATGCTGTTTTTTCGACAGGAGTGTGACATTCGGTCCGCTTTCAGTGCCTCCGTAGAATTGCAGGAAAATGGGACCCCACTTTTCCATCCCTTGTCTCAGAAGCTCAACAGGCATAGGGGAGGCGGCGTAAAACATGCGCTTGAGACTGGAGAGGTCAAACGTATCGACATCCGGCAGTGCCAGAAAGGCAGCCAAGTGGGTGGGGACGATATGGATGTCCGTGGCCTTCTCTTCTTCAATGGCCTGGAGGGTCGCCCGAGGATCGAAGGATATTTGGGGCATGATTACGTTGCTGCCGCCAACAAAGAAATAACCCCAGAAATTCTTCGTTCCCCCCACATGGAAGAGGGGCATAATCTGGATATGTTTATCTCCCTGCTCCAGGCACAAGGCAATGGCGAACCGTTTGGTGTCGTCCATTGCCCGGTCAAAGGTGTAAAGGGCCGCCCGGGGAAGGCCGGTTGTCCCGCTGGTATAAAAGAGGAACACCGGGTCGTCTTCCCGAACATCCACATCCGGCTCTTCTTTGGGGAAAGTCTCAATAAGTTGGCTATGGGAAGTCATTTCGGGCACATTATCGTTCCCGAAGACGATGAAATTTCTGACCTTCAAGAGACGCGGCCGCAGACGGAGCACAAGATCGATAAGTTCCGGCCCAACAAAAAGCGTATGGCACTCGGAGTAGTTTATCAGGTAATCCAACTCATCATCCAGCAGCCTTGGATTAAAGGGTGAGGAGATGAAGCCAAACTTCATTCCGGCGCCGTAGACCTCGGCATATTCGAGACAGTTCCATGAAAGGATGCCCAGCACATCGCCTTTTTTCATTCCCAGGGACTGCAAAGCGCGAATCAGGGCGTTGACACGGGTGTTGAACGCTCCAAAGGTTATTGACTCTCTGCCGCATTTGATGGCCAACTCGTCGGTATAGAGCAGGGCGTTCCGGTAAATGATGTCCGCATAAATACCGGTGTTGTAGCGGGACAGTTCTTTGAGTATTAATCTTTTTGACATAGCTGTTTATTTCCTCCGAAATTGGTTAAACATTTTCATCGATGTCTCCCCTTTTACTCTACCCATCAAATCCGATATCGATATCTTCGGGGGAACCATGACCTTTTTGTTTCGTATGTGCTGGGGCCCAAACGTTCTTAATGCGATCGATAGCTGCATTCACATCCTTCACAATCTTATTTCTGCCAATGGCTAAAATGACTCTGGGTGCCGCAAAAATCATACCTGCAACTCTATTTCCATTACGATCAACATTGACAATGTTTCCGTCCATTGTAACAGCATTACTACCGGTAATGAAAACATCAGCCCCGAAAGTCTTTCTCATCATGCCTATAAATTCCCTTCGTTTGGTGGAATCCTTTTCTATCCCAGTTGTCATCTCCGGCACAAAAGGATTAATAATTTCACTGCCTCTATGCACCAGTGCTTCAAGAACACCTATTTGCCGCAGAGTTGCTGAATCGGCAACGCCTACCATGGCATTCCGTGGTATTAATTCAAGCATTTTTTCTTTAGCTTCTGACCCAGTCTGTGCAAAATGGGTATCAAAACCGTTCGCTTTAAGGAACCTCAGGGTGCGGGCCATTTCTTTAGTACCCATTAAGATTCACCTTCACATTAACGACGTCATAATTTTCTCATTTCATAAACAAATTTGGTAACCATAACGTAATCTGGGGGAAAAACAACAAAACAATCAAGCAGACAACCATTCCGGCAAGGTAAGGATAGATTCCCTTGTATATGATATTTTGAGGTATTTTTGATATTGACGACACCACAAAAATATTCATCGCAATCGGAGGGATTACAATGCCAATCATTAAAATAACCATGACCATTATACCAAACCAAGTTAAGTCATAACCTAATTTGGTAACCACAGGTATGAAGATGGGGGTACATAGAATAACAAACGCCAAATCTTCAATAATTGTACCCCCAATCAGGTATATCAGCATGATCATGAGCATAATCACTTCTTTGGAAAAAGGCAGACTCATCAACCAATCGGCAAGAACAAAGGGAATATTAGTGGCCGCGAAAAAGTGACCGAAGATTGTTGCCCCTGCAATAAGTAAAAGAATCATGCATGCAACTCCAATTGAATCTAAGACTGCATTGATAATTCCCCTAAAGTTGATATCTTTCACCGCCAATGAATATACGATGATAGCGAATGTCCCGACACTTCCTGCTTCGGTTGGCGTAAAGTAACCCATAATTATCCCCCCCACTACAAGAAGGAAAACGATAGCAATAGGAAGAATTGACGGAATTGTCCTGAATCTCTCCCTCCAAGTGGATCTCTCTCCCTTTGGCCCTGCTGAAGGATCGATTTTGCACCACACGAATATAGTCAAAGCAAAACTTGCAGCGACCAGTAACCCGGGAAGAATACCTGCTAAGAAAAGTTTTGCGATGGACTGGTCGCTAATAATTCCGTAAATGATTAAGGCAACACTTGGTGGCAAGAGAACCCCCAAAGTTCCAACTGTTGCGACCGTTCCAGTAGAAAACGATTTTCCATACTTGTACCTTTCCATTTCGGGGATGGCTATTGCCGCAAAGGTGGCGGCCGTTGCAGTGGTTGATCCGCATACTGCTTTGAACAACACAGCTCCGACAATTGTAGAGATAGCAAGACCTCCAGGAATGTGCCCAAGAAATTTATAGGAGCAATCATACAATCGCTTCGCAATCCCAGCGTTCGCACCAATTGCTCCCATAAGAAGAAATAGAGGAATGACCGTAAGTCCATAATTTACAAAAGTATTGTAAATGTCAATGGCAACAAGATTTAATGCAGGCCCTATCCCCATGACATGAGCAAATCCAAACAATCCAAATAAACCCATGGAAAATGCAATCTCAAATCCTGCACAAAATCCTGCAAACAGTAAAAGGGTATATAGGATTGCTATCAATGAGATACTCATAATTCCTCCTTTCCGCTAAGAACCATAAATAGCTGGTACAAAATAATCAGGCAGTTGAACAGCCAAACTCCTCCCATACTAAGAACTAATGGATAAAGTGGTATATGCATCGTAGGAGAGACTTCTTTTGTCTCATACAGCCTCATTCCATATACTATGATGTTCCAGCCAACCAGGAGAAAAAACAATGTCCCCAAGCAACGAGTAAGTACACTAAGAGACTTCCTGATAATTGGAGCGATGCAGTTAACAAGAAAATCCATTCTAACATGCATCCTCATTCGTGTGGCGTAAGGAATAGCAAAGCTAACAATGATTCCTGCCAGGATGAGCGTAAGATCGTAAACGCCTGCTATAGGCTCATAAAATACCCTCATCCCGACATCTGATACCGTAAGCACCATGAGAAAGATAAGGCTAATGCCCGAAATCCAGTAAAAAACCTTACTTACTCCTTGTAGTGCAACGTCTATACCTTTCATAATCCGTTCCTCCTACCGGAAGTTTATCATTCACGACATATATGAAGCCATCAATTTTTCCTTACTTTCCTAACCCGGACAAGCCGGAACCAAAAAGTTTTATAAATACCATGCTACAATGATCCCGTACTCTCTGTAGTCATGGAGGTCGATATGATGATTTCTGAACGCTACCCAGATCAAATTTCCGGTACGCTATCCTGCTATGACTGCATGATTATGCATGGCACACTGCCCGGCTGGTGCTATGATCAGGGGATGACGGCATTTCTTTATGCCCCCGGATTAAAGACATCATCAAAACACGTGGCGAACAACCCGGTCTTGTTTATATCTTCTCGGCCTTGGAAGCCTGCACGAGCTACAAGCCCTGGTACGACAAGAAAACCGAAAAGACCTATCTCAAGTATGATTCCGGCAAGTGCCTGCACTATTACTTCTACTTCATCGACAAAACGTTCGGCCTATGCTATCTCCGCATTCCCACCTGGGCGCCGTTCCGGCTCCAGTTCTATATAAACGGTCATAATTGGCTGGCGACGAAACTGACCAAACGCCAGATTTCCTATGTTCTTCGGGAGAACCCCTTTCTTTCTATCGACAATTTTTCCAAGGCTCAGGAACTTTCCGACAGCATTAAGGTCTCCGATTTACACCGAACCCTGGATGGCTTCGCCTGGAAATACCGCCCCGTCTTTCAAGAGTACGGCCTTACCTATCACTGGAGCACCATGCAGGTGAGATATGCCACCAATATTATTTTCAAGAGACAATCAGACCTTCGCGTCTCGTATGATCAAATCGTCCGAACCGCTATTCACTCCGTGAAACCGGAGAATATCGCCACCTTCTTGGGCCGGAAGCTTCACGGCAACTACCAGGGCGACATAAGGAAAAATTTCAACACCCGCATTCAGGGAACACGGATCAAGCACCATATGGGCGCTTCTTCCATCAAGATGTACGACAAGTTCTGGAGCATCCTCCGGATCGAGACCACGACCAACGACGTCTCGGAGTTCAAGCACTATCGGGAAGTCCAGTCGCGAACCGGAGATCCCGTTCACAAGAACGCGCCCATGAAGAAAAACATCTACAGCCTGTTTGAACTCACGGCGATCTTCAAGGCTTCTAACCGCCGCTATCTTGAATTCATATCCACGTTCGATGACCAGAGCCAAGGCATCAAAAATCTCGAAAGAATCTCAAAACCCGTGGAAACCGACGCCCGTTCCTACAAAGGGTTTAATCTCTTCAGCGACGACGATTTCAAACTATTTGAAGTCCTGGCCCGTGGCGAGTTCAACATCAACGGACTTCAGAACAAGTCCCTGCGCAGACATGTTCCGGAAATAAACACCGGCGCGATGACCAGAATCCTGAAAAGACTCCATGTCCATGGCCTCATTCGCAAAGTCGGGCGAACTTACAAGTACTACCTTACCAAACTCGGAAAGGCCGTAATCACAGCGGGATTGACCATCCGAAATATGTCAGTAATCCCGCAATTGGCAAACGTTTAATCATATTTTATGTTGAGCTCAACATAAGACGTGTTATGTGAAGCTCCGGATTATGT
>CAZVHO010000087.1:2847-22052 GCA_964627515.1 uncultured Thermodesulfobacteriota bacterium | reverse complement strand
TAACATGCAATTGGACACGGAAACAGTTAAGCTGCCGGTCAATTGACTCGCTGGCCTGGTAGAGTAATTGTGGACACCAAGAAAAGCCTGGTTATAATAAACCGGCTTTTGAGGGTGACCCAGGACAAATGAGAAAAGGACAGTCAATAACCCTAACCCGTCACCGCCTCCAGTTCAAATCCAGTTAATTTCACATGGATTTTAACCGGACATTAATGGAAAGAAGTACAAATTGAATTTTTAAATTATGAAATACTGGCTATATATATTTCTATTTATCTTATTTTTGCTAAATTTGCTGTCCCAGCCAACTTCCGCATTTGTTTCTTACTCGCAGAATATTTCAGCCTCTTCCACTAAATATACCAGAGATCTTGGAATAATGATGAGCGGATGGCAACCAAATTCATCTTCCTGGACAGTAGAATCAAACAAATTTATTTATGATAGCCTGGTTATACCTTTTACCTTGGATTCAGAAAGCCGGCCCGCCATAAATGGAGGCAATGGAATTACTATAACACTCTCTGCTGAAAATCAGACGAGGGCATCCAACAATACAGGGACGATAAAAGAAGGAAAGAATCCAATACAAGGTCCAAAATTGTCTTTAATTTTGCCGTTAGAAAGCGAAATTCATTTGCCAGATGGTTTTAATGCCGCGACACTAATTAGTAATTCGAGTCCAAACCAGGGTCAATATTCGGGACCATTAGTCTATCAGTTAGCCTTGATAAAAATTAATAAAAAATTGGTAAGAGTAACTACGAAGTCGACTAACTTAAATTTTTATCCAAACATAGAAGTTTCCAAATCTGCGACCAACTTTACCTTTTCATATCAGTGGGATTCAAATGCCACTCTATATATTGATGCTTTTGATTCGATGGATTTTGCGGTTAATGACTATAAGATATGGATGAAGCAGGCATTTAATATACCTGACAAGCCTTTTTGGTTAAAGAATATAAAAATGGTTATAACTATAGATATGCTTTTGCCGGACGGAAAGATTGCCAATAATTATCAGAACGTGATTGATCTTGTAAACAAAATGGAAGCCTTAAAGCCTCCGACAACTCTATTTTATATTCCGGGATGGAATTATAATTACGACGGCCATTACCCCGAGTATGATCCTTCTGAGAAGCTCGGTGGCGTGGTAAAATTCAAGGAAATGATTGATACTATTCATGCCAAGGGCCATAGAATAATGATACATACTGACCCCGCAGCCTATGATCCTTATTTGCCGAGCTTTGAAAATTTTAAGCAATATTTTTTAGGTCCGGGCTGGTGCGGTGCTATGGATTGCAGTAATAAGCTTTCCTATGATTCAGGAAAGCAGCCAGTTTTACGAGGCATCTCCAACGCTGAAACAATAAACTCTCCGAGTATTCCCACCGATCCTGATACGCCTGCCACAGAATGCAATGTTTCCATTAGTTACAGTGGAAAAGCAGATATTAGCTTTAGCGTTAATGATCGCACATTATCTGCCAAACTAGATAATAATGAATATACTTATCCTTACACTTTCTTTTTTAATAAAGGCGTAAATCAATTAAAATTCAGCGCCTCGCAGAATATTGATTGGAATAAAGTCGAGTACCAAATAAACAACTGCATTCTTATAACAGATTTCTGGACCTATCCCTTTGTCGCCATGGATCAATCAAATCCTGTCTGGATAAATGAATTTACGGACAGGGTCTCTAAAGTCGTAAATTATTTTGATATCGATGCGGTCCACCTGGATGCGCATGTAGTTAAGAGTAGTACCAAAAAATCCCATGCTTTGTTTAAAGCTCTGCAGAGTAAGGTTTCAAAAAGCGTAGCTATCGGGATTGAAGAAAACGTGGAAGAATTTGCTCTCGATGCAATTTCTCTCTCCCAACAAGGTCGCGGGGTAAAGGATTTTTCCCAATCTTACCTGCTTTCACCATTATCACAAAAGTTGGCAGAAAACAATTTGATCTCCTACGGCCATCTTTGCGAGAAAAACGGCTTTGTTTCACATTGGGATTCTTGTTATTTAAATAAGGCCAAACCAAATGCTTATTATCTTGATAGATTGGGAATGGCCTACAGCTATAAATTGCCGACTTTTCGTTTGAATTATCCCGAGTATGGCATAGATGCCGAGGCCAAGAAACAAATTGCTTGTTTTGCCGACAACAGGGTTATCTGCTCCTCGGCTCAAAGCTGTTCCGGATCAGTCGACTCAAAAGGATGTTGTTCTGGAATTTGCCAAAGCAATTTCCCCCAAGACCAGGCGAAAAAATAAAGAAAAAGTCAATGTTGATGCGTTCGTAAAAAGTCCAAAAGCGCCGATTTACGTCATTCCCGTGAAAACGGGAATCCAGTGTTTTTAGCCGGTTATAATTTCCTGGACCCCGGTTTACACCGGGGTGACGATATTTACGGGTTCATCAAAACGCGACTGTTTTAAAATATTTGTCAAGATAATATTTATCATTTATAATGGGTTATAGAGAATCTAAGAGGTTTGATAAACCATAAGTCAACTCCTGAAGAGATGGAGTCGCTGCTTCTTCTCCAATTGAAATAGGGTCATAGATGTCTAACGAAACAAAGGATGCTGGCCAGTCCGGTGTAGATAAGGGGTTGGTCGCCATGTTTTTAAGGTTGTCGCCCGAGGAGCGATTACGGGCCAACGACAACGCCGGAGAACGAGGAAAACAGTGACAACAAATAATATGGCCGAACAACCGCTTGCACCCGATGAAACGACACACAGGTGAAACGGGGGCGTTGGATTTCAAGATATGACCCTAAAGAGAAAGGAGTCCCCATGAATGAGAGCACCATTAAAATTAGACTCATGAAGGTTGAAGATTTTGACGCAGTGGTTGGGATTGACGAGAAAGTCCTCAAGGCTTCCCGGCCGGGGTACTACGAAATGAAGTTTGAAAGGCTTTTTAAATCCAAAGAATATTTGCCCACGTCGCTGGTGGCCGAGGAAGATGGAACGGTGGTGGGGTTTGTAATGGGGGAACTCTATATGGGAGAATTTGGTATTTTCCAGGAACAAGCAACCCTGGATACCCTCGGCGTTGATCCCCATTATCGGCATAAGGGTATCGGTGAACAGTTGATTAATGAATTTATGGATCATTTGAAAAGTCTCGGCGTTCGGAAAGTAAACACCCTGGTCGATCGGGATGATTCCAAACTGACCCATTTCTTTAGCGCGAACCGATTTAGCCCTTCCAAAACCATTAACCTGGAAAGAAACCTTTGATATCGGTGAGGGCTTGGTGGCGGCATTCAATAATCCAATGAATAAACTTCAAGAACACATTAATTCTGCTAAAAGAGCCGGGAATATCGAATTTTTTATTGAGGAACGAAATACGGATTACGTAATCAGCCGTATGCCGGTTACCCCGGGCATCCTCAACCCTTTTGGTACGGTTCAAGCCGGCGCGATGATATGGCTGGCAGATGTTACCGCCTCTGTGCTTGCAATCGAGGGGCAAACAATCGGGGATGACGGGAAGGGGTTCCCCTTAGCAATTGATCTCCACACGACGCTGGTTGGCAATCAAAAGGATGGAGAAATTAAGGCTGAGGCCCGATTTGTCCGCAGGGGGCGAAATATTCTGGTTATCAGAACTCGTATTACCGGAAATGGAAACAGACTGTTAGCGGAAATAACCACGACCCACACAAAAGCGTAACAAATCATCAAAACCGCTCATTGTTCATCAGGACGCGGTTTGGCCAGGAAGGCCTGTTTGGCATTTCTGGCAAATCCCACGGATTCATAGAAGCGGTAGGTGGATTCATCCTTTCGACCCGTAAGCAACATGACCTTATAACAGCCTTTAGACCAGGCATAATTAAGGGCATGATGCAAAACGGCCTTTCCATGCCCGCGTTTTCGGTAGTTCTCATGGGTCACTACATTTTCGATTAAGCCGTAAGGCAGGCAGCCCCGGGTCAGGTTTGGGATAACACAAAGCACACATGAGGAGACAAGATCGCCGTTTGTGAAGACACCAAAGATCTTGTGGTTCTCATCTTTCCGGATTTGTTCCCAAACCTTCTTCAGAACCTCTTCGGACGGTAATGGATCGTCTCCTTCGTGGAGATGTTCGTAAAGTTGCAGAAGTTGGCTCAATTCCGATGGCTTAAGCTCCCTGATTTCCATATCCGTTCTCCATAAATATTTGAGCCTTTTGCAAAAGTCCCTATAATAGGAATTTTTTATTTAATAGGTCAGCCGTCTCGGCTGACATTCATTGATTTCAACCTATTGTCAGGCAAGATGCCTAACCTATTTAATAAAGAATAGACTTTTGAAAGAGGCTCATTTGATATAGGGGTTTTTACTACTTCTCCTCCAGTATTCCTGTCGTTCATCCCTCTGCCTTCCGAGAGTCCAACGATTTAAAAATTTCCGGTCATCGGGAAAATATCCTGGATAGCCGACCTATGGAAAACTACATATCTACCCCAGCTCAAAATACATAGTTTTACGGATTTTCAAAACCATTTTTTTCAATGATAATCCGGCTCGAATAAAAAAAGCCTTTTCGATGGATCAAGGGTTATGGGGGCCGGCGGCAGAAGGAAGGCCATTGAGGTAGTCAACTCTCAAATGAAAGGAGAGAAAAAGGATGCCGAATATCGATGATTTTATCAGGCCGAAAGAGTGGGTTTCTGATTTCGTATCGGATCTCGGCCGGGTGCTCAGGCGTTGGGGGGATGAAAGATATATGCCCCTCCGACAACAGATCGATGAGGACTGGCGGGAGCATAAACTGGTTGAGCCGGTAATGAAGGAGGTTCTGGTTGATCTGGGCATTAATGCCGCTTTCTTTCCGGCTGAGGCCGGGGGTACGGACATGCCGGAGCCCATGGCCCTGACCAGTGTTATTTGCGAGGAGCTGGCCAGGATCGACTCGGGATTGTGTACGGCCTGTATCTGTTCGATCTGGGGTTTAATGCCTATCCTGCTCAAACCCCACCGGAACATGGAGTTGTGTCTGGAATTCGGACCAAAATTCTGCGGCGAGGAATTATACGTCGGCTGCCATGCCATGACGGAACCCTCGAGCGGGGCCGATATAGAAAATATCGGCCGGATGAAAGGGAAAACCATCCAGACCACGGCCCAACTCGATGGCGATGAATGGGTCATCAACGGACATAAGATCTGGCCTACCAACTCAGGCAAGGTGGGGGATCTTTACATTGTGGTCTGTTCCACGAAAAAAGGTTCTTCGGATCCAAATGATTTCGCCCTGATCCTGGTCCCCGCCGATTCCCCGGGGGTTTCGGTCGGTAATCCCTACCAGAAGTGCGGTATGAATGCCGATATGAACACCGATGTCTGGTTCGATCATGTCCGGGTGCCCAAAAGATACCGGCTTCATGGCCCCGGAGACGATCTCAAGTACTGGCGGCGGGCTATCACCATGGGCAATATCGGTTCTACGGCCATGTGTGTCGGCATCATGAAAAACGTTTATGAAATCATCAAAAAATGGACCTCGGAAAGGGTGATCGCCGGCAAACCCCTCAAGGAGCATAGCCTGGTGGCCGATATGCTTTCCGAAATAGCCATAAGCCTCGAATCCACCTCGGCCTGGATGTGGGCCTACACCAGGGAACTGGACCATCCGGAGATATACGGCTGGGACCCCTGGGATGAACGGTTTCTGCTCAAAACCAGGGGATTGGCCTTGTATTCCAACAATGTCGTAGAACGGGCCTGCAGTCGGGCCATGGATTTCATGGGTTCCTACGGCTATGCCCGGGAGTTTGATATCGAAAAGCACTGGCGGGATCAAAAGGTCATCGGACTCTGGATGGGCGGGAAAGGGTTAAAAACCCTGGAAAACGCCCGCTATTGGTATGATCTTGAGACCCTGTAATGATACGAATAATTGTAACGATTTAGCCTTAAGAAAATCTTTTTTAGTCTGACAGGATTAACAGGATTTATGTGTTTTGTTGGTCAGGCTCCGGAAGACCCTGACCAACCACAACCCGCTTCCAGCGGAAATAAAGGCTTCTGCTCGCGAGAGGATTCGGTTTGTGCCTTTCAACAGGAAAGGCACAAAAAACCAGGTAATCCGGTAAATCCTGTCAAAAAATATTTGAATTTAAAAAAAAGGAAACAGATACAAAAAATTAAAGGAGGACAGACTATGGCCCTTTATCCCTCGCAGGAATGGTGTGACGAATGGAAAAATGCCTTGAACAACGATGCGGCCGTTGCCGAAACCGGAAAGAACTGGGGAGTGGATTTTAACGGAAACTGGATATTTCAGATAGAACCGGGCAGCGGCCTGGAAAAAACCGTTTATGTCTATCTTGAGGCGGCCTCCGGTAAATGTTCGGATGCCCAAATCCTTGAGGACCCTTCTTCAAAAGCCCCCGGTTTCTTTGTGATCGGTTCCTATAGTGACTTCAAGCCGGTCGTTAAAGGGGAGAAGGACTTCATCGAAGGGGTGGTCAAAGGCAGCTTCAAACTCAAGGGGGATATGTCCAAGATTATGCGAAATGCCAAATTTATCCGGGCCGTGGCCAACTCCATCAGTTCCTTTAAGAACGAATATCTTGGGGATTAAGAAGTTTGACAGGATTAACAGGATTTACATGTTTTTTTGCACAGGCCCCGTGGGACCCTGAGCAACTTCGATCTGTTTCCTGCGGAAAGCAAGACTTTGTCGGTAGGACGATTCGGTTTGCGCCTTTCTTCCCCATGCTTGTCTGCTTGCTTATATGCAGACAAGTCGAAAGGCACAAAAATCCGGGTAATCCGGTAAATCCTGTCTGATAAGTATTCGAATTTTAAAAAAGCTAAATCATTAAAGGGGGAGAGCGCTATGGGCCATCTGGCGGCAAAGGATATTTATACCCGCTTGGGGAATAAAATCGATAACCTCCATGTCAGAGCTCCTGTCAATGAAACTTTTTATGCCATACTGAAGGAGCTTTACTCGCCCGAAGAAGCCGAAGTCATGGTGAAGATGCCCTACCTCTTTTCGAGTCTGGAGCGGGTCGAAAAAATCACCAAAATAGAAGGGGCCAAACTGAAAAGGATCCTGGAGGCCTTGTGTTCCAAAGGGCTGGTTATGGATGTCTTTCTGGGAGGCCAATACCGTTACATGCCTTCCCCCCTGTTTGTCGGCATATTCGAGTTTACCATGATGCGTACGGGCCAGGGACTGAATAAAAAAGGTTGGGCCACCCTCTTTCATGAGTACATGGAAGAAGGGGCCCCTTACCGGGCCAACTTTACCAAGGGATCGCAGACCTCCCTGGCCAGGGCCATCCCCCATGAAGAAACCTTGGGCGATCATGTGGAAATCCTGGATTACGAACGGGCCACCCGCCTCATTGAAGAGGCGGGGAAATATGCCCTGGGCCTCTGTTCCTGCCGGCATAAAAAGGAGGAAACCGGAGAAAAGCGGTGCGACGTCCCTTTGTCGACCTGTACCACCTTTGGTCATGGCGCCGATTATCTCATCCGCAATAACCTCTCCAAGGAAATCTCCAAATCCGAAATGCTGGAGATATTCGCCCGGTCCAGGGAACTGGGACTGGTCTTCTCGGCGGATAATGTCCGGAAAAGGATTATGTTTATCTGCCATTGCTGCGGTTGTTGCTGCGGCATTATGGACGGCATCAATAAACACGGTCTGACCGCCACCCTGGTTACCTCAAGCCTTATTTCCCGAATCGAGGCCGATCAGTGCGATGGGTGCGGCAAGTGTTCCCGTGCCTGTCCGGTTCAGGCCATCCAAATGGTCCCGGCAACTTCTGCCACCAATCCCAAAAAGAAAAAAGGGGCGGAGATAGATCCTGCCTTCTGCCTGGGTTGCGGGGTTTGTGCCTTGAAGTGCCCTACGAAGGCCATGACCCTGGAAAAGAGAACCAAGAAGGTGATCCATCCGGAAACCACTTTTGAACGGGTTATCCTGCAAACCCTCGAAAGGGGGACCCTCCAAAACCAACTTTTTGATAATCCTGAAAGCCTGACCCAAAAATGGGCCCGGGGACTGGTGGGGGGATTTTTGCGGCTTCCACCGGTAAAGAAGGCCTTGATGAGCGATGCTTTAAGATCGACTTTCCTCAGCGCCATGGGTGCGGGAATAAAGGTATTGGGGAAAGGGTATATCCATGAGTGTTAGGGAGAACTATGGGAAAGGCTCAAAGCTGAAAGCTCAAAGCTCAAAGGGAAACCTTGAATCTTAGACCTTGAACCATATTTATTTTTGTAATAAACCTTCATGCCCCCGGGGCTGGCGCCACGAAGCATGAAAGGGATTTCGCCAGACTGTCGATTTGATTGTTTTTTACTTTGAGCTTTCAGCTTTCAGCTATTTTCATGTTAACGAGCTTCGCGGAGAAAGCCATGGAAGAAGTGACCGTCATCGGAGAGGATTTAAACGGGTTGGGCTGGACGATTAAGTCCCTGATGGATCAGAATCTGGAAAAGCCGGGCATCTACGAAAAAGTGCGCAAGATCAAGGGCAGCCTGGTGGTCCGGGAAACCGGGGCCGATGTGGCGGTAACGGTTTTGTTCCTTCAGGGCCGGTTTGAGATCAAAAACGAGGCCGTGGATCGGCCTTCGGCTTACCTGGCGGCCAGCTTTGAACAGCTCTCCGAGCTGACCAGCGGACAGATTCATCCCATCAAAGCCCTTCTGACCGGGAAAATCCAGGCCCGGGGCAATCTGATCAAGCTGCTCAGAATGGCCCAGGCCGTGATCAGCCGGGAATAGGAGAAAAAAATATGTATGGATTCATGGGACAGATCTTAAGGGTCGATCTATCCACCGGAAATATCCAGGTTGAGCCCTTGCCGGAAAAAGAAGCGAGATATTTTTTAGGAGGGAGCGGCTTGGCTACCTGGTATCTGTTTAAGGAGGTCCCGCCGGGTACCGACCCTCTCGGTCCGGAAAACAAGCTGATTTATATGACCGGTCCCTTGACCGGAACCCTTTCCCCCAGTTCGGGACGCTTTAGCGCCGTGGCCAAATCCCCCCTGACCGGTCTCTGGGGATCGGCCAATTCCGGGGGACGGTTTGGATTGGACCTGAAAAAAAGCGGCTTCGACGGAATCATTATCGAGGGGATATCCCCCAAACCCGTGGCCCTGATCATCAATGAGGGCCGGGCCGAATTGGTCAAAGCTGACCACCTCTGGGGTATGGGGGTGACCGAAACCACCGAAATCCTCAAAAAGGAATATGGTTCCAAGCTGAATGTTTCCTGCATCGGAATTGCCGGAGAAAACCGGGTCCGCTATGCTGCGATTATGAACGATATCCACCGGGCCTTGGGCCGTTGCGGGTTGGGTGCCGTCATGGGGGCCAAGGGGCTTAAGGCCGTGGCGGCCGGCGGCTCCCAATCCATCCAGGTCGCCGACAAGAAGGCCTTCCTGGAAGCGGCCAAAATCGCCGGCAACTTCGTCAACGAGAGCATGCTTAAGATGACTCTGGAGGTCTACGGCACGGATATGGTCCTCGACCTGGTGAACATCAAGGGAGGGCTGCCCACCCGCAACTGGCAGTCCGGTTCCTGTACCTACGCCGATGCCATCAATGGCCCGGCTATCAACGAAAAGGTCCTTACGGGGCGCAAGGCCTGTTTCGGCTGCCCCATTGCCTGCGGACGCCAGTCCGAGGTCAAATCCGGGAAATATGCCTGCAAAGGTGAAGGTCCGGAATATGAAAGTGTGGGGGCCTTCGGGCCTATGTGCGACGTGAGCAATCTGGAGGCCATTACCCATGCCCATATCCTGTGCAACGAATACGGCTTGGACACGGTATCTGCCGGAAGCACCATCGCCTTTGCCATGGAGTGTTTTGAAAAGGGTCTGTTGACCTTAAAGGATACAGATGGCCTGGCTTTGTCTTTCGGGGATGCCGATGTCATGATCGAGATGGTTCACCGGATCAGCCGACGGGAAGGATTGGGCGACCTGTTAGCCGAGGGCACCCGAAGGATGGCAAAAAAAATAGGCCGGGGCAGCGAACATTTTGCCATGCAGGTCAAAGGGCTGGAGCTTCCGGCCTATGATTGCCGGGCCACCAAGATGACCGGACTGGGTTTTGTAACGGCCAACCGGGGCGGAGACCATATCACGGCCTATGTCCAGGGCCCCACCTTTCTGGACATCCCTTTCCTGATCGTCGAGGAAAGTACCATCGAAGACCCCCAAAAGGAGAACCCGGCCGAGGCCAAAGTGGTCAAAGACCTGGAGGACGCCTTGACCGTCTTCGATGCCATTGGGGCCTGCAAGTTCATGGGCATGGCCTTGATGGCCGAAGACGTGGTGCCGGTCATTGCCCAGGCCACGGGTTGGGATTTTTCCGTTGAAGAATTCAGGACAGCCGGCGAACGGATTTTCAATCTGGCCCGGCTCTTCAACTGCCGTGAAGGGGTGACCCGCAAAGACGACACCCTGCCCGGCCGGTTGCTGAAAGAGCCTATGAAAGACGGGCCGGCCGCCGGACTGGTCGTCGACCTCAAACCGCTGCTGGATGCCTATTATCACTATCGTGGCTGGGATGACCAGGGGCGCCCGAGCTTGAAAACCTTGCAGCGACTGGATCTTGAAGATCTGGGCTTTGTTCGAAAATAAAGTTGCAAGATGCAAGATGCAAGTTTCAAGTATGAAAAACTTCATAATTCAATTTTCATGATTCGTGATGTCGCCCCCCAAGCGGGACAGTTTAATATGGGAATAAAAAAAGCATGAGCGTTTATCAGTCAAAACCGTGGTTGAAGAGTTATAAACTGGGACCTTTTGAATTGGCCTCATCAATGGCCCCCTATCCAATAAAACCCCTGTTTTCTTTTCTGGATGAGAGTGTGGCCAGATACGGCCAGCGGCCGGCCTGTCTATACGGCGGCCGGGTCATCCCCTATAAAGAACTGGGTGAGATGGTCAACCGGTTGGCGGCCGGGCTTTGGTCCCTGGGGGTGAGGCCGGGGGACCGGGTGGCCACTATTCTCAACACCTCCCCTCAATATGTTGTTTGCGACTTTGCCATCCAGAAGACCGGGGCCATCCATGTCCCCTGCAGCCCCCTCCATAAGGCCAGGGAACTGACCCATGAAATCAGCCAGTCCCAAGCCCGGACCGTTATATGCCTGGAGTCCTTTAAAGAGGTCGTCCAGACGATCCAGTCCGGGACCGGCTTTAAAGATCTCATCCTGACGGCAGCAGAAGATTTTTCGGCCAACCAGTCAGAGTTAAGCGAGAGGCCGGGATCTATTCAATTGCGGGAACTGATCGACCGGTCCGATCCCCGGCCGCCGAAGGTGGACGTCAATCCCATGGAAGATCTGGCCCTCCTGGTTTTTACCGGCGGGGCCACCGGACGTCCCAAGGGCGTCATGTTGACCCACAACAATCTGACCGTCAATACCCTTCAATCCCTGCCCTGGGCCATGGGACCTTTGGAAAAGGGGATCATCGGGAAGTCCTCCCTTTTGATCGGCATCCCGGCCTTCCATTCCTATGGCCATTGGGCCATCCGGGCCTCTGTTTACTGGGGGCTGCAGATGATCATGATCCCCGATCCCAGGGATATGGAGGGCATTGCCGCCCAGTTGAAAAAAAACCGCCCCTTTATGGCCCCTTTGGTTCCAACCCAATATATGCGGCTCCTGGATTACCCCATCGGCCGGACCAATACCAGCTTCACCTCCGGTGCCGCGCCCCTGCCCCCGGAAGTGGCTGCCCGCTTTAAAAAGGTCACCGGAATGCCCATCACCGAGGCCTATGGACTGACCGAGACCAGTCCGGTGACCCACTTTAACCTTTCCAGCTTTGCCAAAATCACCGGCTTTATGCCTTTTGAAAAAAAAGGATCTATCGGAGTACCGGTGGTCGATACCGAGGTCAGGCTGGTTGACCCGGTGGTGGGCATTGAAGTGCCCCAGGGTGAAGTCGGGGAACTTTATATCAAGGGGCCCCAGGTCATGAAGGGCTACTGGCCGACCCCGGGGATGGGATTGGCTGATGGCTGGCTCCCCACCGGTGACCTATGCCGTATGGACGAAGACGGTTATTTCTTTCTGGTGGATCGCTCCAAAGACATGATCAATGTCTCCGGGAACAAGGTCTATTCCACTACGGTGGACGAGGTCCTTTTTGAACACCCGGCCGTGGCCCAGGCCGTGGCCATCGGCCTGCCTGATCCCGACCGGCCGGGCAGCGAGCGGGTTAAGGCCTTTGTGGTCCTCCGTGACGAGAGCAACGGGAAGGTGACGGCCGATGACCTGATCGCCTACTGCAAAGAGAAACTGGCCCCCTATGAGGTCCCGAAATCGATAGAATTCAGAAGGGATCTGCCCTTGACGGTAACAGGAAAGCTTTTTAAAAAACAGCTTCGGGAAGAGGAAGTAAAGAAGTTTAAGGATCGCTTCGCTTGAGGAGCGTTTCACTATGGGGCACCGACGAAGCATGAAAATAGATTCAAGGCCCAAGGTTTTTCATACTTGAAACTTGCATCTTGCATCTTGAAACTTTCTTTTTGTATTAAAGGAGGGAACATGAAGGCCTTAGAAGAATTAATGGTGTTACCCGACCGCCGGGAAAACCCTTATTTAAAAGATTGGAAAGCCGATGGCGGACGGGTGGTCGGTTTTGCCTGCGGCTACGTCCCGGAGGAGATCATCTGGGCGGCCGGTTTATTTCCCTACCGGATGGAGGCCAGGGGGACCAAGGAAACGGGATTGGCTGATATCTATATGCACCGCTTCAATTGCACCTTTTCCCGGTGCCTTCTGCAAACCGCCCTGGCCGGAGAATATGATTTTTTGAATGGATTCTGTCTGCTCAACGGCTGTGAACAGATCCGCCGTCTTTACGAAATCTGGGAAAAACACCTGCCCACCGACTACTTATTCATGGTTACCGTGCCCCATGCCGTCAATGATTCCGGACTGGAATGGTATCGGGATGAAATATTCAACTTCAAGGAAAACCTGGCGAGTAAATTCGGGGTCCGTTGTTCGGAACAGGATCTGAGGCAAGCTATCAGGCTTTATAATGAATCCAGGAGTCTGATTGAAGAACTGTATGAACTCAGGAAGGCCGAGGAGATTTCGATTTCCGGTTCGGAAGTCACCAGGATATTGCTCTCCGCCGGGATCATGCCGAGAGAAAAATTCAACGCACTCCTCAAGGAGGCCCTGGATGAAATTCGGCGGAAGCCCAAGATAACCGATTACAAGGCCCGGGTAATGGTCGGCGGTTCGGCCCTGGACAACCCCCAGCTTATTGAGATTATCGAGGGCCTGGGAGGAATGGTGGTGACCGATTCCCTCTGTTTTGGGTCCAGGCATTTTCTTAATCCCGTTGAAGAGGACGGGGATCCGCTGGAGGCCCTGGCCAAACGGTATTATTACCATAATCCCTGCCCCCGCATGATGGGGGAATTCGAGAACCGCGCGCGTTTTACTGAGGAAATGGCCCAAGGGGCCAGGGTAGACGGCATTATCCTCCAGAAGATTGTCTTTTGCGACAACCATGCCGTGGAGAGCACCATGCTGGCCGAGGAATTGGAGCCGAAGAACATCCCGGTCATGGTTCTGGAAAGAGAACATATGCTTTCGGATGTGGGAAGATTAAAAACCAGGATTGAAGCCTTTATGGAAAGAATCGCCAGGAGGTAAGGAAATGACCAATAAAAAAGACAGGACCATTTTAAACCATTGGAAGACCACCGGGGAATTAGCCAATTTCATCTTAGGACAGGAAGGCCTGCAGTCTTTGGAGGATTGGGGTGGGAAGGAGGTGGTCCGGGAAATCCTGCCCGAGAATTACCAGGCCAATTTTGACATGGTCCAGACCGATCTGATCAATACCATTCTCAAAGAGAAGAACAGAAGGAGCGCCTCCGCCTTCGTCAATAATATTATGGATTACACCGACTGGGCCAACCAGGAACTGGATAAGGGGAAATTGGCCTGCTACCACTATTTCCCGATCAGCGTGGAGATTATGTTGTCCATGGGGGTTGTTCCCCTTTGCTATGAAGTGGTTTGCGGGTTGACCTCGGCCTTGTATACCAATGGTGCCGAAGAGGGCGTCGACCGGATTGAGGCCGATGGCTACCCGGACCACCTCTGTTCCACCCAGAAGGGCACGGCCGGCTATCTCTTGATGGGACTGACCCCGAAGCCGGACCTCCTGATTAAATCGGCCACGCCTTGTGATGCCAGTAACCGGCTTTATGAATGGACGGCCCATAAATTCAAGGTCCCCCTGATTGTGATTGAGACCCCCTATTACCGCAATGACCGGGGGTTGAATTATATGCTGAATGAAATAAAGAGAATGGTTAAACAGTTGGAGGCCATCACCGGCCGGACCCTGTCCGAAGAAACGCTTCGAAGCTATTGTGAGCGCGGAAACGAGGCCATGGAGTATATCTTGAAGATTCAGGAACTGAAGAAAAAGAACCCTTGCCCTGATACGGGCTGGCATCGGCCGGCCGACACCATTTTTATGACCCAGATCGGAACCCCTATGGCCTCCCGTTATTTTAAAGAACTTTATGAGGACGTCAAGGAGCGGGCCGATCAGGGACGGGGTGTTATTCCCGAAGGGAAAAAAGAAAGAAGGGTGGTCTACGGCTATACCTGGGAATGTTATGATCTTCCCCTTTTTGACTGGCTGGAGGACACGCACGGGGTGACCTACATCTCGGACACCTTGACCTACTTCCCTCCGGATGTGGGCCTGGTGGATTTGACCAATATGGACACCATGCTGAAGGGTATTGCCTGGAGGACCATGCAGATGCCCATGGGCCGGCAGACCATGGGTTTTTCCGATATCTGGATCGGTGACTTTGTCAATATCGTCAAGGCCTATAAGGCCGATGCCCTCATCTTAGGCGGTCATATGGCCTGCAAGCACTTCTGGGCCTTAAACAAACTCTTGAGCGACAAGGTCAAGGAAGAAACCGGGGTGCCTACCCTGCGATTCGAAATGGACATGTTTGACAAACGCTTCACCCCGCCGGCCGAACTGCGTCGGATCATGGATGAATTCTTCACCACGTTATGAGGATGGTGCCTGTTTAGCTTTTAAAATGACTGTTTTCACCGCAGAGACGCAGAGAGCGCAAAGGGAGAAAAATTTTTCCTTTCTGTTGAGAGGACAGAAAGGAAAAGCTTTCGCTACCCTCAAGTTGGAAGCGAACCGGAGGCCTGAGTTGTTTTGTTCAATCACGCCAATGGCGTGATTGAACAAAAATGATTCTCTCTGCGATCTTAGCGGCTTTGCGGTGAATAAAAACAGACTTACCATTTAAAGTGTTATCGAGGAAGAGGTAATGATCGTTTTAGGCTGTGACGTGGGTGCCCTGGCCACCAAAACCGTGATCCTCAAAGATGGCGTTTTATTGGGCTGGGATATCACCCCTAATGAAGGCCGCCTGGGCAAAGTGGCCGAGGAATCATTGGCCAGGGTCCTGAAAGCAACCGGCTTACGTCATGAGGAGATCACATCTTGCGGAGGCACCGGGTGGGGCAGGAAATACATACCCTTTCCCCACCGCCAGGAGAGCCAGATCAATTGCTTAGCCAGAGGCGCCCGCCTGCTTTGGCCAACGGTCCGGACCGTGCTCGATATGGGCGGGCTGACCACCACGGTGATCCATCTCAAGGAACAGGGAGGGGTCCTGGAATACCGGACGAATGACCGTTGTGCCTCGGGGACCGGTTTTTTTATCGAACTGGCCGCCCAGGCCCTGGAACTGCCTTTGGACGAATGGGACCCAACGGCCGGCCGGGCCAGGGAAAGGGCCCACATCGGGGCCCAATGCGCGGTTTTCGGGGAAAGTGAAATCATCTCCCATGTCAATGACGGGGTTGAGCCGCCCGAGATCGTGGCCGGCCTGACCTACGCCGTGGGCCTGGGAGCGGCCACGATGGTCCGCCGTCTTGGGGTCGTGAAGGATATCCTTTTGACCGGCGGGGTGGCCAAGCTGCAGAGTGTTATCCGGTCCCTGGAGGAAAATCTGAAGACAGAGACCTGCAGGCCTCCCTGCGACCCGCAGATCGTGGCGGCCATCGGTGCGGCCCTGGCCGGTAAAGGAGGCGACCCATTATGATTTTTGCAGGATGCGATGTGGGCTCCCTGACCGGTAAGGCGGTGATCCTTCAGGATAACGCCATCAGGGCCTATGATATTATGCGCGTCCGACCTCGTCCGGAACAAACGGCCCAGGAAGTGATGACCAAGGCCTTAAACAAGGCCGGCCTGACTTTTGATGACATTACTTATTGTGTCAGTACCGGCTACGGCCGGGAGCGGATCCCCTTTGCCCGGAGCAGTATTTCCGAAATCTCCTGCCACGGCCGGGGGGCCCATTGGGTCAATCCGGAGGTCAGGACCATCATCGACATCGGAGGACAGGACCTGAAAGTCATCCGGGTGGACCAGTTCGGTTATATGGCCGATTTCATCATGAACGACAAATGCGCCGCCGGTACCGGACGGTTCCTCGAAAATATGTCCAAGGTCCTTGGGCTTACCCTGGATGAACTCGGTCCCCTGGCCTTCGAGGCCACCCGGCCGGTGGGGATTACCAAGACCTGTACGGTCCTGGCCCAGTTTGACGTTCTTTGCCTGTTGACCGACGGGGAAGCCAAGGCCGATATTTCAGCCGGTATCGCCCGGGCCATGGCCGAGCGGATTGCCAAAATGGCCAGGCGGGTGGGCTTAAAAAAAGAGGTGGCCATGACCGGCGGCGTGGCCAAGAATCCCGCGGTCGTCAATAGTCTTCAAGAGGTCCTGGGGGTTCAATTGTATGAAATGACCGAGGTGGATCCCCAGAGCATCGGGGCCCTCGGGGCGGCCCTTTTTGCCCGGGAACGTTTTGAACGGCAGAAAAAAACTATTTTCCGACAGGATTAACAGGATTTAAGGGTAAATCATGAGGGAGACCAAAAAGGAAGACCCAAAAAAAGTGATCGCCGTGGCCGGTAAGGGCGGGACCGGTAAAACTACCCTGACGGCCATCATGACCAAACTCTTTTCCGAGGCCGGTTATCGAATCCTGGCCGTGGATGCCGATCCCCCGGTAAGCCTGGCCTACGCCTTGGGAGTTGAACCGAAAAAGACCGTGGGGGAGATGCGGGCCGTCATGATCGAAGATCCGGATGAAAAAAGGCGGATCAAAGACAAGCCCATGGCCGAAGTGATCCGGGATGAGCTGGTGATCGAGGTTGGTGGAATCAGCCTACTGGTCCTGGGCCAGCCGGAGGCGGCCGGCTGTTTCTGCGGGCTGAACGACCTGTTGAAATTCGGTATAGAATCCCTTTCTAAAAACTACGATATTACCCTGATCGACTGTGAAGCCGGCATCGAACAGATCAACCGCCGGGTCATCAGTGGCCTTTCTACCCTGATCATGGTCTCCGATCCCACCCAAAAAGGGGTGCGCACCGCCTGCCATTTAAAGACCATTGCCGAGAAATACGGGGTCATGGGCGGCTACCGATCCGGCCTGGTCTTCAACCGCACTCAGGGGGACCTGGGCGACCTGGAGATGATGGCTGCAGATCATGGACTTGAGGTCTGGGGCAAGATTCCCCTGGATGAAAATGTAGCCCTGTTCGACCGGGCCGGCCGGCCCACCATCAACCTGCCCGATGATACCTTGAGCGTCCTGGCCGTGAAAAAGATCCTCTCTCGTCTGGGCTTCTTGTCTCCCGAATGAGCGAGGGGCGCCATTCTGGACAATGCGATAGCAGACGCAGCGGGTAAGTATGAAATCAGCGATTTCATTTTCCGAATCCTTGGACATCATGATCATTTTGCTGACATCAGCAAAATGATCGGCCATGACAGGATGCGGCAAGTCCGTTGCCGTCTACAGAGGTGTCTCTCCCGCGACCCAAGGAACAGAATATCTTCTATCTTCAAAGGACACCCCCATCTCAATCATCCCCGATCACTCCATAAAAATTTTTTGCCTTTGTCTATATTTCCATAACTCCCGATTAATGACCGTACTCTCCCTATGGTCGTAGCCTGAACGGGAGCCCCCCAACAAGTAGGGTATGTGATGGGGTCGGGTAACGGCAATTATATGACATTGGGCTAAATAGTTCAGGATTGATCCCCTGAAATCGGCCTATAACAGCGGGTAGGGCAGATCTTCATTATTGACATTAGGTTAACGGCCTTATATCATGTTTAAACTCGATACCGTAAAATAGGATCGGAAGGACAGGGATCATCGGACGGATCTCCAACCCGGGACACAACGGAATATGGCCACCAACGAACCGCTGATACCGAAACATGGTGGCTATCGAAAGCTTAAGAGCTTTCAGGTGGCACAGTTGATTTATGATATAACGGTCCGTTTTTGCGACCGCTACATCGAAAAGCGCAGTCGTACTCACGATCAGATGGTGCAGGCGGCCCGGTCGGGCGTGCAGAACATTGCCGAAGGGAGCCAAGCCTCGGGAACCTCGAAAAAGACTGAAATCAAACTCACAAATGTGGCGCGGGCCAGCCTCGAAGAGCTGCGGCTCGACTACGAAGATTTCTTGCGCCAGCGCGGATTGCCGATCTGGGATCGTAATGATCCCCGCCGGCAGGAGCTGATCGACCGCCGTTGCACCACAGCCGACGAGGTGGCACAGTGGGTGCGGGAAGTGCACGATCGTGAACGAGGTAGACTACGTGGACTGAGTGGACAAAAGCAACTGATCACCAGGACCACACCGTCCACCTTCCCCGAAATTGCCGCCAACGCCGCGCTCATTCTGCTGACGGTTTCCTGCAGCCTGCTCGACCGGCAACTGGCTGCCCAGGCAACAGCCTTCGAAACCGAAGGCGGCTTCACCGAGCGCCTCTACCGCCTGCGCGCCGAGAACCGAAAATCCCGTCATTCACCTCAGTCCATGCGGTCCACTAAGTCCACTCCGTCCAATAAAGATTGAGGAGAAACCCTGCCCCCAAAAGCTTTGTGCCTTGGTGAAAGAGAGATAAGGAAATCCAATGTGTTTTATCGTTTTTGCTTACCAGGTGCATCCCGCGTACCGATTGATTGCGATTGCCAATCGGGATGAATTTTATGAGAGGCCGACCTCTCCGGTCGCTTTCTGGGAAGATGCTCCACAAGTGCTTGCCGGCCGCGATTTGAAAGAAGGCGGCACCTGGATGGGGATTACCAGAGGGGG
>CAZVHO010000087.1:0-2747 GCA_964627515.1 uncultured Thermodesulfobacteriota bacterium | reverse complement strand
TTGTATGGCCTGAGCAATCATCTTCTGGATAGTCTCTGGCCAAAAGTGATCAAAGGCAAGAAGGCCTTGGCTGCGGCCCTGATGAAAAAAGGTCCTGATTTAGAAGCGGCGCTTTTTAAAATATTGTCCGATCGAAAAATCGCCCCGGACAATAAACTGCCTTCGACCGGTGTCGGACTGGAATGGGAAAGGCTGTTATCCTCGATTTTTATCGCAAGCCCCACCTACGGCACCCGCTCGTCAACCGTGCTATTGATCGGAAAGAATCGAAGGGTGAAATTGGTGGAAAAAGTTTTCAACGGAAGACCGGAGCCCTGGCTGGAAAGCCGGTTTTCCTTTCTGCTTAATGGGCCCAAAAAATAATATGGAAATCAATCTGAAATTGAATATCCCCGGGGGGAAAAGATACGAAAAGGTCAGCTACCCGGTCCGTTACGGCCGGTTGGCTGAAATCAATACCCCCGACTATTGTTTCCAGTTCAATCTCAACGGGGAGATCAAATATCTTAAGGGGACCGGGCGGGATTGGCCCCATCCCTCCGAATGGCTGAAGAGGACCCCCGGGAATCATTGGGTTTATTATGACAGCGGCGGCTATAACCGCATCTTTGATTACCTGGGGGAATATTACCTCCCTTGCTTTACCTATGGATCGAACAGTCTTTGGGAGGCCGATCCTTTTAAAGAGGCCCCGGTTAAGGAGGCCCTGGCCGCTTTCCGGAGTCTGCCCCAGGCGTTGAAGCATTCCTTGCAACAGAACAATTGGTCTACCGAGGAAAGGGCATTCCTTCTAAAAACGATTGCCATGGATACCCGTGTTTTGGAAGAACGGGCCGGGCAATTGATTGCCCTGCTCCAAGGAAAAGTCACCGTCCTTCCCCCTGATACCCGCCATGTGGACTACGATTGCATCCCCCTGATCATTGCCGATGGCTGTCTGTATCATTGCAGCTTTTGCCGGATCAAGTCCAATCAGGATTTTAAAGCCCGTTCCCGCCAGGATATCCTGGGTCAGCTTAAAAGGATCAAGGACCTTTACGGCCCGGACCTCCGGAATTACAACAGCCTGTTTTTGGGCCAGCATGATGCCTTGAACTGCTGCTCCGAGGAGATTGTTTCAGCGGCCCTTGAGGCCTACACCCGACTGGAATTCGAACGGTCTTATCTGGAAGGAAGCTTCCTTTTTCTCTTCGGCAGTGTGGATTCATTTCTAAAAGCCAGGGAAAGCCTTTTTGAGGACTTGAATAAATTACCCTTTCGGACCTACCTGAATCTGGGACTGGAGTCGGCCGATCAGGAGTGCCTGAAACTGCTGGGGAAGCCGCTGACGGCGAGCAAAGTAGAAGAGGCCTTTCAGCGGCTGTCGGAAATTAACCGGAGCTATGATCGGCTGGAAGTAACAGCCAATTTCGTGGTGGATATGAAATTACCCCCCGGGCACTGGGAATCCTTATTTCGATTGACCCATGACCAGTTCCCCCACTATTATGATAAAGGAACGATTTATTTGTCCCCCTTAAGCCGGGACGGCAGGAAAGAGCTTTTGCAACGATTCAAGGAACTCAAAATGAAAAGTCGTCGGCCCCTTTACCTCTATCTCATTCAACGCTTATGACCGGCTGACTTAAAGGAGGATATTTTGGCCCAACACACTCCCCTTTTTGACTGGCATGAAGGGCACGGCGGTCGGATGGTCGAATTCGCCGGATGGGACCTGCCGGTTTATTACCCCTCCGGCATCATCAATGAGCACCTGGCCTGCCGAAAATTCGGGGCCCTTTTTGACATCAGTCACCTGGGCCGTTTTCTGATCAAAGGGTCCGGGGCCTTATCCCTGTTGCTCCAGGTCTTGACCAACGATGCCTCAAGGCTGAAACCCGGTGAGGCCCAATATACTTTTTTTTCCGATGACCAGGGTCATCCATTAGATGACGCCTACCTGTTTCAATTTAAACCCCGGGAATATCTGCTGGTGGTCAACGGGGCCAACAGGGTGGATGATGGGAAGATCCTCACCCATTTTGCCGGCCCTGAGGTCAGTCTTCAGGACTTAACCTTTGATCTGGCCATGGTGGCCGTGCAAGGTCCTCTGAGTGAGGCCATTTTGCGCCCCCTTCTGAACGACGGTCTGCCTTCGGTAGGGTGGGGGAGGACCTCGGTGGCCCTCTGGCAGAACATGGAAATGTGGGTTGCCCGCACCGGCTACACCGGTGAACCCAAGGGTTTTGAGTTAATCCTCCCCGCCGCTCAAGCCCTGGCCTTTTGGGAGGCCTTAGTCGAGGCCGGCGCACCCCTGGGCATGATGGCCTGCGGACTGGGTGCCCGGGACACCTTACGTCTGGAGGCCGGGCTGCCCCTCTATGGGCATGAACTCCTCCGGGAACGTCCGATTTTATCCCTGCCCCTGGCCCTGCAGGGAGTGGATCTCAATTCAGAGCGGGGGGATTTCCGGGGCCGGGAGGCCCTCTTGGCCCAGATGAAGGATCTGACTTCCGATGTTCCTGAACTGGTCCCCCGATGGATCATGGCCGTGGCGGCCGAGGAAAGGGCCATGATCCGTGAAGGCTCGACGGTTATGGTGCAGGAAAGAGAAGCAGGGGTAATGACCAGCGGGACCATGGTCCCGGCCTGGAAATTTGCCGACCATGGCCCGGGCAATGAGACCTTTACCCGGGCCATCGGACTGGCCTACCTGGACCGGGATCTGGTCCCCGGGCAGGAGGTGATCATAAACTATCGGGGCCGTC
>CAZVHO010000086.1:19843-22255 GCA_964627515.1 uncultured Thermodesulfobacteriota bacterium | reverse complement strand
TCCGTGTAATCCCTGTGTCAGGCTTTGTGCCTGACCCGTGCCTAAATAAGCCTTTACTGTTCCATTTTCATGCTTCGTGGTGACCCAATTTTCACGAGGGCCAAGGAGAAAAATCCTTGACTTCCTTGGTCTGTTTGAGATATCTAAAAAGGAAGACGAGGCTTTCTCGCTCGCAAAAAGTTCGTTCAAAATTTCCTCCCGGGTTGATCCAAACGGGGATCGATCCATTCGTTTATGTTTCTCTGGATTTAAGGCATTTCAATAACAGATCTTGTCGTTTCAGTGTCTTCAGTTTGTTGACGGGGCTTTAATTTTTTCAAGTTACAGATGTTGCTGGCATTGTAAAAAGTCTCTCAGTCGTCATTCCGGATTCCGTCCCGAAGGGGCCTCCACCCCAGAGGGCGGATTCCTGGGACCAAACCATCGAACCTGGATTCCGGCTTTTTGCCGGAATGATGGAAAAAGGCACCATGGGTCTGATCAATGAATTCATCCAAACCATTTTATCCGGCATATCGATCGGCTGCGTCTACGGACTGGTGGCCCTGGGCTTTGTTTTAATCTTCAAGGCCACGGAAGTCATCAATTTTGCCCAGGGCGAACTGTTGATGCTCGGGGCCTTCCTTTGCTATACCCTTATTACTTTTCTTAATTTCCCTTACTGGGCGGCCTTATTGGTGACCATTATCCTTATGGGTCTTTTCGGGTTGGTGCTCGAAAGGACGGTTTTACGATCTCTGGTCGGAGAACCGGTTTACGCCATTGTCATCGTGACCATCGGTATATCCTTTTTCCTGAGAAGTGCGGTCAGCATGATCCCCGGCTGGGGGACCGACACCTATGGCTTTCAAACCCCCTTTACCGAGAAATTTGTCCGAACGGGCCAATTGGTCCTTTCCTGGGAGCAGTTGTCGGTCATTATGATCGCCACCGTCCTGATCTTGATTCTTTTTTCCTTTTTCCGCTATACCCGGGTCGGCACGGCCATGCGGGCCACCTCTCAAAATCAATTGGCCGCCGTATATATGGGCATCAGCGTGACCAGGGTTTTTTCTCTCACCTGGACGATTGCCGCGGTTTTAGGCGGCATCGGAGGCATACTGTTGGCGCCGATCACCTTTGTTCACATGAACATGGGATTTATCGGACTCAAGGCCTTTCCGGCAGCGGTCCTGGGCGGGTTCCGCAGCCTGCCCGGGGCCATCGTCGGCGGGCTCATTATCGGCATCACGGAAAGTCTGGCCGGCTTTTATCTGCCGAAAGGGTGGAAGGATGTCGCCGCCTGGATCATCCTGATCGGGGTTTTGATGATCAGGCCCCAGGGGTTGTTCGGCATTCAAGAGAAGAAAAAGGTGTAATCCCCATGCGCTTTTTGATGAAGACCAAATATTATCAGGATATCCGTCTCTTTAAATACCGCAGCACCTTTTTCTGGTACCTGGCCCTGGTTGTTGGTTGCTTTGTCCTGCCGTCGTTGCTGGATGACTACCTGATTTCCCAGATGACCTTTATCTGTATGTACGCGGTGGCCGCCGTAGGCTTAATGCTGTTAACCGGTTATACCGGGCAGGTCTCCATGGGGCACGCCGCCTTTTTCGCCATCGGCTCCTATACCTCGGCCATCCTCACCGCCCACGGCGTTCCCTTTTTAGTGGCCCTGCCAATGGCCGGGATTTTCGCCGGTATTGTCGGGGTCTTCATCGGCCGTCCGATACTTCACCTGACCGGTCTTTATTTAGCCATTGCCACCATGGGTTTTGCCTTTATCGTGGATGAGGGGCTGGTCCGCTGGGAAAGCCTGACCAAGGGAAACATGGGATATTATTTAAAGCCCCCCAACATCGGCCCCCTGGTCTTTGATACGGAAATACGTTTTTATTATTTAGCCTTCGTCGTTTTGATCCTCACTCTCCTGGCCGCCAGAAATATTCTGCGGGCGCCCCTGGGAAGGGCCATGATTGCCATCCGCGACAGTGAGGTGGCCTCCGAGGCCATCGGGATCAACCTGGCCAGGTTCAAAACCATGGCCTTTGCCATCAGTGCCTTTTTCACCGGAATTGCCGGGTGTTTGTACGCCCATAAAGTACTCTTTATCAACCCGGAAAGCTACACCATCTTTCTCTCGGTCGAGCTGTTGGCCATGGTCATCATCGGCGGGTTGGGCAGTCTTCATGGGGCGGTATTCGGAGCGGCCTTTTTTATCTTTCTTCCCCAGTTGATCATCATGACCAAAGATTATTTACCGATCTATCTGCAAAAACAAACCGGTCTGGAACCGGCCCTCTTCGGACTATTGATCGTTCTGGTCATGCTCTTCGAACCCCTGGGGATTTATGGCCGGTGGTTGAAGACCAAATTTTATTTTGAAATGTTTCCCCTCTATAAAAAAGACTCTTTTAAGAGGGAAAAGAA
>CAZVHO010000086.1:15618-19743 GCA_964627515.1 uncultured Thermodesulfobacteriota bacterium | reverse complement strand
TTTATTTTGAAATGTTTCCCCTCTATAAAAAAGACTCTTTTAAGAGGGAAAAGAAGTACCAGAAGGCGGAAAGGCATTAACAGGTTGCTGAAAAAGGCCCATCTACTGCGTTGCCCTCATCCCTCGTCATTGCGACGTACTTCTATGTACGCCTCATTCCTCCGGATTTCGGGCGCCTTGTATCTGGACCTTTTTGAGCAACCTGTAAGAAAGGAATTTTTCCACATATTGTAAGATGGCCTTTTTTAAAGCAGAGAACATTTCCGTCAGTTTCGGAGGGCTTCAGGCCTTAAGCGGGGTCAGTTTTTCAGTCGACCAGGGGGAGATCTTTTCCATCATCGGGCCGAACGGGGCCGGGAAAACCACCATTTTTAATTGCATCAACCGTTTTTATGACCTGGAGCGAGGGTCTTTCTATCTGGAAGACCGTGTGATTTCAAAAATCAAACCCCATGGGGTAGCCGACCTGGGGATCGCCAGGACCTTTCAAAATATCGAACTTTTTAAAAACATGACCGTTCTCGACAACCTCATCCTGGGCCGGCATCGCGCCCGCCGCACCAATATTTTCACTGAAACCTTTTTTGTTCAATCCGTCCGGAAGCAGGAAATAGAAAATCGAAAAAAAGCGGAAGCCATTATCGATTTTTTAGACCTTGAGGCCTATCGGAATCAGCGGGTCATCAATCTCCCTTACGGCGTCCAAAAAACCGTTGAACTGGGCCGGGCCCTGGCCATGGCGCCCCGGCTCTTGC
This sequence comes from uncultured Thermodesulfobacteriota bacterium, assembly GCA_964627515.1. Lineage (GTDB taxonomy): Bacteria > Desulfobacterota > RBG-13-43-22 > RBG-13-43-22 > RBG-13-43-22 > RBG-13-43-22. The sequence continues at coordinate 18,988 of CAZVHO010000086.1, read as the reverse complement.
TTCTGGATGAGCCTTCTTCCGGTCTGAATGTGGAAGAGACCGAAGATCTGTCCTTCTGGTTAAGCGATATCAAAGAAGAGTTGGGGATTACCATCCTTTTGGTCGAACACAATATGCGATTCGTCCAACAGGTATCGGACAAGGTGCTGGCCCTGGATTTCGGCCAGGTGATCACCCAGGGCCGTCCCAGGGAAGTCCTCAACCACCCGGAGGTGATGAAGGCCTATTTGGGTGAAAAAAAATGACTTTGCTTAAGGTCCGGAACATAGAAACCTATTACGGTCCCATCATGGCCATCAAGGGGGTGTCCTTCGAAGTGGCCGAAGGGTCCATTGTGACCATTTTGGGGGCCAACGGCGCCGGCAAGACCACTATTTTAAAAACCATCTCCGGAGTGATGGACCCGAAAAAAGGGACCATCGAATTTATGGGGCAGCGCATCGATTCCATGGCCCCGGATAAGATCGTCCGGCTGGGGATTTCTCAGGTCCCCGAGGGAAGGGAAGTCTTTCATGATTTGACGGTCAAGGAAAACCTCCTTATGGGGGCTTATCTGAGAAAGGACCGGGAGGACATCAAAAGAGACCTGGATATGGTTTATGACTATTTCCCGGTCTTAAAAGAAAGAACCACTCAATTGGCCGGAGATATGAGCGGCGGGCAGCAGCAGATGGTCGTTATTGCCCGGGCCTTGATGGCCCGGCCCAAACTCATGCTTCTGGACGAACCTTCTCTGGGGCTTTCCCCGCTGTTGGTCAAAGAAATCTACGCCATCATTGAGCGGATCAATAAAGAACAGGGAACGACTATTCTGCTCATCGAACAGAATGCCCCCATGGCCCTTTCGGTGGCCAGCCATGGATTTGTGCTGGAACTGGGCCGGATCGTTATGGACGACACCTGTCAGGCCCTGTTGGCCAATGAAGATGTGAAGGAGTTTTATCTGGGTATCAAAGAAGAAGGTGTTCGGGGCACAAAACGGTGGAAGAGGAAGAAAAAATGGCGGTAATATCTTTAACACAAAATAAAGTTTCAAGATGCAAGATGCAAGTTTCAAAATCTTTCTAAATTCCTTTTTTCCAAAGGGGTGCAGGAGGATTTTCATGCTTCGTCGGTGTCCGCATCAGACGGGCATGAGGGTTTAGTTCGAAAATAGAGTTCGAGTTCAACCATCAACTGCGCTATTTCCATGATTCGTGGTGTCACGCCACTATCGTAGCATGACGGTTTGATAAGGATTTTTATTATATGGATACCAATTCTTTCACTGAAGCAACCACTATTCCGCGATTGTTCTGGAAAAGGGTTGAAGAATGGTCGGAACGCACGGCCTTAAGGGAAAAGGTCCACGGCCTCTGGCAGGAAATCTCCTGGCGGGAATACGGTCAGAAGGCCAAGATGGCCTCCCTCGGACTGATGGCCCTGGGGCTGGAACCGGGCGACCGGGCGGCCATTATCAGCGAGAACAACCCCGAATGGCTTTACAGCGATATGGGCATCCTGGCCGCCGGCGGGGTGACCGTGGGTATCTACCCCACCGACTCCACCCACCAGGTCGAATATGTCCTCAACCACAGCGGGTCCAGGTTTTATATCGCCGAGGATGAAGAACAATTAGACAAAGTCCTGGAGGTCCGCCATAAAATATCCGGCCTCCAAAAAATCATCGTCATGGACATGGAAGGATTGCGGCATTTTTCCGACCCCATGGTCATGAGCTTTGCCGAATTATTGGAACTGGGGAAACAATCGGATCAACAGGACCCAGGACTTTTTTTGCAACGCCTCCAGGGTCCCCAGCCCGGGGATCTGGCCATCCTGATATACACCTCCGGCACCACCGGCCCGCCTAAAGGGGCCATGATTTCCCATCAAAACATCCTCAGCACCATGGAGATGCAAAACAGCGTCAATCCGGGGTATGAAAGCGACGAAGTCCTTTCCTTCCTGCCCCTTTGCCACATCGCCCAGCGCATGGTCTCGGCCTTCAACCCTTTACTCGGCGGCTATAAAATAAACTTTGTCGAAGAATTGGACACCATTCCGGAAAATATGCGCGAAGTTTCCCCGACGATTTTTTTTGCCGTTCCGCGCATCTGGGAAAAGTTTTATTCCGCGCTGGTGCTTACTATGAAGGATTCCACCGGCCTGGAAAAGTTGGCCTTTCGTTTGGCCCTGGCCGTCGGTCAAAAGGTCTCGGACTGCCGGCTTAACGGCTCCGCGCCGCCTCTTTATCTCAAAGGGCTGTTCAAACTGGCGGACTGGACGGTAATGAAGAATCTTAAAAAGAGTATCGGCCTCAACCGGGCCAGGTATTGCCTTTCCGGAGCAGCGCCCATCTCTCCCGATTTATTAAAATTCTATCACTCCCTGGGTATCGATATCAGAGAGGTCTATGGGCAAACGGAGAATTGCGGCCCCACCTCCATTCATTATGAGAATGATGTCCGGTTCGGCACGGTGGGCAAGCCCCTGCCACAGGCCCGGATTTGCATCGCCGAGGACGGGGAAATCCTCTTAAAAGGCCCTCATGTCTTTATGGGCTATTATAATGATCCCGAAAAAACTCGAGAAACCATCATTGACGGCTGGCTCCATACCGGCGACGTGGGCCGCATCGATGAAAACGGACACCTGATCATCACCGACCGGAAAAAAGATATCATCATCACCGCCGGCGGAAAGAATATTACCCCTTCGGAAATCGAAAACCAGCTCAAATTCAGCCCCTATATCAACGATGCGGTGGTCATCGGAGACGGACGAAAATACCTGACGGCTCTGATTATGATCGATGATGAAAACGTCATGAAATTTGCCCAGGACAACCGGGTTCCCTTTACCACTTATGCCAGTCTGACCAAGGCCAAGGAAATCATCGATCTGATTCAAAAGGAATTGGATGAAGTCAATAAAAAATTCGCCCGGGTGGAAACCATTAAGAAATTTAAACTCATCGATATCCAGCTCACTACCGATGACGAAGAAATCACTCCGACCATGAAACTGAAGCGGAAGTTTGTCAATGAAAAGTTCAGGGATGTTATCGAATCCATGTATTAGAATAGCAAGAATCCAGAATCCAGAATAAAATAGAATCTCTTCATGATTCGAAATCCGATATTGGTATTTATTGATTTCGTTGAACCTTGAACGTTGAACGGTATTTTCGTTTTAAAATCACTGCAACCTTTTAACCATCAGGAGGAAATTATGAAAAAAGCATTATTGGTCGGGGTATTGGTTTTATTGTTGGGACTGGGGGTTTCAGGATCGCTGCTGGCCGAAGAAGGGGTGACGGACACCGAGATTGTCATTGGCTCCCATCAGGATTTAAGCGGCCCCATTGCCGGCTGGGGGACCCAGGTAA
>CAZVHO010000086.1:4535-15518 GCA_964627515.1 uncultured Thermodesulfobacteriota bacterium | reverse complement strand
ATTGGCTCCCATCAGGATTTAAGCGGCCCCATTGCCGGCTGGGGGACCCAGGTAAAATTGGGATTGGAGATGCGGGCCCGGGAGATCAACGAGGCCGGCGGCATCCACGGCCGAAAAATCCGGCTGGTGATCGAAGATAATGCCTATGATCCGAAAAAGGCCATCATGGTGACCAATAAAATGATCAGCCGGGACCATGTATTTGCCTTTGTCGGCAATATGGGATCGCCGACGGCCGGGGCCTCCAAACCGATCATTTCCGGGAAGAAGATCCCCCAGATGTTCCCGTTGACGGCCGCTTCTCTGTTTTTCGATCCCTATGACCGGTATAGCTTCGGGGGGTTTACGCCCTATTATGATCAGGCCCGGTGCATCGTCAAATATTTTGTGGAAAAAAAGGGGTATACTAAAATTGGTCTCCTGTACCAGGATGACGAAATGGGCGCCATCATGAAAAAAGGGGTCGAGGACCAGTTGGGGGTCCATAAAATGAAGTTGACGGCCGCCGAATCCTATAAACGGGGGGATACGGTTTTCAGCACTCAGATCGCCAAGCTCAAAAAGGCCGAGGTCCAACTCGTGGTATTAGCCACGGTCATTCGTGAAACGGTCGGGGCCTTGAAAGAGGCCAAGAAACTCAACTGGAATGTGGATATGGTCGGGATGTCTCCTGCCTATACCCATACCGTCCTTGATCTGTGCCTTAAAGCCGGATTTTCTGCCCAGGGGTTTTATGCTACGGGACAGACCCCTTATATCTATCCGGACAGCCCCATTGCATCCGTTAAGGCCTTTTGTAAAAAACACAAGGAATGGTTCGGGAAAGATCCGGATTTGCCCACCTCGGCTGGCTATGCCGGGCTGGACTTTTTTGCCAAAGTGGCTGCCAAAGTGGGCAAGGACCTGACCAGGGAAAAATGGCTTGACGCTGCTGAACATTATGGGGTGTATAAAGATGAACATTTCGGCGGTGTCGATGTCCATTTTACGACCACCAGTCATCAGGGGGCTTTTAATGCCATCCTGACCCAGGTCCAGAATGATAAATTTGTTAAAATAGCAGATGTCAGTTATAGGTAGATTTTTACAAAATAGACTTGAGAATTTATCTCGCAGAATTTTATAAATGGTCTTGATTTTTTGCGATGCTTAGAATCCAGAAGTCAGAATCCAGAATAAATCCAAAATTCCCTTTGGGATGCATCCTCATTCTGAATTCTGGCTTCTGGATTTCAAAATTTCAAATATCTTTGGCTATGTTTCATCGGGAAATCTAAGAATTCCGGACTGGAAAGTTTCAAAATGTAGGGTGAGTGGAGTAAAACAGAACCCACCAATTTGGAGTGTATGTCAAGATATTGGTGGGTTGCACTGCGTTCCACCCACCCTACGAGAACTATAATTTTCGTAGATCTCACATCATAAAAGCCACTCTCTCTAAAAATAAAATCACTGCCGATCATCTCAATTTGCGAGATCCTGGAAGCCAACGCTTTTTATTATCAACAAATGGCAATTCGATCTAAGAACCAAGACTTGACTATTCCACCTGAATACTTTATATTTTTTTTAATGGAAGTGGAAAGCTCACTGGTGGGGCTCCCGGACTTCAAATCCGGTGTGCCGTCTGAAGAGGGCGGCAGGTGGGTTCGATTCCCATGCACTTCCGCCATTTTTTAATATAACCTATTGATTTTACTGTGTACCATTGTTTTAAGCCGGGCGAGTAACGGCATAGGCAACCATTATTAATCCCCTCAATCCGTGCCCCTCAGGCTAATAAAATCCCTTGATCTTCTCTCAGAGCCCTGACCTTTAGGCTGAGATGCCCTTATGCCGGGACAACGGCTTGAATTTGGTATACAATGGCTCCCGGATTTGCAAGGTCAAGGTCGGTGAGGGGGGCAGACATGATTTTATGAAACTGGGATCTCAAACCATATCCTTCCCTTATATTATGGCCCCCATGGCCGGATATACGGACCTGCCTTTCCGGCTCCTGGTACGGAGGCTGGGCTGTGGACTGGCCTGCACCGAGATGGTCAGTGCCGAAGGCCTGGTCCGGCGGATCCCCCAGACCTGGGCGATCCTCAAAACCGTACCGGAGGACCACCCCTTATCGGTTCAGCTCTTCGGTTCCCGGCCGGAATCCATGGCCCAGGCCGCCGATCTGGCCTCCGAGGCAGGGGCGGACATTATCGATATCAATATGGGTTGTTCGGTAAAAAAGGTGGCCAAGTCGGGTTCAGGGGCAGCTTTGTTGAAGGACTTGAAACGGGCCGAAGAGGTGATCAAAGCGGTCCGCAAGGCCACCCGCCTTCCCCTGACGGTCAAAATCCGTTCCGGATGGAAAGAAGGGGATCGTACTTATCTAACCATGGCCCGAATCGCCGAAGATAACGGGGTGGATGCCCTGGTAATTCATCCCCGTTATGCAGTCCAGGGGTTTTCCGGTCTGGCCGATTGGTCCCTTTTAGGAGAACTCAAGGAAAGGTTACGCATCCCGATTATCGGCAGTGGGGATGTTCAATCCCCGGAACAGGCCCTGGACCGCAAGAGGCAGACCGATTGTGACGGCATCATGATAGGCCGCCAGGCCTTAAGGACCCCCTGGATATTTAAACAGATCCGGGAAATCGAAAAAGGCGGCGCTTCAATGGATCCCGACTTAAGGGAAAGGCGAAGCTGGCTGACCTCCTACTGGCAATGGATAGAGGATAATTATCAAGGGAAAGCCCAGATCAATGCCTTGCGCCGGACCTTGTTTGTCCTGACCCGGGGATTGCCGGCCTCGGGGGAGTTCCGGCAAAATGTGGCCCTGGCCCCATCCAAGGAAAGCTTAAAAACCCTTTTTGAGGAATATTTTGATTCCCTGGTCCCAGTGGTATAAGATAAAAAAGCGATGAAAGTCCGTCTGGCAAAAACAGCAGGGTTCTGCATGGGGGTACGTCGGGCCATGGAACTGGCTATCGAGGCCAATTACCATTACCCCGATCCTATTTACACCTTCGGCCCTTTGATCCACAATCCCCAGGTCCTCCAGATGCTCGAAAAAAAAGGGATTTGTATCCTGGATCCCCTTGAGGGCCGCCAGACCGGCACGATTCTTATCCGGGCCCACGGCATTCCGCCCCAGGATTACCAAAACTTAAAGCAGGCCGGTTTTACTATCATAGACGCCACCTGCCCTCGGGTCATCAAGGTCCAGGCCATTATCAAAAAATATGCCCAGGAAGGCTATACCCCCATTATTGTCGGTGACCGGGATCACCCGGAGGTCATCGGTTTATTGGGCTATTCCCAGGGCCAGGGGATTGTCCTGACCGATCCTGATCAGGTGGAGGCTTTACCCGATTTAGAGAAGGTGATCATTGTGGCCCAGACCACCCAGGATGAATCCCTTTTTCAAGAAGTGGTCGAAAAAGTAAAAAGGCGATTTCCGGAAAGTCTGATTTTTAACACCATCTGTAATGCCACTCATGAACGTCAGGAAGAGGTGCGCAATCTGTCCCGACAGGTTGATGGCCTGGTTATCGTAGGTGGCTACAACAGCGGGAATACCCGCCGGCTGGTTGGGATCGCCCAATCGGTGGGGACCCCTTGCTTCCACGTAGAGACCGAAGATCAGTTGGACAAGGGGAAAATCAGTCAATTCAAATCGGTGGGGGTAACGGCCGGGGCTTCAACGCCCAACTGGATGATCCGAAAGGTAGTCCAGGAACTGGAAAGTATTAAAGGACAAGGGACCTATCCCTGGAACACCTTTCTTTTTCGATTACTTCGCTTCCTGTTAAAAAGTAACCTGATGGTCGCCCTGGGGGCCGGATGTTTGACTCTGGCGGCCGCCCGATTACGCCGGGCCCCTATAAACGGGATTTATTTTGCCATTACCTTTCTGCATATTTACGCCATGCACATCCTGAACCATCTTCTCGACCGGGGGGCTGCTGAATACAACGACCCGGATCGCTCCCAATTCTATCAGCGCTACAGGACCCCTTTCTTTATTTCCGGGACCGGGGCGGCCCTTTTTTCCCTGGCCCTGGCCCTGGGACTGGGATGGGTACCCTTCCTATTTCTTTTGGCGATGAGCGCCCTGGGCATCCTCTACAGTTTTCAGATTGTGCCGGCCGTCTGGCAGCGCTTTACCAGGATGAAAAAAATAAAGGACATCCCGGCCTCCAAGACCCTTTCCGTGGCCCTGGGATGGGGCGGCGTAACCACCTTGATCCCGGCTATGGCCGAGCATCAGCCCTTAAGCCTTTCTTTGATTTTCAGCTTTTTTATTATCTGCAATTTTGTCTATATCCGATCCGGTCTTTTTGATATCTTAGACATTCAAGGCGACATGATCGTCGGCAAGGAAACCCTGCCGATCATCATCGGGGAGAAAAAGACCATCCATTTTTTAAAGGGCTTAAGTTTGCTGACCATGGCCGGCTTGGCCGCCGGTATATTTTTGAATCTTCTGCCCCTCTGGAACCTGTGGCTGATGATCAGCCTTTTATACCAATTCAGTTTTTTAATCATTTACGAGAAAAAACGGGCTTTGCCGGGAAGCATTTTTTTCGAAGCCATGGTGGAATTCGGTTTTATCCTGGCCGGCCTGACGGCGTTGGTAATACAGTGACGAGTATCGGGTGGCGAGTGACGAGAATGAGAAGAGCCGCTGAACCACATTCGGATTTAATCCCTCGATCCGGGTTTTCCCCCATTTCTTCTATCGTCTTCTGTCTCAATCGGCTGCCTCTCTCGTTACCCGTCGCCCTGTAAATTCCCATGTCCCCGCCGTTGATCAGCGTTATCATTCCCACTTACAACCGGGCCGCCTTTCTTCTTGAGGCGGTCGACTCTGTTTTGGAGCAGACCTTTTCCGATTTCGAGTTGATCGTGGTCGATGACGGCTCTACGGATGGGACGGCCGAGGGCCTAAAAAAATATGAGGGCCGATTTATTTACCGATATCAACACAATCAGGGCGTCAGTGCGGCCCGTAATCAAGGCATCCAGATGGCCCGCGGGCAATGGATCGCCTTCCTGGATTCCGATGATCTCTGGTTGCCTGAAAAGTTAGAGACCCAGATCCTTTTTATTTCCAATAATCCGGAGATAAAAATTTGTCAGACCGAAGAGGTCTGGATTCGAAACGGCCGCCGGGTGAACCCCCGGAAAAAACACCAAAAATTTTCCGGAGACCTTTTTGGCCCTTCTCTTTTGCTTTGTCTGGTCAGCCCCTCGGCCGTGATGGTCAGAAGGGATCTATTCGATGAAGTGGGTTGTTTCGACGAGGCCTTGCCGGCCTGTGAAGATTATGATCTCTGGCTGAGGATCTCGTCCCGATTTCCCATCTATTTGATTGACCGGCCATTGGTGGTCAAACGGGGCGGACACCCGGACCAGCTTTCCCGGATTACGCCGGCCCTGGACCGCTATCGCATCAAGGTATTGCTTAAGCTCCTGGAGTCGAACCGATTGACTGCCCGGCAATATGCCTTGACATTTAAGGCATTAGAAACTAAAAGTCGCATCTATGGCCGGGGATGTATAAAAAGGGGCAAGGCCGAAGAAGGGAATTACTATCTTGGGCTGCCGGAAAGGTTTGTAAGTCCGGGTTCAGTTTAGCTTTTTGAAATTGAACTATTGTTTTAGACAGGATTTACCGGATTACCAAAAAGAAAAAAACTGAGAAAAGGAATAAAAAAAATGGAAGAAAAGCACTTTGGGCCGGTCTGGGTTATTCCCGGAGAAAACCGCGGCAAATATCCGTATTGTCATTCAATATATATCGAGGGGGCCGGTGTGCTGATTGATCCGGCTTCGGATCGTGAAAGGTTGACCCGACTCAAGAAGGACCCGGGGGTCAGGGAGGTCTGGCTCAGTCATTGGCATGAAGATCATTTGATGCACCTGGACCTCTTCGATGACCTGCCCCTGGCCATTTCAAAAATCGAGACCCCGCCCTTATCGGACCTGGATATTTTTTTGGACTGGTATGGACTGGATAATCCGGAGTATCGCCAGGATTGGCGACAATTACTGACGGACCAATTCCACTATCGTCCCCGTTTCCCGAAGCGGGTTTTTGAGGGGGATGAAATCATCAATCTGGGGCCGGTCACGGTGGAAATCATTCATACGCCCGGCCATACGCCCGGCCATCTGTCCTTTTTCTTTCGGGAACCGGAGGTACTCTTTATGGGGGATTATGATCTGGGGAAATTCGGTCCCTGGTATGGGGACAAGGAATCCTCCATCGAGGACACCATTTCCTCTGTGCAGCGACTGCGCCAAATCCCCGCCCGCACCTGGATCACCGGTCATGAAACCGGCTTGTTTGAAAACAATCCAGCCGAAGATTGGGACCGATATCTCGGAATCATTGGCCGGCGGGAAGGAAAGCTCTTCGATTTCCTCTCTCTTCCCAGAACCCTGGAAGAAATCGTTTCCCAGTGGATCATATATAAAAAACCACGCCACCCGCCTGCTTTTTTTGAATTCGGAGAACGGGCCATGATGGAAAAGCACCTGGCGCGGCTCTTAAAAAAAGGGCAGATAACAAACGAGGGCAATCAGTATAGGGCCATTCGTTAATACGGATGGACTTGTTAAACGTCGGTTATCCGGCCCCTCCCCTCCGGCCTGGGGGCGGGGCCGGAATCTCTTTGATTTCATGGACGTTTTCCAAGGGGCTATGGCAACAGCCGGTAGGGAAGGGCCCGGTCTGCCCATTCATTTTCAGGATGTTCGGCCTGAAGTTTTTCATAGGCCTCCTTGAGCGGTTTGGGATTATGGGTACTCTTGTACCCTGCTACCCCTCGCAGGAAGATAGCCTCCGGAACGGCTTTGCTCTTCGGGAAGTCTGCGATTATTTTTTCCAGGTCGGCCAGGGCCTCATCAAATCTATCCAAATCAAAATTGGATTTGCCGATACCCAGCAGCATGGCCGGGATGAACTGTTCGGGGGGCAGGAATCCGACCACGCGGTGATGTTCTTTGCCCGTTTCATCGAGGGTGATCATGGTCGGTGTCCACTTGACATTAAAATCCGTGGCATAAGGCTGGGCATCGAACAAAAGCTGGATAGGCACCAGCCGCCCGTTAACGAATTCCGCAACTTTAACCTCGGGATACGTAACCGCACCCATCTGTTGGCAGCCGATTCAGCCCGGGTTGAAGAAGTCGAGCAGGACAGGTTTTTTTTCCGTCCTGGCGCGATTTAAAGCCGCATCCATACTTTTTTCCCATTTGATTTCCGCCATTGTTATCTCCTTATCTATTTCCAGTAAAATAAACTGGTTCTTCTCCAATGCCTGGTTAAATTTTAAGATTCTTACTATACCTGGGGTTCTGTGTTTGGGAAATAGGGCATGGACAGTATATTGCTGTTCATAGGACGGTATTTTGCCAGTAACTTTTTGGAGCACAGTGTTCAGTTTTAGTTCGAAAATAGATTTTTGGCACGGATTACACGGATTACACGGTTAAAGCCATGGGGTATCCCTCTATCCCGTTAAGTCTGGATAGAGGGATGGCCAACATCCGCCTTCGGCGGAAGCTGGTCTCAAGAAAAGGGAAGCCCCTTTTCTTGAGAAATTAAATGGTTAATCCGTGTAATCCCGGTGTCAGGCTTTGTGACTGACCCGTGCCTAAATAAGCCTTTGACCGTTCCTTTTTCATACTTCGGGGTGACCCAATGGGGCATGAGGGTTTAGTTCGAAAGTAGAGTTCGAGTTCAATCATCAACTATGCTATTTTCATGATTCGTGGTGCCACGCCACTATCGTGGCATGACGGTTTAATATGGAAATCCAAGACTTCTGGATGAAGTGTTTAGAATTTGTCAAGATGATATTTATCCTCTATAATAGGTTATCCGGAATTTAAAAGAGCCGGCCTGTTATTGGACCCCCAGGCCTCAGGAGCATTTTGCGATGAAAAGAATTGGTATTATCGGTGGTATCGGCCCGGAATCAACCGTGGACTACTATAAATTGATTATCGGCGCTTTTCATGAAAGGCGGGCAGATTTAGGCTACCCGGAAATCATCATTTACAGCGCTAATTTATCCAGTATTATGAAAATACTCGAAGCAAAAGATTGGGGAGGCCTCACGGATTGGCTGTTGGAAAAAGTGGTTTCGTTATACAAGGCTGGTGCCGAATTTGCCGTCATCGGCTCCAATACACCCCATATCGTGTTCGATCAGGTGAGTTCAAGATCTCCCATACCCATGCTGAGCATTATTGAAGAAACACGCAGGAATGCCCAAAAAAGAGGCTTCAAGAAACTGGGTTTGTTGGGCACAAGGTTCACTATGGAATCGGACTTTTTTAAGAAGCCTTTTGGAGACAACGGCATGGCGGTCGTCGTTCCGGAGAAGGAAGACCAGGAGCTTATTCATCATAGGCTGTTTTCTGAAATTGAATTGGGAATTATAAAGGATTCAACCAGGGAAGAATTGTTGTGCATAATTAAAAAAATGATCGACAGCCATTCTATTGATGCCCTGATCCTCGGCTGTACCGAGTTGCCTTTAATACTCAACCAGGACCAGTTCGGTATTCCCTTCTTAAATACAACAGCTATTCACGCGGAAAGTATTGTGAACTATTGTATTAAGCCCTCAGGCCCGGCGGGGGGCCAGGAAGTATGAAAAGGATTCAAGGGGTCCAGGGGCCAAGGGTTCAAGTGAAAGGCTTGGAAATTAAAACCCTTGAATTCAATTTTTTTCCGGTGATCATGATTAATCATGTCTAAGGTATATGATGTCATCATTGTCGGTACAGGACCGGCCGGGATTTTCGCCGCTTTGGAGCTTAGAAAGAATCCCCGGCTGAAAATCCTGATGATCGAAAAGGGCAGCGACATCAAGGGAAGAAGTTGTCCCATGGCCGAGGCCGGGGTTTCCTGTGTTCAGTGCGACCTTTGCAGCCTCCTTTGCGGCTGGGGGGGCGCCGGGGCCTATAGCGATGGGAAACTCACCCTGTCTTCGGAATTCGGCGGTTGGCTTAAGGAATATCTTTCAGAGAAAGATCTGGCCGAATTGATCCCCTATGTGGATTCGGTTTATTGCTCTTTCGGTGCCGGAGGAGAGGTTCACGGCAGAAATATTCAAGCCCTCGCCCGTTTGAAAAAGAAAGCCGCCGGTTATAACCTGGAGTTGATTCCCGGCCTGATCCGGCATATCGGCACTGACCTCTGCGGAGATGTCCTCCGGAATATCAGGGAGGAACTGGACGGCAAGATCGACCTTATTTTCGATACGGCAGTACAACAGATCCGGACCGCCGCCGGCCTTGTTTCCAGGGTCATGACCAGTGACGGCAAGACCTTTGAAGCCGGGTTTGTTATTATCGCCGTGGGCCGGGAAGGGTCTTCCTGGCTTTCCGGCGAAGCCAAAAGGCTGGGGCTCTCGATCCGGAAGAATCCGGTGGATATCGGAGTAAGGGTTGAACTGCCGGCCACGATCATGAAAGAGATAACCGATGTGGCCTATGAGGGAAAATTCATCTACTTTTCGAAAAGGTTTCAGGATAAGATCAGGACCTTCTGCATGAACCCCTACGGAGAAGTGGTCAAGGAATACAGCGAGGGTATATGCAGCGTCAACGGGCACAGCTTCAAAAATAAAAGGTCGGAGAACACCAACTTCGCCCTCCTGGTAAGCACCGATTTCACCAGACCCTTTAATGAGCCTATATCCTATGGGAAATATATCGCCGGCCTGGCAAACCTGATCGGCGGCGGGGTCATCGTCCAGCGGTTGGGCGATTTGAAGATGGGCCGGCGGTCTACGCCGGAGAGAATAGCCGAGGGCTCCGTGCGGCCCACCCTGGAAGATGCCACCCCCGGTGACCTGAGTTTCGTACTGCCCTACCGCCATCTCAGCAACCTGATGGAGATGCTCGAGGCCCTCGATAACGTGGCTCCGGGAGTCAATTCCGGGGATACGCTTCTTTACGGTGTGGAAGTCAAGTTCTACTCCATGAAGCTCAAGCTCACCCCCGTCCTCGAAACGGAAGTCAAGAATCTATTCGCCGTCGGTGACGGTGCGGGCGTAACCCGGGGCCTGATCCAGGCCTCGATTTCCGGGGTCGTAGCGGCGCGTGAGGTTTTGAAAAGAACGGTGGGGTAAATTCTTGGAGCCCTTTTCAATAAATCTTTGGGTTCGCGGGAAAGACAAGGTATCCTGGAAGCATGAAAACGATTGGAAAGGGCTCGGAAAATATGCAGGATGGAAACAGGTTTTCTTATGAGTGGATAGAGACCCCCCGGCAATTGAGCGGGGTGGTCCCGGTTCTGGGTCAGGCCAAAATCATCGGGGTCGACCTGGAAGCCGACTCGTTGTACCACTACTTCGAAAAGGTCTGCCTCCTGCAGATGGCCACGGAATCCGCCTCTTATGTCCTGGATCCTTTGGCCATCAGGGATCTTTCCGCCTTAACCCCCGTTTTCTCCAATCCCGGGATCCGCAAGGTGTTCCATGGAGCCGATTATGATATCCGTTCCCTGTACCGGGACTTTCGGATCGAGGTAAACAACCTCTTCGATACACAAATGGCCTGTCAATTTCTGGGCCTCCAGGAGACCGGCCTGGAAGCGCTGCTGCGAATCCGGTTCCAGGTGGAGTTGAACAAGAAATTTCAGCGGGCCGATTGGTCCCAAAGACCCTTATCCCCGGAAATGGTGGAATATGCAGCCATGGACGGCAGGTACCTGATTCCCCTGGCCCATATACTGGAAAAAGAACTGGACGAGAAGGGCCGCCTGTCCTGGGTGGAGGAAGAATGCCGATTCATGACCAAGGTCCGCTTCACACCGCCCAACCATGATCCGTTATACCTGAAAGTAAAAGGGGCGGCTCTCCTGGACCCCAGGAGTCTTGCCGTTCTGGAGGCTTTGCTGGAATTCCGGGATGCCCAGGCCCAAAAGTCGGATCTTCCTCCCTTCAAGGTGCTTGGTAACGAACCTCTGCTGGCATT
>CAZVHO010000086.1:0-4435 GCA_964627515.1 uncultured Thermodesulfobacteriota bacterium | reverse complement strand
CCTGGAATCCTTATGAATAACGCCCTGATCAATGCCCTGGCGTTGAAAAATCCCGGATCTCTGAAAGAGATGGAAGAGATTCCGGGCTTGAAAGAATGGTTTAAAAATCATTTCGGCCGGGAGATACTGGCCGTTCAAACAGATTAGGAGGAAAACCGATGATCATCGATGCCTGGGCTCAACACCCTACTCTACGTCACTCACAGGACCCCATTTTCGACTCTTTACGGCGCTGGACCAAAACCGAAATCCCGACCCAGGAATTACCTCTTTCGGTCACCATCGGCTTCATGGATCAGGCGGGCGTCTCCAAAAGTCTGATCAGTGCCTGGGTCGCACCCAGAAACGTGATGATCTCGAATGACGAGGTAGCCGGGTTCGTCGCTCAAGCACCCGACCGGTTTATCGGGGTGGGCTCAGTCGATATCTCCAAGCCTATGGCGGCGGTCCGTGAGATCCGTCGTTGCGTGGAAGTGCTGGGCTTCAAGGCCATTCGGGTCCTCCCCTGGCTGTGGGAACTGCCGCCGACCGATCGCCGCTTCTACCCGGTCTTTACGGCCTGCTGCGAGATGGGTGTGCCCTACTGCACCCAAATCGGCCACACCGGTCCTTTGATGCCTTCCGAGGTCGGACGTCCCATCTATCTCGATCAGGTGGCCCTCGACTTTCCCGAACTGGTGATTGTCGGCGGACACATCGGCTATCCCTGGACCGATGAAGCGATTGCCGTAGCCACCAAGCACGAAAACGTTTACATCGATACCTCGGCCTATACGGCCAAGCGTTTCCCGGCCCCACTGGTCGACTATATGCGGGGCCATGGACGGGCCAAGGTGCTCTTCGGCACCAATTATCCGATGATCATGCCGGCCAAGGCCCTGGCCGGTCTGGAGGCTCTCGGGCTCGATGACCAGACCAAGGCCTTGTTTCTCGGGGAAAATGCCCAGCGGGTGTTCAAACTGTCCTAATGGGGCTCGACCCAGAAACGGCCTCATCGACGGGGATCTTATGGATAAATCGGAAAAAAAAGGAAATCGAATCGATTCCATCCAGGAGCTGAAAAAAAAGAACCAAAGCCTGCAGGCGGCCTTGGGTGAATACCGCTCCATGGTCGATAAATACCGAACCCTGGCCGATTGTTCCCTGGCCGGGATTTATGTGATCCAGAAGGGACGGTTCCAGTACGTCAACCCGAGATTGATCGAGATGCTGGGCTATGAACGGGAGGAGGACCTGATCGGCAAAAATTTTTGGGAAGTGGTTCACCCGGAGGACCGGCCCATCGTCCGCAATCGGGGCCTGCGGCGGGAAAAAGAGACGGTCTATCCGGAGCGCTACACCTTCCGGACCTTAAAAAAGGATGGTTCCATTGCCTGGGCCGACCTGAGGGGCATGACCGCCCGATATTTGGGCCGACCGGCAAACATCGGGACGGTAGTGGACATTACCGAACAGAAAAAGACCGAAGAGGAACTCCGGAATCACCAGAGCCAATTGGAAGAACGGGTCAGGGAACGAACGGCTGAATTGCTCCGGGCCAATGAACGGCTGAAGCGGGAAGTGGAGGACCGGGAGCGGGCCGAAAGAAAATCGTTGGCCGAAAAAAATTTTTCGGACTCAGTCATCAATAGTCTGCCCGGGGTTTTTTACCTGTTTGACGAATCGGGCCGCATGGTCAAATGGAACGATAATCTGGAGATGATCACCGGATACCTCCCGGAAGACATCCTGCGCCTGAATGCCCTGGAATTTTTTCATAAAGACGACCGGGTCCTGGTCCACGAAAGGATTCAAGAGACCTTCGATCAGGGGCGTTCTTCCGTGGAGGCGACCATCGAAGCCAAAACCGGTCGGTTGACGCCCTACCTGCTTACCGGCGTGCGCCTTAACCTGGAAGGCAGAATCTATCTGATCGGGGTCGGGGTGGATATCAGCGAGCGGAAAAAAGCCGAACAGGCCTTAGTGACCTCAAAACAGGAGTTGAGGGACCTGTCGGCCAAACTGATCCATGTCCAGGAAAAGGAGAGACGACATCTGGCCATGGAACTGCACGACGGGCTCGGTCAGTCCCTCTCGGCCATCAACTTCAGTCTGGAAAAGATGATGAAAAAGGCCGAACAGGATTCGGATTCCAAGAAATTAGGGGCCTTGAAGCAGGTCCTTCCCATGATAAAAAACACCATCGATGAGGTCCGGCGGATGTCCCGGGACCTTCGTCCGTCCATGCTCGACGACCTGGGAATCCTGACCACCATCACCTGGTTCTGCCGGAATTTCGGACAGGTCTATCCGGACATTTCCATTAAGAAGCATCTGGGGCTTAAGGAGACGGAAGTCCCGGAACATTTAAAAATCGTGATTTTTCGTATCTTGCAGGAAGCCCTGAACAACATCGCCAAGCACAGCCGGGCCAAAGAGGCCGAAATTCGCCTGGGCCGTAAGGGGAAGTCCATCGAATTCAAGATTAAAGACAACGGTCAGGGATTCGACCAGGAAGGGTTTTTGAAGGTTGATTCCGATCAGAAGGGATTCGGTCTGACCAGCATGAAGGACCGGACGGAATTATCCGGCGGCACCTTCAAACTGAAGACCGCCCCCGGACGGGGCACCATCATCTCGGCCCTCTGGCCGGGTGTGGAGAAGCCTTAGCGGCTGATCAACCCCTTCTCGATGGCCAGGGCCGTCAGGGCCGGCGTGCTGTGGAGGTTCAGCTTTTTCATCAAATTGGCCCGGTGCCTGTCCACGGTCTTGACGCTGAGAAAGAGGATCTCGGCAACCTTTTTGCTGGTGTGACCCTCGGCCACCAGTTTCAGGACCTCCCGCTCCCTGGTCGTCAGGGTATCCCAGGAGGTTTCTTTTTTGATGGACTTTTTCCCGAGGAGGTAGCCTTCAATGACCATCTCGGAAATATCCGGGCTCATATAACGCTTACCGCACAGGACGCTGTCCAGGGCCACTTCAAATTCGTTGTGGCTGGCCTCCTTAAGGATATAGCCGTCCGCTCCGGCTTCGAAGGCCGCCAGGATGTAATCTTCTTCCTTGTGAACCGTCAGGACCAAAATTCTGGTCTGGCTGGATTTTTTCTTGATCTCCCGGATGGCATCGAGGCCGTGGAGGCGGGGCATGGAGAGGTCTAAGAGCAACAGGTCCGGTTTAAGCGTCTCCACCTGATGGATGGCCTCATGTCCGTTTTGGGCTTCACCCACCACCTCCATCCGCGGATAGGTCATCAATAAGGCCTTCAGCCCTTTCCGCAGGATGGTGTAATCCTCGGCAATAACCACCCGGTACTTATCCTCGCTCATCGGCCTGTTGTCTCCCCTGGGCAGGGTTTAGTGCGGAAATAACCTTCAGGGATCAGGGTTCGGGGGTCAGGGTTCGGCGAAAGTCCATCGTTCGTTAAAACCCATTGAATCTTAACCACATTTTCATGTTTTGTGGCGCCCCATCAGGGCATAGGGGTTTATCCCGTTTTCAATACGGTATATCACAACCGGGAGAGAGGGTAAAGGAAATCACACTATCGACCGTTAAATAACGACCTAAAGGAAACAGTCAATCCTATTCAAAGATGATCTTATAAAAACTCGTCATCCCCGCGCAGGCGGGACTAGGCCAGGCGTAACAATTTGAAAGTATTATATTTACATTTCAAAAGGATGACGAAATTGTGATCTTCCGGACTTTTTTCCAGTCCATCAAATTTGATGTTCCCGTAAAAACTCGCTGAAACCCGCGTTGCGTCATTCCGATAAAAGCCGGAATCCAATGTTTTTATCCGGTTATAATTTCCTGAATCCAGGTTTTCGCCGGGGTGACGACTTTTTCCAGTCCATCAAATTTATTTGTTGCAAATAATTTGTCAAGATAATATTTATAATTTATAATGGGTTACAAAGAATTCATGACGAAATACGGCAAGCTGTTTGCGAAAGTCCTGACCGGCCGCTCTGATGCGAACATCGACTTCGACGAGCTTCGCCGACTCCTGACGCATTTGGGGTTTGTAGAAAGGATTGGAGGCAGCCATCATGTATTCGTAAGGGCTGGCGTCGAAGACTTAGTCAACCTCCAGCGCGAGGGGCGATTGGCGAAGCCCTATCAGGTTAGGCAGGTCAGAAATGTGATTACCACTTACGGTCTTGTGGTAGAGGGGGACGATTGATGCACAGATATGAAATCATCATCTATTGGAGCAACGATGACGAAGCTTTTATTGCAGAGGTTCCTGAGCTTCCGGGATGCGCCGCCCACGGCAAAACCCCTGATGAAGCCCTGGCGAACTGCAACGATGCTATGGAATTGTGGTTACGTACCGCAATAGAGTTCGGCCGATCAATCCCGGAGCCGAAGGGGCGCCGTCTCCAATATGCATAAACGGACCGGGGCAGAAGCACCGCCACCGCCATCACCAGACAGGCGATAAGCCATTGTT
>CAZVHO010000085.1:0-22351 GCA_964627515.1 uncultured Thermodesulfobacteriota bacterium | reverse complement strand
AAATCCTTTGGGTGGAACCCAGAGAGCTGGAACGTTCCACCTACAAAGGCAAGGTTTTTGAAAAAACCTATGAAACGAAGTAAAAGGGGATTTAAGGAGGGAGGGAAGATGTTGAATAATAGTGAAGATCGCCCCTATTGGAACATGGAGATCGAACCCAAGTTTAACACCCCGGTGATGCGGGAGATCCAGGACTATAAATTAAAGAAGCAAATTAAGCGGCTCCGTGAAGGGGCCCCTTATTACACCAGGCTGTTCAAGGAACATGGGGTCCATGAAGATAAGATTAAATCATTTGAAGAGTTCCGGCGGGCCATTCCGATCTACACCAAGAATAATTGGCGGGAACTGGTCCGGAAATATGAAGGCAACCTGCTGGCGGCTATTGATGAGATAGTCCCGGTCAATGCCTATGAGGATCTTTATCTGATGGCCACCACCACCGGGACGACCGGCGACCCCGAGCCCTATCCCATGACCCGGGAGGATGCCTGGGATGTTTATGGCGAGGTCCTGGCCCGCTATTCCTGGAGGGCCGGGGTGCGCCGAAAGGACCGGGTCCTTCATTGCTTCGGTCTTTCCATGGTCATTGCCGGTATCCCGAATCTGTTTGGAAATTTTAAGATAGGGAACCTGGTCATCCCGGTGGGGGCCGAGGCCGGGACCGAAAGGATCCTAAGAATGGCCAAGTACTTCCGGCCCACCGTCCTGATGGGGACGCCCTCTCTGGCCATCTATCTGATTGAAAAGGCCCCGGAGGTTATCGGCATGACGGTCGGAGAATTAGGGATCCGGGTGATCATGTGCGGAGGGGAGCCGGGGGCCGGGATGCCGGAAGTGCGCCAGCGGATTGAATCGGCCTATGGGTGCCGTCTTTATGATTGCGGGGCGGCCCTGGGGATTTCCTGTCACCATGAAGAGTACCAGGGGATGCACCAGGTGGGGGATGATTTCCTGATTTTTGAACTGGTAGACCCGGACACCAAGGCCCCCCTGCCCTTTGAGAACGGACAAAGGGGGGAGGCTGTTTATTCCCAGATTGAAGGCGGCGGTCTGGCCTGGATGCGGCGTTCCATGGGCGACATCATGGAGGTCTATACGGACCCCTGCCCCTGCGGCCAGAGCGGGTTCCGTTATAAACTGGTGGGGCGCACCGATGACATGTTGAAGGTCAAAGGAGTCATGGTCTATCCGACCATGATTCGAGGGGTCATTGAATCCTATGCGCCGAGGGTTACCGGCCAGTTCCGGATTATTCTGGAAGAGCCGCCTCCCCGGGTGGTGCCGCCGTTAAAGCTCAAGGTCGAGTATGGTGAGGGGGTTCCCCGGGAGAAGCTGGAAGAGTTGGCCGAGGAGATCAGCCAGACCATGAGCAGCAAGATCAAGATCCGGCCGAAAATCCTTTGGGTGGAACCCAGAGAGCTGGAACGTTCCACCTACAAAGGCAAGGTCTTTGAAAAAACCTATGAAACGAAGTAATGGGGGAGAGCATGAGAGACGTATATGTAATCGGGGTGGGGACCACGCGGTTTGCCAAGCAACCTGAAAAAAGTGTAAAATCTCTGACAGCGGAAACCGTGGAGAAGGTCCTGAAGGATGCCGGACTGGAGAAGGAGCGGATCGAGGCCGCCTGGTTCGGGAATTGTGGTTGGGGAGTCTGGCATGATCAGCATTCCATTCGGGGCCAGGTGGCCTTGCGGCCTTTGGGGATCATGGGGATATCCATCATCAATGTCGAAAATGCCTGCGCTACCGGATCCACGGCCTTTCACGGGGCCTGGACGGCCGTGGCCGCCGGTCTTTATGATGTGGCCCTGGCCATCGGCGTGGAAAAGACCTTTTACGAAGACCGGGAAAAAATGTTCTGGCAGATGGGCCTGGGGGTGGACATGGAACGGCGGGCCGAACAATTCCGCCAGATGCAGGAATTGGGGAAAAATCTTCTTTCCGCCGACTCCTTTTCCGGGGATGCCCCGGTGGCCGATCGGGATAAGAGCGCCTTCATGGATGTTTACGGAGGCCGGGCCCGGTGGCACATGCAGAAGTACGGCACCACCCAGAGACAATTGGCCGTTATCGCCTCCAAGAACCATTATCATGGTTCCTTGAATCCCAATGCCCAATACCGGAAGGAGATGTCCGTTGAAGAGGTCCTGGCCGATAAGCTCATCTCCTTTCCCATCACCCGGGCCATGTGCTCACCTATCGGAGACGGGGCCGCAGCGGCCATTCTCTGCTCTAAGGACTTTTTGAGCAAGGCCCCGGACAGCCGGCCGGTTAAGATCCTGGCTTCTTTGCTCAGTTCCGGGACGGACCGGCCATTTGAGGCCGAGGATCGGGACGCCTCTCTCCTTCTGGGTCGGAAGGCCTATGCCTTTGCCGGAATAGGGCCGGAGGATGTTGACATCGCCGAGGTCCATGATGCCTCGGCCTTTGGGGAGCTTCACGAGACCGAAGCCCTCGGTTTCTGTCTCCTTGGGGAAGGAGGACCTTTTGCAGAATCCGGGGCCACCCGCTTAGGGGGCCGGCTCCCGGTGAATACCTCGGGAGGATTGGAGTCCAAGGGGCATCCGGTAGGGGCCACGGGCTTGAGCCAGATCCATGAACTGGTTACCCAGCTTAGGGGTGAGGCCGGGGCAAGACAGGCCGAAGGGGTGCGCATCGGATTGTCGCAAAATGGTGGAGGATTCCTCGGATATGAAACCGCCACGGTCAGTATTACTATTTTGCAAAAAATTGGGAAATATATTGGGAGGGTATAGTTGCAAGTTGCAAGATGCAAGGGGGAGAAACCTTGTCTCTATTGATGAACTTGTAAAAACTCGTCATTCCCGCGCAGGCGGGAATCCAGGCGATTCATAATTGATTCTTGACTTTTGAAACCTGCATCTTGAATCTTGTAACTTATAACTTACAACTTTATTTTCGGGAAAAGGGGGTAAAACCAAGTGGCCGATAAAATCAGGATAGTCGATTTGAGTGTCGAGATAAAAGAAGGAATTGGTAAAATAAACCTCGAAGAATTGGAGCCTCCCCGCCGGGCCATGGTGGAAGCCTTATCGGCCAAGATCCACCACATTGACCATAAAGAGGGAATGCCTATGATGTTGAAGTCCTTTCCGGGCATCACGGCTGAAGATCTTCCGAACGGCCTGGCCTGGGCCAGTGATGAAATAAGCCTGAGCGTCCACTCCGGCACCCATATGGATGCCCCCTGGCACTATCATCCCTTTTCGGAAGGTAAACCGTCTAAAACCATCGACGAATTTCCCCTGGCCTGGGGGTACGGCGACGGGGTGGTCCTGGACATGATCCACAAAAAAGTCGGCGAGGTGATCAGCGTATCGGATATTAAGGAAGCCCTTGAAAAAATAGATTACCAGCTTAAACCCTTAGACATCGTTTTGATCCGGACCGATACCGATAAATTATGGGACACCATGCAGTATTGGACCGATTATACCGGGACAGGCAGGGAAGCGACTATCTGGCTGGTCGACCAGGGGATCAAGGTGGTGGGGACCGATGCCCCGGGCTGGGATCGTCCCTTTCGATTTCAGGTGGCCGAATTTCAGAAGACCGGCAACAAAAGCCTGATCTGGGAAGGGCATTTTGCCGGGATTGAAAGGGAATATTTTCAGATGGAGAAGCTGGCCCATCTGGATCAGCTTCCGCCCTATGGGTTTAAGGTTTGTTGCTTTCCCATAAAGATTCTGAAGACCACGGCCGCCTGGGTCCGGCCCGTGGCTATACTGGAGGAATGAGGGGGATAGCAGGAAAATAAAGTTTCAAGATGCAAGATGCAAGTTTCAAGTTTAAAAAACCCTGTACTTTGAAGATATTTTCATGCTTCATGTTGCCCCCGGGGACATGAGGGTTTAGTTCGAAAATACGAACATTGAATTTCGAATTATGAATTTTTTTCCCTTCCTTCGACATTCGATATTCGACATTCGATGTTCGGTTTTTCATGTTTCGTGACGCCCCAAGGGGGTATGATGGCTTAATAAAAAAAGAAAACGGATTGGGCCTGATGGGCTCGGAAAGGGAGGAGGAAATGAAAAAATTAGTCAATCGCTCGGGAAAGGTTTTTTTGTTTTTAGGATTATTGCTTATGGCTTTCAGCACCCTGGGGATAGGGGTTGCAGCTTCCTCGGAACCGGGGATTACCAAGGACCAGATCTTGATCGGGGCTTATCTGTCTTATTCCAGCCCGGCCAATCCGGCCTGGCAGTTTGAGACCGGAATTTTAACCTATTTTAACGCCATCAATGATGCCGGGGGGATTTACGGCCGGAAGATCAAATGGAAGGGTGAGGACGATGCCTATCAGCCGAGCAAGACCCTGGCGGTCTGTAAGAAGCTGGTGGAACAGGACAAGGTCTTTGCCATTGTTGCCCCCAATGGTATTTCCACCACTCTGGCGGCCCTGCCTTATCTGACCAGTCAGAATGTGCCGCTTCTTTTTCCGTACGCCCCTATCATGCCTCTGGAAGTGCCTCTGAAGAAAAATGTTTTTATGATTACCCCTTCGGTGGAAAGACAGTACTATGCCGTCATCGATTATGCGGTCCAAAAGTTGGGGGCCAAAAAGATCGGTATTATCTCCATGGCCGGACCGAGCGGACCAAAGGATTATATGCTCCACCGAATTAAGGAATTAGGGGTTACGCTGGCCGGAAATGTGGAGGAGTTTAAGATCGGGCAGGCCGATTTTAGCGCCATGGTGGCCAAATTCAAGCAGCTTAACCCGGACTTCTGCGTCCTGGGGGCCATCCCGGTAGCGGCTTCCCTGGTATTGAAAGAGGCCCAAAAACAAGGCTGGAACCCCCCTCTGGGTTTCATGAGTCACGCCGTTATGTATGATGCCGAATTTGTCCGTTTGGCCGGTGGCGCCAGCGAAGGATTCCGGACCTTTCAGACCATGAAGTCCCCCACCGATTCCATGGACCCGGAAGTGGTGGAGTTTCGCGAGCGGCTTGAAAAATACTATCCCAAGAAGTATACCCCGGCCCCCCATATGGAGTATGGTTATGTGGCGGCCAAGATCTTTTGCGAGGCTATGAAAAAAGCCGGGCCTGAGCCGACCCGGGAAAAGCTCATCACCGCTCTCGAGTCCATGACCAAGGTGGATGTGGGTTTCATGGGACCACTGAGCTTCAGCCCGACCCAACATCAGGGGTCTCTCTATGTCCGCGTGAACCAGGTCCAGAAGGGTAAATATGTTCCGGTTTCGGAATGGATCCTCCTGCCGGAAAAAATGCCTCCCCTGGGGAAATGAAGGAGTTTTTCTTATGAAACCAAAATTAGAAATGCGTAATGCCTTGATTACCGGGGCCAGTCGTGGAATCGGCCGGGCGATTGCCCTTCGTTTCGCTGAAGAGGGGGCCAATCTGTTTCTCTGTGCCAGAAACGCCGGGCCATTAGAGGAAACGGCCGCTGAAGTCAGAAAACTCGGCGTAAAGGTGGCGACCCAGGTGGCCGATGTCTCCGACCAAAAATCAGTCCGCGAAATGGTTCAGGAGGCCCTCCAGGCTTTTGGGCAGATCGATATCCTGGTAAATAATGCCGGTGTCCACATTGGGTCTCCCTTCATCGAATATTCTCTGGAAGACTTTGACCGGATCATTAAGGTTAATCTTTATGGGGTCTTTCATGTCACCCAGGCCGTTTTACCCGGGATGATGGCCCGCAAAAAGGGGAAGGTGGTCAATATCGCCTCGACGGCCGGCAAGTGGGGGTCTAAGGATCAGAGTGCCTACAATGCCTCCAAACATGGGATCGTAGGACTGACCCGTTGTATCGCCCTCGAGATGGGGCCGTACAATATCAATGTGAATGCCGTTTGTCCGGCCCTGGTGGAGACTGATATGCCCAAAGCCCTCTTTGAAGATATGCCCAAGAAGCTGGGGGTTTCCAAAGAAGAATTTATGAAGACCCTTAAATCCCATAATCCCTTGAATCGAATTTTTCAACCGGAAGAAGTGGCCCATTTGGCCCTTTTTCTGGCTTCCGATGAAGCGGACGGCATGACCGCCCAGTCGATTTCTCTCTGTGGCGGCTATCTGATGATTTAGTTCGAAAATAGAAAAATTCAGGCTATAGGCATGAGGCTATAGGCTATAGGAAAAGAAAAATCCGGAAAACCTTTTGGCCTATTGCCTAATGCCCATAGCCCATAGCCACTAAAAAATATTTTCATGCTTCGTGGTGCCCCCAAGGGCATGAGGGGTTAGTTAGAAAACAGGGTTTCAAGACAGAGTTCAATGTATTTTACGCTTGCAACTTGCAACTTGCAACTTGAAATACCTTGGACCTTGAACCTTTTTCGTGGAGGAATCGCAAAAATGTTACAGCAGGTTCTGATTAGCGGATTGGCCCTGGGGAGTATTTATGCCCTTTTGGCCTTGTCCATGGTTTTTATCTGGAAGACGACCGGGGTGCTTAATTTTGCCCAGGGAGAGATGGCCATGGTAACCACTTTTTTTGCCTATACGGTTATGATGACCCTACACCTCTCCTATGGGCTGGCCTTTGTCGCCGCTTTGGTTTTGAGCTTGATTTTAGGGGTTATCATGGAAAGAGTGATCCGCCTGATCCCGGCCAATGACCATCTGGCCGCCATTGTCCTGACCATTGGCGCCTATTTTGTGGTCCATAGCATCGCCAGCCTTATCTGGGGCCACGAAGTATGGCCGTTCCCCAGTCCTTTTTCGGCCGAGCCCCTGGTCCTGAAGAAAGTTGCCATTTCGCCGATTAATTTTTGGATTTTCGGCGTCATGATTCTGCTCACCGGCGGCCTTTTTGCTTTCCTTAATTTCACAACCCTGGGTATCCAGTTACGGGCCGCCTGTCAGGATCCGATTGCCACCATCCTGATGGGGATCAGCAGCAAATGGGTCCTGGCCGTATCCTGGGCCATCGGCTCCCTCGTAGGAACCATAGCCGCCCTCCTTATCGCCCCTATTATCCACTTACAGGTCTTTATGATGGGGGATGTCTTTTTAAAATCCATTGCCGCGGCGGTGTTAGGGGGGATTAATAGTTTGGGAGGTGCCATTGTCGGCGGGCTGGTTCTGGGAATCGTCTCGAATCTATTCGGGGCTTATGTCGGCTCCGAGTATCAGGATTCCCTGGCTTTCCTGATTATTATTATTGTCCTGATCCTGATGCCGGATGGCATTATGGGACGGCCGGAAGCTAAAAGGGTGTAACCATGGGAAAGTTATCTATCAAGAGCGGTTCGACCTGGCCGTATCTTCTCATCCTGATCCCGATCTGGTGCCTGCCTCTTTTCATAAAAGGCTATTCCATTTACCTTTTGAATCTGCTCGGTATATACGTCATCATCGGACTGGGTCTCAATCTTCTCACGGGAAAGTGCGGTCAGATCTCCATCGGCCACTCCGCCTTTTATGCCATCGGGGCCTTTTCTTCGGCCTTCTTTACCGGAAGCCTGCACCTCCCTTTTTATCTGGCCTTCCTCTTTGGCGGAATGACTTCCGCCCTCATCGCCTTAATCGTGGGCATTCCGGTCCTCCGGTTAAAAAAGGTCTTTCTGGCTATAGCCACCATCGGATTGGGTGTTATGACCAATAATATTTTATACAATTGGACGAGCTTCAGCGGCGGGGCCGTCGGGATACCGGTGGCGAAACCCAATCTGGGCGCCTTTGTTTTCAATACGGACGGAAGATTTTTTTATATCACTACCATTACGGTTTTCCTTCTCACGCTTCTTTACCGGCACATCACCGGAACCAGGATGGGCAGGGCCTTCCTGGCCATCAGGGAAAGTGAGATCGCCGCCTCGACCATGGGGATCGATGTGGCCAAATATAAAGTGGTGGCCTTTCTCCTCAGCGCCTTTTACGCCGGGATTGCCGGAAGTCTGGTGGGGGCTTTAGCCGGATATTTGAGCATCGAGGCTTTCGAATTTTTCCTTTCCATCACCTTTCTGGCCATGATTATTATCGGGGGGATTTCTTCCATCCTGGGAACATTTCTCGGGGCAACCTACATTATCCTGCTGCCCGAACTCTTGCGGGATGTGCCGGGGGCAAAAGATATCCAGGTGCTGGTCTATGGTTTGTCCATGATGCTGATCATCATCTATTGGCCCCGGGGCCTGGCCAGTATGATCGGAAATATGGTCGAAAGGGTGAAAAGAATTTATCTCTAACGTTAACACTGTTACGGGTTACAAGTCCCACCAAAGGCGGGATGCTCGTTGCTGAGTGATCGTTAAAACGAGAAACCAGCAACGAGAAACGAGCATCGAGAACAGGGGACAGGATTCATGGGGCTTCTTGAGATCAGCAACTTATCCATCCGGTTTGGAGGGCTTACGGCGGTACAGGATTTTAATTTGAATGTTGAAAAGGGGAAAATAGTA
Organism: uncultured Thermodesulfobacteriota bacterium; assembly: GCA_964627515.1. Classification (GTDB taxonomy): domain Bacteria; phylum Desulfobacterota; class RBG-13-43-22; order RBG-13-43-22; family RBG-13-43-22; genus RBG-13-43-22. The sequence continues at coordinate 13,956 of CAZVHO010000085.1, read as the reverse complement.
GGCTTAATCGGTCCCAATGGCGCCGGGAAAACGACGATTTTTAATTGCATCAGCCGATTGTACAAACCGAATAGCGGCCGGATTCTCATGGAAGGCGTCGATCTTTTAAGGCTGCCGGCCCACGAAATACAGGGAAAAGGCATTGGCCGGACCTTTCAGAATATTGAGCTTTTTAATAATCTGACGGTCCGGGACAACCTGCTCATCGCCCAGCATGCCAAATTTTCCTCCGGTTTTCTCCCTGAAATCTTCGGGTTCAAAAAATATCAGCAAGAGGAAAAGGGCATCCGGGAAAAGGCGGAAGAAATTATTACTTATCTGGGATTGACGGAAGTGGCTGATACCTTTACCAGCACCCTGCCGCTGGCCACGCGTAAAATGGTTGAACTGGGCCGGGCCTTGACCTTACAGCCCAAGTTGCTTTTGCTGGATGAACCGGTCGCCGGAATGAATACCGAGGAGATGGAAAGCCTGGCCCACTTTATCCTTGATCTCCACGAAAAATGGGGCACCACTATCTTCCTGATCGAACATGCCATGGGTCTGGTAATGAATATTTGTGATCACCTTGGTGTTATTCATTATGGGCGGAAAATAGCCGAGGGGACACCGGACGAGATCCAGAAAAATCCTCAGGTCATAGAAGCCTATCTGGGAAGGGAGTAGCCATGTTGCTCAGACTTGAAGCGGTCGAGGTAGCCTACGGTCCGGTAAAGGTGCTGAAGAGTATTTCCCTGGATATAGCGCCAAAAACCATCGTCGCCTTGCTGGGCAGTAACGGCGCCGGGAAAAGTACCACCCTGAAGATGCTCTCCGGACTGATCCCCCTCATAAGGGGCCGCGTTATTTTTGAAGGCAACGACATCGCCCATATGGCCCCTGAAAAAAGGGTCCAGTCAGGCATTACCCAGATTCCCGAAGGGCGCAGACTATTCCCCGAGTTGAATGTGGTCGAGAATTTAAAGATGGGCGGGGTCATGTGCCGGGACAAGGAGAAACGAAAGGAGGCCTTTGAGCGGGTCATGGACTATTTCCCCGTATTAAAACAGCGGGAGAAACAGAAGGCCGGCACTTTGAGCGGCGGTGAGCAGCAAATGCTGGCCTTAGGCCGGGCCATTGTGGCCAATCCCAAGCTACTGATGATTGATGAGCCATCCCTGGGGTTATCCCCGATTCTGGTAAAAGAACTGATGGGGATCATACAAAAACTTAACCAGGAAGAAGGGATGACGGTTCTGTTGGTGGAGCAAAATGCCATTATGGCCCTCTCCATCGCCCATTATGGCTATGTGTTGGAATTGGGGACTATAATGGTCCATGGCGAAAGCCGCTCCCTCCTGTCCGATGAAAAGGTAAAACAATCCTATTTGGGGGGACCGGGGAAAAGTTTCAAAAAAACCAATGCGCACTGAAGCTTTAAGATGAAAATTCCAATGGCGAATTTCGAACAGCGAATTTTCGAATCATGCAGTTTTCTTTGCCGTCCTTCGACATTCATTATTCGTATCAGTTTAGCTTTTTGAAATAACTGTTTTCACCGCAGAGCCGCAAAGAAGGCAAAGGAAGAATAATTTTTTTCCTTTCTGTTGAGAGGACAGAAAGGAAAAAGCTTTCGCTACCCTTCAGGCAATTATTTGGTCCCGCCTCTCACGGGATTGAACAATAAGGAAATACGGAAAGGAAGGAATTATCATGAAAGCTGTTAAACTGGAAGCCTACGGACCACCGGAAAATCTCAAACTGGTGGAGGTCCCCATCCCGGAACCAGGAGAGGGGGAGGTCCTTATCAAGGTGGAGGCCGCCAGCGTTATCTTTGCCGATAGTATGATGCGTCGGGGGGTTTATATCAACCCGGGGTTTTCCCCGCCTTTTATACCCGGACGGGAGGTGGCTGGTACCGTCGTTGATACCGGGGCAGGACCGTCAAAGGGAGAACTTTCTTTTGCTGAGAAGACCGGGGCCAAAGAGGTCCGGATCAAACCCGGCACCAGGGTGACGGCCTCGGTCTATACGGGCGGATATGCCCAATACGCCGTCGCATCGGCAAAGGATATCGTCTGCCTCCCGGACAGGGTTTCTTTTTTATCAGGGCTGGTGTACCACACGAATCTGCGCATCGCTTTCTTGGTCTACCAGGTAGTCGGCCAGATTCAACCGACGGAAACCATCCTGTTGCATGCGGCGGCCGGTGGAATCGGATCCCTCGTGACCCAAATCGCCAAGAAGCGGGCCAGGAATGTGGTCATCGCCCTGTCGAGTTCCCGGGAAAAATTGGATTTTTGCCTGGCCAATGGGGCGGACTACGGCGTCAATTACAAAACAACGGATTACGTGGAAGAAGTGCTGCGGCTAACTAGCGGAAAAGGGGTGGCGGTTTCGCTAAACAGTGTCAGCGGACCGACCCTTAAAACCGATCCCTATGTGATTAAACCCCTGGGGCGTTTGGTCCTTTACGGGGAGGCTGCCGGTCCTGGGACCATAGATCCCCGGGAGATGGCTGCCCTCAAATCCCTGACGGTGAAATTTTTTTCCGTTTATACGGTTCGGGAAAGGGAGGAATTCAGGCAGGCCACCGATTTTCTCGAACACTGGCTGCAAACCGAGGAACTTATATCGGTTTCCAGGGTTTTCTCTCTGGAAGAAGTGGTGGATGCCCATCGCTGGATGGACCAGCAGCAATCGGTGGGCAAGATTGCGCTGGTGATGTAAGGGGATGTGGGGGCACCAACGAAGCATGAAGATGGGTTCAAGATTCAACGGGTTTCAACGAACGACGAACCCCGAACGACGAACGACGGAATTTCTATTTTCGAACTATAAGGAGGTAATTACCAATGTCTGGAGCGGTTAGAATAATAGACCTGAGCGTGGAAATAAAAGAAGGAATTGGTGAAATACCGCGGGAAATGGATCCGGCATTGGCCCAGGCCCTATCGGCCAAGATTCATCACATCGACCATAAAGAGGGCATGCCCATGATGCTGAAGTCCTTCCCGGGTATCACGGTCGACGACCTTCCGAATGGTCTGGCCTGGGCCAGTGATGAACTTAGCCTGAGTGTCCATTCCGGCACCCACATGGATGCCCCCTGGCACTACCACCCTACTTCGGAAGGTAAGCCGTCCAAAACCATCGATGAATTTCCTTTAGCCTGGGGTTATGGGGATGGGGTGGTCCTGGACATGACCCATAAAAAGCCCGGCGAGGTGATCGGTGTGGCCGATATGAAGGAGGCCCTGAAAAAGATCGATTATGAGCTTAAACCCTTGGATATCGTTCTGGTCCGGACCGATACGGACAAATTATGGGACACTATGCGCTATTGGACCGATTACGCCGGACCGGGCCGGGAGGCGACCATCTGGCTGGTCGATCAGGGCGTCAAGGTGGTGGGGACCGACGCCCCTGGCTGGGATCGTCCCTTTCGTTATCAAGTTGAAGAGTTTCAGAAGACCGGAAATAAAAGCTTGATCTGGGAAGGGCATTTTGCCGGGATCGAACGGGAGTATTTTCAGATGGAGAAGCTGGCCCATCTGGATCAGCTTCCGCCTTATGGGTTTAAGGTCTGTTGTTTTCCCATAAAGGTCCAGAAGGCCACGGCCGCCTGGGTACGGCCTGTGGCTCTATTGACGGATTGAGGAAGATAGCAGGGGTCAGGGGTCTGGGAGCGGCGAAAGACATTTTCATGTTTCGTGGCGCCCCAGAGGGGCATGAGGGCTTAATAAAAAAAGATAAAGGATTGGCCCTTAGGGGCTCGGAAAGCGAGGAGGAAATGAAAAAATATTTCAGGTGCTCAGGTAATGTGTTTCTGTTTTTTGGACTCATGCTCTTGGTATGCAGCACCCTTGGGACAAAGACTGCTTCAGCCGAGCCGGGGATTACCAAAGACCAGATCCTGGTCGGGGCCTATCTGGCCTATTCCAGCCCGGCGGCTTCCGGGTCGACCCATATCGAGGTCGGGGTCATGAGCTACCTCAATGCCATCAATGAAATGGGGGGGATTCACGGCCGGAAAATCAAGTGGAAAGGTGAGGATGATGGCTATCAGCCAAGCAAGACCCTGGCGGTCTGTAAGAAGCTGGTGGAACAGGACAAGGTGTTTGCCATTCTGGCGCCAACGGGTATTCCGACCACCCTGGCCGCCTTACCTTATCTGACCAGTCAGAACGTGCCGCTCCTTTTTCCTTTTGCCCCTATTATGCCTCTGGAAGTGCCGGTTAAACGAAATGTGTTCCTGATCACCCCTTCGGTTGAAAGGCAGTACTACGCCATCGTGGATTATGCTATCCTCAAGTTAGGGGCCAAAAAAATTGCCATCATCTCCCAGGCCGGCCCCAGCGGGCCCGTGGATCACATGCTTTACCGGCTTAAGGAATCCGGCTTAACGCTGGTCGGAAACGTGGAGGAATATAAGATCGGACAGACCGATTTCAGTGCCATAGTCGCCAAATTCAAACAGCTCAATCCGGATTTCTGTGTCCTGGGGGCTATCCCGGTGGCGGCTTCACTGGTATTGAAAGAGGCCCAAAAGCAAGGCTGGAAGCCGCCCCTGGGCTTCATGAGTCACACGGTAATGTACGATGCCGAATTTCTGCGTCTGGCCGGCAGTGCCGCCGAAGGATTCAGGACCTTTCAGTCCATGAAGTCTCCCACCGACTCCATGGATCCGGAGGTAGTGGAGTTCAGGGAACGGATTGAAAAGGTTTATCCCAAGAAGTACACACCGACCCCGTTGATGATGTATGGTTATATCTCGGCCAAGATTTTTTGCGAGGCCATGAAAAAGGCCGGGCCTGAACCGACCCGGGAGAAACTCATCACGGCTATCGAGTCCATGACCAAAATAGATATAGGATTCATGGGGCCCCTGGGGTTCAGCCCAACCCAACATCAGGGGTGTCTGTTGGTTCGGGTCAACCAGGTGGAGAAGGGTAAATATGCTCCTGTTTCCGAGTGGCTGCCTTTGCCGGAGAAGTTGCCACCCATGGGGAAATGACAGATTCTTTTGAGGACCTATAAGGATTTACTAACATTGATACTGCGTCGGGTTACGGGCATCTCGTTGCTCGTCGCTGGTTGCTCGTAAAAACGAGTAACCAGTAACGAGCAACGAGAGATTTGGCTGAGATTTTTTTTATTTCTTCAGATTGAGGATCTTTCTGGCCTCGGCCGGGGTGGCTACATCTCTTTCGGCCAGATCAATAATACGCCTGGCTACTTCCACCTGTTCCCAGCTTCCCTCGGCCATTTTCCCTTTCAGGACCCGGATATTGTCTTCCAGGCCGACCCGGATGTGACCGCCCATGATGGCGGCCATGATGGCGGCCGGGAACTGGTTGGGCCCCACCCCGCAAACGGACCAGGTGGCGTCGGGGGGCAGGAGGCTTTGCATGTGGGTCATATTCATCGGAGTAAAGGGAACCCCCCCGGCAACACCGAAGACTAACTGAAAATGCATCGGCTCTTCGAAGATCCCCTGCTTGCGGATCAAGAGGATATTGTAAATACCCCCGAAGTCATAGGCCTCGCATTCCGGCTTGACCCCATTGGCCCGCATAATTTTGGCGAAATCGATGATCATGTTGAAGGTATTATCGAAGACGTTGTCGCCAAACATTAAAATCTGACCGGTTTTATGATCAACCACGGAGAAATTCATGGAATTGGTATTCAATGAGGCCAGCTCCGGTTTCATTTCCACGATGGGTGCGATTCTTTGCTCGTGGGTCACCCCGGGCCCTATGGCCGAGCTCATATTGATAATCAATTCCGGGCATCTGTTCCTGATAGCCTCGATGGTCTCCCGGATCAGGGAAAGATCAGCCGTCGGGAAGCCGGTATTCGGATCACGGACATGGATGTGCACAATGGCCGCTCCGGCCTTCCAGCATTTATAGGATTCCTCGGCGAATTCTCTGGGGGTATAGGGGACTGCCGGATTCTGTTCTTTACGGGTGGCCGCCCCGGTCAGGGCGGCACTGATGATAACTTTTTCCACTTAAACCTCCGTAATAAGATGATGATTGTATCCGTTTAGCTTTTTAAAAAACGCCGATGCCGTCTCCGTCATTCCCGTGAAAACGGGAATCCAGGTCCTTTTTGGCTCAGCATACACCTGGATTCCCGTTTTCACGGGAATGACGGGGCGAATAGGTCAGAATTTCAAGCAAGAGCTTCAAATTTTTCAAAGGGCTAAATTGTTAACAGATTGTTAATTATTTATTCCGGAATGTCCAACTCGATGCTGTCTTCCGGAAAAGTCTTGCCGCATATAGCCGGATCGTGGCAGGGCAAAAGATGTTTTGGGGTTTTGAGCAGACCGCGGATTTTCCAGATCGAGCGATACCAGGCGTAGTGGTCATAGAGAACCCCAGAGGGGACCCCCAGGGGACCGTAGCGATCGGGGGCCGGGGTAATATCGACCCTTTTTCCATCCAGATCCAACATCCAGGACATCCTGGGAAACATATTCTGGTAAATATTGATGACATCCCCTGGAATGACATAAGGGCCGTTTGCAGTATCAATGGCGAAAGTCAAGCCGCCAAGGGTATGGCCGGGGGTGCTGTAAAAGCGGACCCCCTCGGTAAATTCCCCATCTCCCACCACCTTACGACAGCGAAACTTTTCCAGGATGGGAATGACCGCGGGATCGAAATCCTGCCTGATGCGCATCGAAGGCAGGGGATTGATGAGTTCATTCCATTCATCATAATGGAAAAGGTGCAGGGCTCCGGGGAAAAGGTGGCCATTACCGGCATGATCATTGTGCAGATGGGTATAAAGCACGGTTTCTATCTGATCAGGCCGGGTGGCGTGTTTCTTTAGGGCTTCCAACAAAAAAGATTCTCCGCCTTTAGCCGGGGCCCCGGCCCAGGCCTTTCCGTCAACGATAAAACGGGAATGAATACCCGTATCCACCAGGATACGGCGGCTGTCGGATGTAAGCAAGAAAGCCAGATAAGGGGCGGGAAAGACCAGATTCATGTCCAGTCCTATGGTTCCCATGGCCTTGGGAATGGTGATATCCCCAAGATATAGCACGTGTATCTTCCAGCCCATCAGTTACATTTTCCTTTCTGCATCCTGATGCTTTTTTTAGAAACCCCTAAATAGGTGGCCTTGATCTCTTCGTTTTTCTGGATATCTTCCGACGTTCCCTGAAAAACCAGATGACCGTTATCGATAATATAGTGGCGGTCTCCCACCTTCAGGGCCATCTGGAGATGTTGCTCGGCCAGGAGAATGGTCATCCCTTTTTGTTTCATTTCCAAAATGGATTGGCCGATCTGCTCGATAACAATGGGGGCCAATCCTTCCGTGGGCTCATCCATAAGAATCAGACGGGCCGGACCCAGGAGCGCCCGGGCATTGGCCACCATCTGCAACTGTCCTCCGGACAGGGTCCGGCTCTTGTCATGCCTTTTTTCTTTTAGAACCGGAAACAGGGTATAGGCCTTGGCCAGTTCCATTTTATCATCTTTGATGCCTGTGGCAACAAGGGCCAGCCTCAAGTTTTCTTCCACGGTCAGCATGGGGAAAATATGCCGGCCCTGGGGGATAAGGCGCACACCGGTGCGGAAGATTTCATAGGGTTTTTTACCCTGCATTTCCCGGCCGAAAATAGCTACTTTCCCCGAACGGGGCGGTGTGAGGCCGATGATCGAACGGATGGTGGTGGTCTTCCCTGCCCCATTTCTGCCTAACAGACAGACCACCTCCCCTTCCTGCACTTCCAGGGATAGTCCGTGCAGGACATGGCTGATGTCGTAATAACTGTGGATTTCTTCCAATGTCAGGGCGCTCATACGCCTCCCAGATAAACCCGGCAGACTTCCGGATTATCGGCCACTTCTTCGGGCGAGCCCTCGGCAATTTTACGTCCGAAATTTAAAACGATAATAGTGTCGGAAATGTTCATGACAATATCCATATTATGCTCAATGAGCAGGATGGTAAAATCCCGTGAAAGATCCTTGATCAGGTCCATGGTCAAAGAGGCCTCGGCCGGGGACATACCGCTGGTCGGCTCATCCAATAGGAGGAGCTTCGGGCCGGTGGCCAAGGTCATGCCGATCTCGAGATGGCGCTGATCGCCGTGACTGAGCTGACCGGCCGGCATTTCCTGCCACTTGTCGAGGCCGATCCGTTTCAGGATCTCCCCGGTCCGTCTTTTTACCTCATCCATCTTTTGAAATCGGGTAAAAAGGCTCATCCTTTTCGGGGACCGGGTTTGAACGGCTAAAAAGATATTCTCCCAAACCGTCAATTTCTGATAAATATTGGTGATCTGAAAGGAACGGGCCAGCCCGGCCAGGGTAATTTCATGCTCTTTCATTCGGGAGATGTCGCGTTCCTTGAAGAGGATGGTGCCCGAACTGACCGGAAAACGTCCGGAGATGACATTAAAAAGGGTGGTCTTGCCGGCCCCGTTCGGTCCGATGACGCTGGTAATCTTACCGACTTCGATAGCCAGATCGATCTGAGAGAGGACCTGGAGGGCACCGAAGCTTTTTCCAACCCCCTGCAATTCAAGGATGGCCATGGTCTCTTCCTTTTCTCATCCGCTCCCCGATCCGGCGGCCGATGGCCATGACCCCGCCGGGGCTGAATAAGATGACGGCGGCAAAGATCGCGCCCAGGATCATCATCCAAGATTCGGCTAACCAACTGGAAAGAATATCCCCTAAAATGATTACCAGGCCGGACCCGATCATCGGCCCGATCAGCGTACCCATTCCGCCCAGAAGGGCCATCATGATGATCTCCCCCGAGATGGCCGGGTGATAGAGATTGGGAGAAACAAAAGAGTTGAAGGCCGCTAAAAGGGCACCGGCCACGCCTCCGTAAATGCCCGACACTACAAATACCCGCAGGATGGTCTTCCGGGTATCGTAGCCCAGGAACTTGGTCCTTTCCTCGTTTTCCCTGACCCCGACCATGACCCTTCCAAAGGCACTCCGGGTGATTAACCGGGCTAATAGATAGCCGCTAATAAGGCAGACCAGGGTAAAATAATAAAAGGAATTTTCCCCGGAAAGATTCAACCCGGGGAAGATGATGGGCTTGGGAACACCCGAAAGGCCGTTGGAAGCACCGACGAATTCCAGGGTGTTGGCGGTAACAAAAAAGAACTGGGAAAAGGCAAAGGTCAGAAAGACGAAATAAATTTCCCGGGTGCGGATCGATAAATACCCGACCACATAAGCGATGGCGGCGCTGACGAGAATGGTGAAAAAAATCGGCGGCCAGAACCAGGGGGTCCAATACTTCAGGATCATTCCGGTCAGATAGGCCCCTGTACCGAAGAACAGGGCGTGTCCGTAAGAAACCATCCCGGTATAGCCGGCCAGCAGGTCAAAGCCGACCACGATAATCGCATAAATAAAGATCCGGGTGAGCAGGGAGATATAAAAACTGCTGTAGAGGATATTGGCACCCAGGGGAAAGGCCGTCAAAACGGCTAAAACGATAAAGAACGTTAAGCGGCCTTTCACTTCAATCCTCCTTAATAAGGCCTTCCGGGCGGAAGAGGAGGACAACAACCATCAACACCCAGACTGAAAATTTGGCGGCCCCGGTAAAAAATTGAGCCCCGAAGGCATCGGTGATACCCAGAAGGAGTGAGCCGACCACGGCCCCGCGAAAAGAGCCCATTCCGCCGATAACGACCACCAGAAGGGCGCTGGTCAGGAGTTCAAAGTCCATCTCCGGGTTGATGGCCCGCATGGACCCGATGATCACCCCGGCCAGGGCGGCCAGGCCGGCCCCGATGGCAAAAACGATGGTGAAGACCCGGTAAATATTGATCCCGAAGGCATTGACCGTTTCCAGATCATGCATGCCGGCCCGGATGACAATACCCCATTTGGTCCGGCTGATGGTGATCCAGAGAACCACTGCAATGGCGGCGCTGAACAGGAGGACAAACAGACGGAAACGGGGGTAATCCACCCCGAAAAAATGAAAGTAGCCTTTAAAATAGGCAGGGAGGGTGATGGCAAGCTGATCTCCTCCCCAGAAAAGGAGCACGGCATTGGCGATGATCATGGCCAGACCAACGGTCAACAAAAGCTGGTATAAAGGATTTAACCCATAGAGGGGCCGAATAGTAAAGGACTCCATGAGAATCCCTATGCCGGCCACGATCAGCGGGGCCAGGATCATGGCCAGCCAGAAGTTTCCTGTAACCTGGACCAGGGTGTAGCCGAAATAGGCCCCTAACATGCACAATCCCCCATGGGCAAAGTTGAGCACCCCCATGACCCCGAAGGTCAAGGATAAACCGCTGGCAATGAGGATCAGGGCGCTGCCGATGGTGACTCCGTAAAGGAGATTAGTGAGTATCAGCGAGAGGTCCAAAAGTGTTAGGGTCCTTTTTCAATTTCGGATTTCGGATTGCGGATTGCGGAATCAAAAAACCATTTTTGATGAGTTCGTAAAAAGTCGCCGGAACCCGCATTTCGTCATTCCGGCGAAAGCCGGAATCCAGTGTTTTTAGATGGTTACCTATGACCTGGCTTCCCGCCTGCGCGGGAATTACGAGTCTTTACTGGACCATCATTTTTATGTTTCGTGGCGCCCCAGAGGGCATGAAAGTTTAGTAAATAACGGCGGTTCGGGATAAGGTCGGTCGGCTTTTAGCGATCAGAATTTTGTCAAATCAGTATTACAAGGGTTTTGCTGATCGCTGACTGCTGACTGCTCTCTCACTTGGCCATCTTGCATTCACCGCCCGGGGCATCCGCTCCCGAATAGGGGGTTCCAAAATTACCCAGGGTGGCCGCGGTTTTCAGAAATGGTTTTCCGTCTTTCTGCTGGACCTGGAACATATAGATGGGCACATTGGCCACGTGGTTCGGGTCCATTTTGATGTGGCCCCGGGGGCTCATATAATCGACCTTTTCAATGCCGTCGATGATCTTTTCCGTATCCTCCGGGTTGCCGCCGGCGGCATCCAGGCCCTTAACCATCATCGTCCCCACTTCATAGCCGAGAACGACGCTTTCATCGACCTGATCCCCTGGAAACATTTTGGCATAAGCGGCTTTAAAGGCAACATTTTCCTTATTCTCCAGCCAAAAGCTGTAATGGAAGACGTGGTAATTGCCGATGGCGGAATTACCCATACTGGGCAGCAGGGAAGGGCTGAAGCCGCCCAAACCGACGATGATAGGAATTTTTTCTTTTGTCAGGCCGAATTCGTCATATTGCTTGACGAAGTTGACCAGGTCATTTCCGCCCAGGAAGCCGAAGATACCGTCCGGTTTGGGCGAAGCGCTCTTGATCTTGGCTAAATAAGGGGCGTACTCGGTAGTCCCCAGAGGGCTGAAGAAGGACCCCACCACCTGACCTCCTTTTTTCTCAAAAGGTTCCTTAAAGAATTTTGTGACTTCATGACCGGTCGAATAATCGGCCCCGACGAGGTAGACCTTTTTCCCCAGGGTCTTCAGAAACCAGTCGGCAGCCGGATAGCTCTGGTTCCAGGGGGTATGGCCGCAGAGGAAGGTGTAGCGGCTACAGGCCTCGCCGCAGAGCTTGATATTGGCACCGTAGGCCAAAAGCATCAGTTTCTTCTTCGACTTGAGCATCTCGCTGACCGCCAGGGATTCATGCCCCGCTATGGGGCCGACCAGCAAATGGACCTTTTCTTTATCGAAAAGCTTCTGGGCCTTTTCAATGGCGACATTGGGTTTGACCTGGGTGTCTTCTGTGAAAAACTTGATCTGATCCTTATATCTGGACTGGGCAAAGGCCAGCCGCACCCCGTTTTCCACCCGTTTGCCGGCAAAGGCAAATACCCCGGAATAGCTTAAGGTCATGCCGACCCGGATCTCCGGTTTGGCGGCCAGGGCCGGGAAAAATGGACCTGACAGGGCGGTGACCGCCGCTGCGGCGGCTGTTCCTTTTATAAATTCCCTGCGATTGATGCCCAAACTGGTACTTGGTCGATTGGTTTTCATAGAGTCCCCCTTTATTTTTATATGGAATGACGCAATACTGGTTTCAGCGACTTTTTACGATTCTGTCAAGGATGACAAGTGTTTTCCCCCCTTGCAACCTGCAACTTGCAACTTGAACCTATTGCCCATAGCCTATAAGCCTATTGCCTATTGCCTTATCCAGGGTTATTAAAAAATCCCCCGCCTTGTGAAATCCAATTACCCTGGTCTCCGGGATTTCTTTTCCCGCTTGATCAAAAAACAGGACCGCCGGCGGTCCGAAAAGGCCGAATTTTTTTAAAAAGGCGATAGACGCTTCGTTGCTTTGGGTCACGTCGGCTTTCAGAAGCTTCAGGCCTTTTGCTTTTTCAATGACTTGAGGATCTCTGAAAGTAGAATACTCCATTTCTTTGCAAGCCGTGCACCAGTCGGCTGAAACGTCAAGCATGATCAACTGTCCGCGATTTTTCTTTAAATAAACGTCTAACTGATTAAGATCGGTTATCCGCTCAAAAGACAGGCCTGCGGCCGGGGAGGCCGGGTTTTTTTGATCGGAGACCGGCGCTGATTGGTGACCGATTCCGGAGAGAGGTTGAAGCAGGTCCCGCCCGCCCATCATGGCGCCGATCAGCAATGACGTCCCCAGGATCAGGGCGATGATGCCGACCCCTTTTTGGAACTTGATCAAGCCATTGGACGGACGGGGAAGAGGGTCCAGAGCGGAAAGATAAATGGAACAGATGATCAGCAAAGCCCCCCAAAGAAACATTGGGAGGGTTTCGGGAAGGACCGGAGAAACCAGCCACAAGGCCACGGCTATCATCAGGACCCCGAAGAATGCCTTCACGGCATTCATCCATGTCCCGGCCCTGGGCAATAAGGCCCCGGCCGAGGTGCCGATAATCAACAGGGGGACACCCATACCCAAGGACAATGAAAATAAGGCCGAGCCACCCAGCCAGACACTATTGGTCTGACCGATATAAAGCAAGGCTCCGGCTAAGGGAGCGGTTATGCAGGGACCGATAATAATAGCTGAAAGCAAGCCCATAAGGAAGACCCCGGTACAGGTCCCGGCCGTGCAACGGTTGGATGCGGCTGAAAATTTGCTTTGAATAAAACTGGGGACCTGCAGTTCATAGAAGCCGAACATCGAAAAGGCCAGGAAGATAAAAACAAGGGCAAAGGCGCTCAGGACCCAGGTATTTTGAAGGGCAACCGCAATCAACCGGCCGGAAAAGCCGGCCGCTACCCCGGCCGCCGAATAGGTCAAAGCCATGCCCAGCACATAGGTTAACGAAAGGGAAAAGGCCCTTTTTTTGGTCAGATCTTTGCCTTGCGCGACGATGATCCCGGATATAATCGGGATCATGGGAAAAACACAAGGGGTTAAAGAAAGCAACAGTCCAAACCCAAAGAAGCTTAAAATAATCCAGAAAAAGTTGCCGCTCCCGAACAGCCGGGCAATTTCGGATGTTTCCGTAACCACTCCCGCACCCTGTAATGGCGGGTTTATAACCCGCCCGTTAGAGGCGGTTGAAGGAAGGGGGGCCAGGGCCAGTCGGACCTTTTGGGTCTTTGGCGGATAACAAAGGCCGGCATCCGAACACCCCTGATAGGTTATGGCTATGGTAATCGGGTCCCCCATTGACGGAAGCGGGGTCATGGGGATCATAATGGCCGATTCGCCGCGAAAAATTTCGGTCCGTCCAAAGGCCGGGTCTTCTTTGACCCGACCGGCAGGGAATTGGGGGGGGCCAAGCTTTATTTGGGACGGTTCAATGGCAAATTTAAATTTATCCCGGTAAAGAAAGTGCCCGGGGGCTATCTGAAAACGGACTTCAATAAGATCTGGTTTTAATGCCCTGGCTTGAAAGGAAAAGGCCTGCTCGGGCTTCAGGGGCTCGCCGAAGGCTCCAAAAGGTGAGGCAAGAATCAACAAAAGAAAGAGAACAAAAAAAACCGATCGACAAAAAGGGGGTTCCTTTGAGCTTTGAGCTTTGAGCTTTGGGCT
>CAZVHO010000084.1:0-22352 GCA_964627515.1 uncultured Thermodesulfobacteriota bacterium | reverse complement strand
GCCAATTAAAGCGGTACGTGAGCTGGGTTTAAAACGTCGTGAGACAGTTTGGTCCCTATCTGTTGTGGGCGCAGGATATTTGAGAGGAGCTGTCCCTAGTACGAGAGGACCGGGATGGACGAACCTCTTGTGTTCCAGTTGTTCCGCCAGGAGCATCGCTGGGTAGCTATGTTCGGAAGGGATAACCACTGAAAGCATCTAAGTGGGAAGCCCACCTCAAGATTAGATATCCCTCTGCCGCAAGGTAGACTAAAGGCCCCTCGGAGACTACGAGGTTGATAGGTCGGGTGTGTAAGGGCAGTAATGTCTTAAGCTTACCGATACTAATCGGCCGTGCGGCTTGGTCATAAATTATTTTCTTCTTCCGCTCCATATTTGTTTTTATATATTTAAGGTTCAAGGCGTAAGGCTACAGGCGCAAGGTGAATACTCAGTTATCCCTTGTCCCGTGAGCCTTGTGCCCTGCGCCTTTACGAGTTTCCCGGTGGCAATGGCGAAGGGGCCACACCCGTTCCCATCTCGAACACGGAAGTTAAGCTCTTCAGCGCCGATGGTACTGCCCGGGCAGCTGGGTGGGAGAGTAGGACGCCGCCGGGAATTTTTTTTAAGCCCGTTTTCAATTTCGATTGAAAACGGGCATTTTATTTTTTGGTGTTGATTTATCCGCTATGTTTTATCCTTTTTTCGGCAGGCCCAGCATCTCCCTGACCCGCTGAACTCCGCGCCGGTTAAGTTCGTCCAATTCCGGCTGGATGGCCTTCCCCCGCTCGAAATCGACGAGCAGGGCTTCCACGGCTTCCCGGCCGTCGGCTGTGCGCATTGCCTCTCGCGGGGTCCGCTGCCCCAAGGCTGGGATTTTCATGTCAACCCAGCTTTTCCCATGGGCAGGGGTCGTTACGTCCGATGGCCGCCATAAAAGTCTCCTTTAAAGCCGTACCTCAATACGTAGTCCGCTTTCGGTATCCCTAAAATCATGCGGAGATATTCACGGCTGGGAAGATGGAATAGGTCACCAGGCTAAACATGAACGGGCTCAAAGCGATGGATGCGCGATAAAACCTCGGATAGTGCGTCTTTGGCCAGGGCCGTATCATAATCGGTTTGCAGTCCGACCCAGAACCCGTCGCTGGTTCCGAAAAAGCGGGAAAGTCGTAGGCCGGTATCGGGGGTGATGGACCGCTTGCCGGCTATGATTTCGCCGATGCGACGTTGCGGCACGCCGATTTCTTTAGCCAGCCGGTACTGGGTTATTCCCATAGGTTTTAAAAATTCCTCCAGCAGAATTTCTCCGGGTGTGGGGTAAGGTATTTCACGAGGCATGGTTAATCTCCTTTATTTAATGGTAATCAATGATTTCAACATCATAGGCCTGGCCTTTCTCAAAGCGGAAACACAAGCGCCATTGGTCGTTTATGCGGATACTCCATTGGCCGGTGCGGTCCCGCTTCAATTGCTCAAGACGGTTATTGGGAGGGATACGTAAGTCCTCCAGCTTTTCCGCTCGGTTAAGCATGGCCAGCTTGCGCAAGGCCACGGCTTGAATATTCACAAAACGGGCAATCCTTTTACCGTTGAACAAGGCCTCCGTATCAGAACATTTGAAGGTCGAAATCATAGACTAATACTAACGAGACACGTTAGTATTGTCAAGTCTAATTTTATTTTCTTATTTTAAATCCGTAGGTTGCAGCACAAAGAAGGGTTCGAGGATTAAAACTCAGATGGCCCGATTTTTGCCCAGCCAGCCCTGGTTGGCATCAACTCCAAGGGTTAATGCGTCGCCCACTCCTTTCCGCACCAGACTGATACTGCCTGGGCATCTGGGTGGGAGAATAGGACGCCGCCGGGAATTTTTTTTTCGAGCCCGTTTCATTTTGATTGAAAACGGGCTTTTTTATTAACATTTTATAGAACAAAAAAACGAGTTGGGCATCTATCCTATCGATTTGCCCCTTTTTTTCTCCTTTTTTTCTCCTTGACCCCGTTTTGAGGTTATTTTATACTCTCCCTATATGGAATTTGATTTTTTAGAAAATTTGGATAATGAAACGACCGATTGGTATAAATTATCTCCGGCTGAGCGTTTCGAAGAGTCCCAAAAATTATGGGAAATTTTCATCCTGATGGGAGGGGATCTTGAACCAGAGCCCGATACCCAAAGTCCTTTCAACCTTTTCAAAACACAATGTTAAATCCTTACTGATAGGGGGCCAGGCCTGTATTATTTATGGCGGGGCTGAATTCAGCCGGGATTTGGATTTTTCACTCCTGGTGACCTTCGAAAACCTCGAGAATCTGAAAAACGCCCTTGAGGAACTGGGGGCCGAACGGATTTTCTTGCCCGATCTTTCAGAAGAGGTGTTATTAAGAGGTCATGCCTGCCACTTTCGATTTCCAAAAAGAGATCCCAAAGGGGTACGAATTGATATTTTGGGAAAAATGCGAGAGGTGGATACCTTTCCTTCTTTGTGGAATCGTCGAAAAGAAATTGAAATATCCGGATTTGGAACTGTCGCGGTAATCAGTTTGCCGGATTTGGTTAAATCTAAAAAAACCCAGCGTGATAAAGACTGGCCTATGATCAGACGTCTGATCGAAGCCGATATTTTTAATGCCCCGGTGGATCCACCGGAGGAGCAAATAAGATTCTGGTTATCCGAATGCAGGACTGCGGAATTATTGATAGCTTTAGTGGAAAAATATTCAGAAACCGCTAAGAACCTCTCCCCTCAAAGACCTTTATTGACCCAAGCCATTTCCGGTCGGGAAACGGAGATCGAAAGGCTTCTGCATGAGGAAGAAGAATAC
Organism: uncultured Thermodesulfobacteriota bacterium; assembly: GCA_964627515.1. Taxonomy (GTDB): domain Bacteria; phylum Desulfobacterota; class RBG-13-43-22; order RBG-13-43-22; family RBG-13-43-22; genus RBG-13-43-22. Next base: position 19,544 of record CAZVHO010000084.1, on the reverse strand, counting down.
GAAAGGAAACTGGATAAGGAATATTGGGATCCTCTGAAAAAAGAATTGGAAATCTGGCGACGTGAGAAATGAAGGTATGGCCAAGGGGCCACACCCGTTCCCATCTCGAACAGGTCGGTTAAACCCTTCTTCGCCGATGGTACCATTGGGATGGCGGACGATACAACACCGGCAGTATTATGTCCAGAGGAATTGCCTTACCTCGATCAAGCGATGAAGGTTCTTCTGGTCTTCGTCGTTCCACTTCTTCTCCAACAGCCAATGTTTCTTCCGAGCAGCGTCATAAGCCGTAAACTTCTTTTTGTCATAGTCGACGAGTTGGAAATTCTCACTTCCCGGTATTTTCTTCCATCGCATGGGAGGCCTTTTTAATCCCTTCTGATCCAAGGGACTTTTACGGGCCGGACGCGTTTGCTTCCACCAACGATAGAGTGAGCGGATTTCCCTCCAGGCACGCCGATGTTCCGGATTGGAGTTCCAATCCACAATCCGATCCGGTTTCTCCTGTTCGACAAAATCGGCAAGAATCTGAAAGACGGCATGAAGCATGACATAATCTTTGTCACACCAGCCCTTTTCCAAAGTGTGGATTTTTAAAATTTTCATGTCCTCTGCCCCAGGCTGGGATTTTCATATTAATGAAACGGTGACTCCGATTTGGTGGTCGAATATTTGATCTTGCCAAGTCCTATTTTTATTGAGGAAAATTTTTCCCTGGCCAGGACCTTTTAATGGGTGACCCCAAATCACTCATATTCCATTCCGCATCTAAGACGTCCCTGATTTTCTTGGCAGAGGCCTTTCCTATCCCTTCCACCCTCATTAGTTCCTCAATCGAGGCCTGCATCATTTTTGAGACAGAACCGAAATGTTCCAAAAGCCTCCTGGCCACAGTAGTCCCAACTTGAGGAATTCCTTGCAGGATATACAATTGTCGGGATTTTAATCGCTTTGGCCGATACCCACCTCTGAGGGGTACCACATCCGAACAGGTTTCTTCTTGCCGGCCCATCATCAAAAAGATATTTTTTGTTTCCTGGATAGATTCGGAAGTTACAATGGGAATGTACCATATGGCCTGGGTGGATACCAATGCCCCTTTGATCGCCAGTGGATCGAATTGCAAATCGGTTTCAAAGGGGTTACCCTCAATAAGCAGCAAGGGATGGATACAATTTCTTTTAAGATTGGAAAGCTGATTGAATAGCCGGCCGTCGATTATTGAAATGAGAAAATCCCGGGCGGTTTTTCTCTCGATAGTAATAGCCTCATTGATAATGTAATCACCATAAGGTATTTGGCCGATTTCCAGAGAGATTTCTTCCTCTCGGAGTAAATCAATGATCCCGGATGCTTTTTCCCGAAAATCGACTCTGATCTTCACTGCCGGCCTCGAGTTTCAGAATTTCTTCAATATTTTTATGTCGATATCCGATGGAAGAAAGTGGAGACGCGGAGCCATATTAGCTCAGAGGTATAGGGTACGCGTTGCTAAGTAATTTTAGGCTGAGATATGTAACGCTTTTCCGGAAAGTAAAGGTCTTCAGCCCCAATATTTTTGGCTTTCACAGCAGCCGGATCTGGGCTATGCCCCGTCACCAAGGCATTTGCACTTGCTCCCCTGTCTCCGTAAAGGTTTATTCATCTAGAAAGTCCACTGTGATTTCGAAGCTTGATCTCCTGAGCAGTCTGTTTAATTTCCGAAATGAAAGCCTGGCTTGTTCCAATTTTTCACTACACTCCCTGTAGGATACTTCATTTTCTTCGACGATGTCCCGCCCTTCTTTATAAATAACTCTCAGGTAGGCTGAAGACACAACCTGTTGATGAAGCTCCCCGATTTGTTCGTTGAGCGCTTTCCGGACTTCCAGGGCTTCGTTGAGATTGATGGGGTCGCCTTCAAACTCGATTTGGTGATTGAAGTTGGATAGTTGGATAGCACTATTCAATTTTCGTCGTTTGAATTCCAGCTTCCGGAGAGACTGCCTGGCAGAGGCCACATCGAAGTCCGGACTCGGGCGTCGAACTCCCTCTTCATTCATTCCAAAAGACAATCTGCCGCGGTTTTGTTTTGCTTCAGGCAGGCAATCTTTGAAGGTCTTAATCCTGGCATCCAATTCTGCCCGTAATTCGAGGGCCTCAAAAAGAAACAATTTGTTCCTGTTATCGTTCATACCGTCACCTCTTTCCCTCGCTTTTCAAAAAATATATACTGCCTATAAAAGAAGATTGTTTTCACGAACTAAAAGTAAACAAATACGTTAACCTTGTCAAGCCGTTAATTTAAATCAAGATTTCTGGAAACAGTGGGGAAATAGGGGATATACATCCCATATTTTGTTTTTTAGTAGGGAATCCATCCGGGGTCCGTGATCCTGCATATAGATTTCGGCTATCGTTTTTCCTTCGAGCCCTTTGATTTTCTTGGACAAGCCGACCGGTTTAATCGGCCAGTTAAATGTCATCCAGGGGGTGAATAGGGGCATCTGGCGATGGAAGTCCTCATCCTCAGGGACCACTTTCCGTCCAATGGCCATCCAGTACTCGGCCATGCCCCGGTTCATGGCCTCCGGGTCTAACAGGCGGGCGCCGTATTCGGCCAATTTATCGAATCCCCGGTTTTAGGCCTCCGATAACCGCTGGTAGTGAAATTCATCGGTGGAAACCACCTTGGTATCAGCCAGACAGCATTTTTTGTGTTTTTTCCCGCTGCCGCAGGGGCAGGGGACATTGCGTCCGACGTTTGCCATAAAAATCTCTCTTAAACCGATCAGGTTAAATAACCTGTTAGATTTTTCAGATATTTTTCCCAGGGCAGTACCAGGACCTCATCCTGTCGATAAGGTTGATCCACCAGGGAAATGACATGTAAAGGCACTTCTGGATACTCTTCACGAAAGGCCCGAAGGCCGCTGAAATGGGCACCACTGACCCGGGTGACGGATTTAATCTCAAAGGCCCCGATGAGTCTTCCATGTTTTTCAATGATCAGATCTACCTCGGCTCCATGGTTCGTTCTCCAGAAATATATAGCCGCTTCACTCTGTAGGTAGTTCAGCATCCGATAAGTCTCGAGTATGATAAACTGTTCAAAGAGACGACCGGTTCTTGTTGAGTCAAGCGGGGCGGTCATTTGGCGGGTAAGGCTGTTGGTCACCCCAAGGTCGAAGAGATAAAATTTGGGATGGGACACCATCCGCTTTCTTAGACTTTTTCTCCATGGTTCTAAACGGATCCCGATCAGGGTGTCCTCCAGTATCTCATAATAGGATTGTACTGTCCGGACCGGGACCTGACATTCGCGACTGATAGCGGAAAAACTGACCATTTCTCCATATTGACCAGCCGCCAGGTCAAGAAAGCGGGAAAACCCTCCCAGGTTTCTGACTATGCTTTCCGCCTGGATTTCTTCTTTGAGATAGGTCTCGGTATAAGCCCTGAGGATATCCATTTTTTCCTCACGGGGCCAGCCATATATAGCCGGGAGGGTGCCGAACCGGAGGACCTCCGAAAGGGAAAAGTCCTCTTCGATTTCCTGATAAACAAAGGGGTAAAGACGTCGTTGGACCGCCCGCCCGGCCAACAAATTAACCCCGCCCCGCCTCAATTTTCGTGCGCTCGACCCGGTCAAAAGAAACTGGAGTCCGGTATTCTCAATGAGAAAGTGTACTTCATTTAAGAGTTGGGGGATACGTTGGATTTCATCCACAAAGATCCGTTCGATCTTTTCCTTTTGGACCTTTTCCAGGGCTTCCCTTCGAAACAGGTCCGGATATTTGGAATATTTCAGTTATTGATCGGTTTGCAGAAGATCGATTTTCCAGACGCCTTTCCGGAAAAGGGATTCCACCAGGGTGCTTTTGCCTGTTTGCCTGGGGCCGAAAAGAAAAAAAGATTGCCTGGCCGGGAGTCGGCAGATTCTCTTAATCATGCTGCAAGAGTGTACGGTAAATTTGCAATAAAGTCAAAAAATTTGTTTCCCTTCCCCATTTCCTCGCCATCTGCCTTCTCCTTGTTTCGTTTTTTCTTGACAGGATTTTGGTTTTAAGCTAAAAAAAAATTCCATATGGCTTTATTTTAATCTTTCGGTTTCACGATATATTTTCTTGCTTTAAATCCGTAGGTTGCAGCACAAAGAAGGGTTCGAGGACTAAAACTCAATGGCCCGATTTTTGCCCAGCCAGCCAGCCAGCCAGCCAGCCAGCCAGTATTTACCCCTTTAAAAATTAACAAGTTCCTATTCCTAAAATACGCCGGGATTTTATTTTCGTTCAGGGAAAAAGCTCTTTCCCCTGGTTCATATACCCATAATCCAATCCATCAAAAGGGGAAGCCGCCTATGGGTAGGGATTTTGAATTTGTTTTTATTGGTTAATTGGGCACTGCCCAATTACTATTTTTTTAAATGAAGAATAAAATGCGACCTTAATACCGAAAGAAAATTCTGTCATGATCGAAATTATTCTTCTTGTTATAGGAATTATAAAAGCGGTGCGGCGTCCCAGGCTTAGGAGGCTTAGGGCGAGTGAATTTCCCGGTGTAGATCCTGAAAAATTTGAGGAATGGCAGAATCCGAATGCTCAGCTTCAAGCCACCGATATTTTCTTGTGGGCAACTTGGGGAGCTTTTTTTGTAAAGCTGCTCTTTGTTTCTGGGACGTACCATCAAACTTCCGAGTTTATCATCGGTATTGTAATCTTGATAGGGTGGATTATTGGACTCATTATTGCGAGCGTATTTAGCCGTAAAGCAAAAAGGCTTGGGTTAGCGGCCAGTATCAACTGGCCTAAAAAGAATTAGCCTTCCACATTGAAGGGGTAGAAGGAAGGGGAAAAATTTATTTTGATTGCGAGGCCCGGATTCAGCCGCTTGCCGTTACAAGCATTTTCAATCACCGAGGTTTCCTTCAACCTTTTTTACTTATGCATCCAAACATCCTTTTTCAATCCTATCAAGATAAATTAAGGGGATATACAGAAATATAAAACATAAGAAAGATGGTAGAAAAATGTGGTTCAAAATGAAAATTGATTTTAAAGTAGCAATTTTTATCTGTGGTATTTTGGTTTTTTTTTATGCTCTCGTTTTTGCTGAGCAGAACAATTCTCTCTCAGACAATAATGACTTCATTGGCATTATAAATTCCATAAGTGCACCAATCTCTTACAAAACCCCCAGATGGCATTTATAATGTCTTTTATGTTGATTTGAATGATTACCCGTCATATGTATTTTGGATAAAACAAAAAGACGGATTAGAATGTGGACTTCCTATACCGACGAATACAATGTCAATGTTTGGAGAAATAATAAGTGATCAAAAAATAAAAGTGAAATTATCTGCAAAACAAGCTCCTAAAGATATAATTGCCCTTCCATTAAGAGGGTCTGTTTATAGGGAAAAAAAAGAGATAGAGTTTATAGGTATCAATTGCGAGAGAATATCTAAATAATTAATGCACAAAAAATTGTCAAACAAGTACTCCATAGACTTTACCGGGTTACAGCTATATGAACAAGGCATGGGGGGGACCGAATGAGACACATATTCGTAGTATTCGCAATCACTTGTTTGTCGACATTTGTCGTTCCACTTCCTTCTACGGGCCAGCTTGTAGGCGGAACCACATTCACGTCAACTGGCCCTTCTGGTGAGAAATTCACCTTCGAGGGGCGAGAATTGGTTCTCCCAGAGGGCAGCGGTCTCCTGAGCGATGCCAAGACCAGAGGCTCCGGGCAGATATTCCACAAGCAGGCCGGCCACCTGCTGCTAATTACTGCTGAGAAGGTTGCATCTGTAAATCCGGACAAAATAGTCCTGCAGCTTGGTGATAAGACCTGGGACTTTCACATCAAAAAGGAGACTCGCTTCTGCGATGGGAAGAAGACGGCCAACCGGGAAGCAATTAAGGGAGGCGACACGGTCACAGTTGTTTCGAAAGCGGGTACCATTCACGTTGCAGCTAGCGTACGTAAAGGCCTCTTACTCGTTAAGATCGGAGGAATGACAGAGGCTCCCGTACCCGTGGACTTCGATTGCGAGCAATCAAAGAAGAGCTTTTGGCAGTTTTGGAAATAGTCTTCATTATGTTCCCTCAGCCCATCACCATCCACACCTACTCGGTTTAAGAAAGGAGATTGACGATGAATAAAATCACAACCCTAGCCCCCCGACGATTTACGACTCTCGTTCTCTTGTTAGCATGCTTCGGTCTCTCCTTCGTCAATCTAAGTCCGCTAGCCCAAGCTGCGGATGGGCAGAAGTCTAGATTTCTTTTCATCGAGGCCGCGGCAAAAGGAAACTTAGCCACGATTCAGAAGCTCCTTATTGAAGGTGTTGATGTAAATACCCGCACCGCGAGTGGTGAGACGGCCCTACTGTTTTCCGCGCAGGAGGGACACCTGGAGATAGTCCGGGCCTTGCTTGAACATGGGGCGTCTGTGGACCTCCCGAGCAGTCAGGGCGCAACTCCTTTGATTCACGCTGCAGCGAATGGACATGCAGCAATCGTTAAGGAGCTTCTATCGCACGGAAGTGCCGCCAATGCTCATACCAAGACCGGGGAAACGGCTTTGCTTGTTTCGTCCTACAAGGGGTTCCTGGACGTGGTCAACGCCCTTCTCGCAAACGGCGCTGATCCCAACATGAGAGCGAATGATGGGCGATCCCCACTGCTTGGTGCCGCCACCTATGGGCATACTGGGGTGGTTGATGCCCTCCTCCATGTCAAGGGGATTGATCTGAATACAGCATGGGGTAAAAATGGGACCACCCCGCTTCTTTTGGCCACTCAAAATAAACACAGGCAGATTGTAGACAAGTTACTGACTGCTGGGGCAGACATAAACCGCAAGAGCAGGAATGGTGAAACGCCCCTGATGGTTGCCGTGGGTCGCAACAACCTCGACCTGGTAAGCATGATGCTTGATCGAGGAGCCGATGCTAACGCGCTGGCGGACGGACAAGGGGGCGGGAAACAGACCGCACTTATGCTTGCCGCGGCCAAAGGTAACGTCGATATTGCAGCCGAACTCCTTAAAAAGGGCGCCTCCGTGAACGCCGTGGATGACCAAGGCGGCACACCCCTGCTCTTCGCAGTCCAAGAGAACCAGCCAGAACTCGGTAAGCTCCTAATATCGCGGGGGGCGAATATCAATGCAAGGAGACCTGACGGCCAGACAGCTCTGATTATAGCGGTGGGCAGTGATGACTTCTCCGTTGTCAAGGCTCTCCTGGAAGCTGGTGCTGATGCAAATGCGAAAGCGAATAATGGGGGAACCGCTTTGATCAGAGCGGCGCAGGAAGGTAAGGCCGCTTTTGTAAAGGCCCTCCTTGCAAAGGGTGCCGATCCAAACCTGAAGGCGCCGAATGGACGCACTGCCTTAATGAATGCTGCACAAGCCGGCAACACAGACGTCATCCGTGTTTTGATAAAGGGAGGTGCAGACATGAAGCTAAGGGACCAATCGGACGAGACTGCACTAATGATTGCCACAAGGGTCGGGCAGAAGAAAGCGGCAAACGAGTTGAAGAAGGCTGGGGCTCAGAAGTAGGCAAAGCGGGGGCTATGGAAGTAAGGGCTCAGATCTTCATTGTTGACAAATTGATTCATGGCACTTCATTAAAATGTCAATAATGAAGATCTGACCATATGACATTTAGACTAAAATCAAAAAGGATATTTATTATGCCATTAAACAAATTGAGACAGATTAGAGTATTTCTTATTTATATTAGCCTTCCTCTTGTTCTTTTCGCGTTGTCCAGCCTCTCTATCGCGTTAACTTCGAAGACATCAAAAAATCCTTCAAAGGCAATTTCAAGAACGACATTAGCTGGCTTTGAAATTGCGATAGTTAGCATTGAGGCTAAAAAGAAAATCAAGGCATTCGGAGTTGAGAACGGAGGTGTTCGATACGCCCAGGAAGCTTAAAATTGTAATCGATGCTGATCGCGGGAAAACTTTTATCCTGGTTGGGATAACCGTGAGTCGTCCAAATACATCATCCAAGGATCTTTCGGCTTTTTGTGAGGCGAACTTGGGAGGCCTGGGAGAAAAAAACCTGATCGATACTAAAGGGCCGTACCTTTGAGTGTAGATCTTCCAGCGGTAACATCGAGAACACTGCATCCTTTGACTTATTATATCATTTTAGGTATTCGACGATTCTGTTATAAAAAAGATACGGCTCGGTAAAAGCGAATTAAAAATAGACAAATCGGTGGCTGAACTCCTCGCCTCTTCAAGAAAATGGTGGCAATTTTGGAGATTAGGAGATGCATTATGAAAAAATTTTCTGCTATTCTCATTATATCAATTATTGCAGCTTGCTTCCTTTCATTCGTTGGCTGTTCAAAAAATGCTGAGAAGTGGCATTTTAAGTTAACTGAGTTGCGTTGGAAAGCAATAGAAAATGAAGGACGATTTATGGTTGTATTTACAGTAAAAAATATTTCAAAAAACAAAATATCCGCAACCGAAATGTATTATATCAATCCTACTTTACTTATATATGACTCTGCCGGCAAGAATCTTAATATGGAAAAGAAAGAATGCTTGTTCAGCATTGAAGGAGGAGAAGGGGGTGGAACAATTTCCTTCGATTCCGAAGGTCGGGTAAAAAAGATAGAAAGTGAAGCCAATGCTTTAATTCCAGGGGGTTCAAGAGCCTTTACTTGTTATGTTGAACCGTATTCAACAAATATACATAAGTTAGAAGTTGAAATAAAATTTTTAGAAAAAGAAAGAAATAAAGAAATTTACATTCCGGTTGATGAAAACGTTATAACCCTGAACAAAACGAACATCATTAAAGAATAATAAAATCCTCATGCCAAGTGAGAAGTACTTGATTTGGCATTGGATAATGTGAATTTAGCACAACCCAATGGGGGGCCCAAAAGAGTTGGGTTCAGACTTTATTGGATTTCTGTCAAGGAGGTTGGCCGCTACAGCAGGATATAAATCTTTTTAAAAACTACTACCAAAAGGAGGGAGAAAATGCAACGTTATACATACTTACATAGGTTAGGGGACGTATTGCTCCTTGCCATATTTTGTTTTCTTGCCTGCTGCAACCGCACAAACTGAGTTTGACGACGATTTCAAAAAAGCGGAAACTTCTGGGCAATTGGAAACGCTTTTGAAAAAATATCCTGCTGAAGGAGAAAAGATAATTCCCAAACTTGAGTCTACAATAATTAATGAAATATTAATAAGTAAAGGTACCGGTAACAGATTTTTGATTAAAGAAATTATGCCCCGTCCTGGTCTCCCTGGTAGTCTCACAATAAAAGGGACAGGTAAAGGATATATGGAACTTTCAATGGAATTTCCGAGAGATCAAATCCCAATTTCTATCGGAATGGGAGGTGGGGGCTCGAACTTACCCCTAGCAAGTGGTAGCATTCACCGATTTGCTGGGGAAGAAGTAAAGTTTGAGGTTGATGGCGTATACGCCTTTGTTGGTGAAGGAGATAAACTAAATCGCCTTACCTTTGGCCTTATTAAGGATAGTGGGTATGTTTATTTACGAGGCAAGGGAAAAGTCATATTGAAGGATGGGAAAAAGATAGCGCTGGGTTACGATTCACAAGAAATTCTGTCAAAAGAACAAATCGATAAAGATACGAAAAATACAAAGATTGAAAATATCGCTGATAAGCAAGGTACCAAAACATTGGTTGGAAAGATTATTTCTATCGATTCTAAACTGGGCGATATTGTTGTTCAATCCGATGAACGAAAAATAAAAATCGGCGATATATATCACTATTTTGGAGAAGTGAGCGAAAATCTGTCAGTAACAATGTCGGGAGTTGACTTCTCCGCAAGAATAAAAAATTTCAAATATTTTCAAATAGGCGATAAAGTAGAGGTAGTTTATAAAGAAGGACATCAAGAAATAATATCGATTAAAAAAATACAGAAAAAAACAAAATGATATTAATAAATGCGTAATTATATTAGTAAATGGGGTCAGGTGTCACTGACCGCCCTAAAGGAGCCACCCATGATCGGGTTAATGGAGCCACTTTAAAGTGAGCATTTTAGGGTCTCAGACGGGGCCACAGATTATGCTTTTTCACCTCCTTTGGCAAGGGTGTTTTTAGGTTTTTCGGGAAAGGGCCTGGGGGCGCGATAACTGTCACCGTCCAAGACCACCCGATAGGCTCCGTGTCGCAATCGATCCAGGGTGGCAATCCCCAAGAGGCGGTTGGGGAAGACTTCTCCCCATTCGGGGAAGTCCAGGTTACTGGTGATGATTGAGGCCCGGCGTTCATAACGTTCGGCGATGAGGTCATGGAAGTCCTCATCCTGGGGAGACCGAATTGGTTTGAGGCCGAAGTCATCAATGATCAGGAGATCGGTCTTAGTCAGGGTCTGAAAGCGTCGCTCAAAGGTCCAAAGGGCCACACCCGTTCCCATCTCGATTGGTCAGTTAAGCCCTTCAGTAAGAAACCAGCCGTATTGTTTGCTTCAAAATCCATCAATTCCGTTCAATCTTGACACCAAGACCTGATGCTGTTATCCTTTCAGCATGAAAAAGGCTACCCTTAACTGGCTTAAATCCTCTGATTACGATCTTAAGACCGCCGCTTTTTTGCTAAGGAGCAAACGATTTATCTATGTGGTTTTCATGTGCCATTTGTCTTTGGAAAAGACTTTAAAGGCTATCTTATCAGAAGTGTTCAGCGAACTGCCGCCATATACCCACAATCTCAATCGACTTTTGGAACTTGGCGGCATTACCTTACCGGAGGATATGCAATCTTTTGTAAATACAATAAACCTCCAAAGTGTTCCGACTCGCTATCCAGAGGACTTTTCGAGATTATCAAAGGAGCTTGATGGCAAAACGGCCGCCGAATATATGCGGCAGACAAAAAGGATCATCCTATGGTTAAAGAAAAATATACGTTGTCTGAAATTAAAAAAATCATAAATAATCTTGCCAAGATATTGACCGCGAATCGCATAGCCGTGGAGAAAATCATACTTTACGGTTCATACGCAAAAGGAACTCCGCGGGCACATTCCGATATCGATCTGGCCATCATCTCCCCTGATTTTAAAGGAAAGAAGATGTTCGAAATTCAGGCGACTCTGGCCGGATTGCTGGCCCAATACCTATCCGCAACGGAATTGATTGGATATTCTTCCGACGAGTTCCGGTCCGCATCTCCCGAGACATTTATCGGCGAGATCAAACGAACGGGGAAAATTCTCTATAACCCATAGCGGATCTTCTTAGGAAGGGGTACTTTAGTCAATTGTCATTTGTTATTTTAGAGGAAACTTAGGAAAAAAAGGGAACGGGACGATTCTCTTTGTTTTCGGTTTCCCGGTGGCAATGGCGAAGGGGTCACACCCGTTCCCATCCCGAACAGGTCAGTTAAGCCCTTCAGCGACGATGGTACTGCCCGGATAGTCCCGCTGGAAGGGGGCGGGGGGATGGGAGAGTAGAAAGCCGCCGGGGATTTATTTTAGGCCTGTTTTCAACAACGCGTCGCGCGTATTTGAAAATGGGCTTTTTTTCTGAATATCCTTTATGGGGTCGGGGTTTTTTTCTGGTAATGCTCGAACATGGCCGCCGAGATTTCCAGGCTGGTTGGCCAATGTCCGCGTTTCTGGCCGGCATGGGTGGTGTAGGCATCCAACCGGTCAGGATCGGGTTGCACCGCTTGGCCGTCCTTCAGAAACAGCAATCCGATTTTCTCGGTCGGCATGCGCAGGACAAAGACCTCGGCTTCGTCCAAAGCTGTCCGGAATCGAGTCATGATAACGGCAGGATCGGGTGCAGGCTCACTGGCTACGCGCCGAAAATCGGCTTCCGTGTAGCGGGCCAGGCGGCGGATTTCGTTGATGAGGCCCTCGGGAGTAAAGCCCAAAGATTTGCCGACGGCTGCCCAGACGACGGCACCCAAGGGCAAAACCTGATCGTGAATCGTTACCAGGTCGACAACATCGCGCGGCTCGCGCCGTCCGGCGGCGGCCATTACTTTATTAGTGGCCAGGTCAACAGGATGCAACCTGTACCCGAACAGATCATCTTTCACCGCAGGGAAAAATCGGAAATCGCTATCTACAATCCATTCCAGTTTCGATGTTTCATCACCTCGGCGGACAAGAATCGAATAGAAAGCAGGCTCGCGCCGAAGCCATTCCACTACAAGACCACGATTTTGCAGAACGGCCGTGTCTTGTTCGGCGGCCTGGGCGACCCTTTCTTCACGATCGTGGAAAAAATCGATATCGCCGGAATAGCGGGGCGAGTTCCAGTTGAGGGGCGTGCTGCCTCCTACATAGCTTTCCGGATCACGGTTGGCGGCGAGAAGACGTAAAATGTCGGATTGGAGTTTAGACAGCGGCACGGCAGGCTTCCTCAATCTGCTCGGCCAATCGTCGCGCCTTCAGGTCGCCTTCCACTCGCAAGCTACGGGTGATCGCCAGAGCATCAGCGCACGTTGGATTTGGTATGGGACGACTGCTCCACAATGCGGACGCACCGTATTCTTTAAAGGCACGACGGTAGAGGCTTACATAATCGTCTTCCCGGGTTGCAGGTTCTATTTTCATAGTCATCTATTTTACACATTCGTATCTTTTTGTCCATATTTTGATTTCAACCCCACCTCTCCCGGAAGCGGCCAAGTCGGTAGGCAAGCAGGACCTTGTACACCTGCTTGGGGCTAACCCCGGTTTTTTCGGCAATCAGGGGGTGGAGGAAAGGACCTGGCGGGGCGGAGCCGGCCAAGTAATTGTTATATTCAGTCAGGATAACCATTTTTTGCTCCGGGGAGACTTCCGGGACCTCCTTCAGCTTATCCTCACCGCCGTGGAGTATGTCGATATAGCGGGAGACCGACCAGGGATTTAATCCGGTCTCTTGGCAGATTCGTTCTTTGAGCCGGGCGAAGGAGGTTTCTTCTTCCATGAATGTGAAATACGTTTTTTCCACCGAGAAACGTTCTTCCCGGCTCAAATCCTTTTGGTGAGCCTGGTTCCAGGTTCGTAGGGCCATGACTACGGCCCGGTAAGGGAGTCCCATTTCGGCGGCGATTGTCTTCCGCCTTCCCCTGGGAGGACGTTCCATGATCTCAACATAGGCTTGATATCGTCTGATGATCTCCTGGGTCTGTTCTTCGGTCAGCACGATTTCCGGCTTTGCCTCGGGCCCCTGGTCTGCAGAGGTTTGGCTGCGGTCCTCTTCCCCGACGACTTCCTTAATTGATTTGGGCTTGGGGGGTGCACTCCGGATTTCCGGTGGGGTTTCAACTTTTTCTGAACTCCGAGGGGCGGGTTTGAGATCCGGGGATCTTGGCGGTCTTTTTTCGTCAGGTGCTTTGGCTGTTGCCGCGGTCTTTAAAGGGTGCTCCTTAATCCGGATTTTTTCCGGCTTCTCCATTTTCCGACCCTTTCCGGTACAGCGGGGGCATATTTTTGCCTTCCGGTCCGGGGTCAAAAAACTGTGCCCGCACTCCTCACAATCTTTCCTGAAAGCCATCCCTCCGGACATAATTCTCCTTCTCAAGTAGTTGTTGGAGCCTTTATTTATAGTTGAGTCGGGAGATTTACGCAATAATAAATAGGTCACGGAGGCCATGGAACTTAAGCTCTTCAGCGCCGATGGACCTGCCTGAGCGGTTAAATGGGAGAGTAGGCGCCGCCGGGAATTTTCTTGACCTTCCATGGAAGGTGTATTTAAATACCTTTCGCGGCCGCCTTGAGGGGGGGCCTATAACTAATCTTATCCATCATGAAGGGGGGCTTTTAGATGGAATTTCAATTTGGCGAGGAGGAGGAACGGTTTCGGGGAGAGATCCGGAACTTTGTGAAATCGGAATTGCCTGCGGACTGGAGCATGGGGATGTTCGAAGAGGGAGACTCCGATGAGAAATGGGCCTTTATTATGTCCATCTCCAGGAAGCTCTCTGAAAAAGGATGGCTGACCATGACCTGGCCGCGGGAGTACGGGGGGCAGGGGGCCTCCGCCTGGAAGGCCCTGGTCTATGCTGAAGAAGTGGGTTACTGGGGGATTCCGGGGACCGGTATGGGGGTTAGCGGAGTTTCCTGGGTGGGCCCGTCGCTGATCCTGTTCGGGACCGAAGAACAAAGGCGAAAATACATGCCGCTTATCGCCGCCGGCCACCCGGACGGGGTCTGGTGTACGGGTTACAGCGAACCGAATGCCGGGAGTGATTTTGCCAATCTTCGTACCCAGGCCCTTCGGGTTGGAGACGAATATGTGATCAACGGACAAAAAATATGGACCAGCGCGGCCCATCGGGCCCGGTGGTGCTGGCTGGCGGTACGGACCGACCCGAACACCCGAAACAGACACGAGGGCATCAGCATCATCATTGTCGATATGAAGAGTCCGGGGGTGACGGTCCGCCCCATTTGGAATTATATCGGAAATCATCATTTTAATGAGGTCTTTTTCGACGAAGTAAGGGTCCCGGTCCAAAACCTGGTCGGCGAGGAGAATCGGGGCTGGTACCAGCTCATGCGGTCCCTGGGCTACGAGCGTGGCGGCGTGGCCGCCGCGTCCTATGGTCACAACAAACGCGTCCTGGAGGAGCTGGTCCGGTATGCCGGCGGCAAAGGGTTGATGGACCAGCCTGAAATTCGGCAGGCAGTGGCCCAGGCGGCCATCGACATCGAAATACAACGTCTTCTGGCCTACGAAACGATCTGGAAAATGTCCCAGGGCAAGGCCCCGACCTTTGAGCCTTCCCGGGACAAGGTGTTAAACGATGAGATTCTTAAACGCCTGTCAACCGTTGGTATGGATATTCTGGGGCCTTTTTCGCAGCTTCATCGGTCCGGCCAGGCCTTGAAGTGGTTTCAGGATCTGGGAGGCGTCCGCAGCCTCTATTGGAACCTCATCGGCATGAGTTCAGCCGCCGGTACGGAGTTTACCCAGAAAAACATTATCGGACAATTCGGCCTTGGTTTGCCGAGATCCTATTAAAACCAGGTCCAAGGTTCATGGTTCATGGGAAATTCTACACCTTTTTTTTTATAAAGGAGCCAAGTTATGGATTTTAGCCTTTCAAGTGACCAGGAGCTGATCAGAAATTCGGCCAGGAAGTTTATTGAGAACGAGTGCCCCAGGGACCTGGTGCGGGAGCTGAACCGGGGTGAAAAAGGATACGACCCGGAGATGTGGCGAAAAATGGCCGACCTGGGATGGATGGGTCTGGCATGGCCCGAAGAATACGGCGGGGTAGGGGGCGGGATGATCGATCTGGCCCTGGTGGTGGAAGAAATGGGCCGCGGCCTACTGCCCGGGCCGTTTTTTTCCACCGTCGTGGCTTGCGGATCTCCGATCCTGGCGTTCGGCACACCGGAACAAAAAGAAAAATATCTGCCGCCGATGGCCGGCGGCGAGGCCTTGTGGTCATTGGCTTTGACCGAAGAAGCGGGGGCCGACGAAGCCTTGGGCCTCGGGTTGGTCGCAACACCGGATAAAGACACCTATATTCTCGACGGGACAAAGCTTTTCGTGCCCTA
Source organism: uncultured Thermodesulfobacteriota bacterium (assembly GCA_964627515.1). Lineage (GTDB taxonomy): Bacteria > Desulfobacterota > RBG-13-43-22 > RBG-13-43-22 > RBG-13-43-22 > RBG-13-43-22. Next base: position 4,023 of record CAZVHO010000084.1, on the reverse strand, counting down.
CGCTCACCTGGCGGACTCCTTTCTGGTCGTTGCCCGGACGGGCCGGGGACCGGATCCCCGGGAAGGCATCACGGTCTTCGTCGTGGACGCCAAAAGCCGGGGTATCGAGATGGACCTTCTCCCCACCATAGCCAGGGATAAGCAGTTTGAAATGCGTTTCTCCCGGGTGAGCGTCTCCAAAGACAACATCCTGGGAGAACCGGATGGAGGATGGCCGGTGGTAGAATTCATCTTGCAGAGGACCGCCCTCATGAAAAGTGCCGAGATGCTGGGAGGAGCTCAGGCCGTCCTGGAGATGACCGTTGAATATTCTAAACAAAGGATCCAGTTCGGTTCGGCAATCGGATCTTTTCAGGCGGTTCAGCACAACCTCGTCGAGCTCTTCAATGACCTACAGGGGTTGCGCTATCTGGTTTATGAGGCTGCCTGGAGGGTGGACTCCGGGTTGCCGGCCTTCCCGTCCGCCCCATTGATCTCCATGGCCAAGGCCAAAGCCAACCAGGTCTATCAAAGAACCTGCATTGACGGCATGAAACTCCATGGGGCCATAGGGTTCACCGAAGAACTGGACATCGGGCTTTACCATTTAAGAACCAGGGCTTGCCTGGCGGCCGGCGGGGACACCCGGTTCCACCTGGAGAAAATCGCAGGGAGCTGGTTCCCGGGCCCCGGTGTCCATTAAGGGCACTCCAAAGGGCACACTAAGTCGGTTCGCATCGCCGATTCCATTGAGAAACAGAGGAAACCGCTCAACCCGGATAAGGATCTAGGGTAGAAAATTGGAATTTTTACGACTAAAAAAGGGGGAGTACATGCCGTTTGAACATATCAGGTATGAAAAAGAAAAGGGGATCGGGCTGATTGTGTTGAACCGGCCGGATAAGCTGAATGCTTTTACCCCTCTGATGGGACAGGAACTTTTTCAGGCCCTAAACCAGGCGGATGAAGACGACGAGATCAGGGTATTGATTTTTACCGGCGCCGGCCGGGGCTTTTGCGCCGGGGCAGACCTGAGCGCCGGGGGAGGATCGGCCTTCAACCCGGGGACGGAGACGATCGATGATTTCCGGGACCGGGGCGGGATTTTGAACCTCCGGATTTTCGAGATGAAAAAGCCGGTGATCGCCGCTATTAACGGGTCCGCGGTGGGCATCGGCGCTACCATGACCCTGCCCATGGACATCCGCCTGGCTTCGGATACGGCCAAAATGGGTTTCGTGTTTACCAGAAGGGCCATCGCTCCTGATGGCTGCTGCACCTGGTTTTTGCCCCGGGTGGTGGGGATCGGTCAGGCTGCGGAATGGCTGATAACCGGCCGGATTTTTACCGCCCAGGAAGCTTTGCAAACCGGACTGGTCCATCAGGTGTTGCCCGCGGACGACCTCCTGCCGGCAGCCATGGAAAAAGCCCGGGAAATCGTCGAGAACACCTCATCCATTTCGGTGGCCCTGACAAAACAGATGGTCTGGAGAATGCTCGGCAGCGACCATCCCATGGACGCTCACCGGATTGAGTCCAAGGCCGTTTATTTCATGGGCCGATCCGAAGACTGCCGGGAGGGTGTGAACGCCTTCCTGGAAAAGCGAAAGCCTAACTTTCCCATGAAACTTAACCGGGATATGCCAAGTTTTTATCCCTGGTGGACGGAGACCTCCTTCAAAAAAACGTGATGGAATAATCAATTTAGTGATTAATCACCCGACCGATCCTTCGCCACCTTATTCCGTCGCTTCCGAAAGAAAAATAGACCTGACGCACCTTGCCGATCACATCCCGGAGGGGCACAAATCCGAAGGTGCGGCTGTCGACGCTATGGCCTAGGTTGTCCCCCAGGACAAAGAGTTGACCATTCGGAACGGTTTCCTTTTTCCCGTTTGCCCGCTCGATAAGGTCTCCGGGCAGTCCCTCGATCCTCTTCATGAAAACCTTGCTTCGATCGTTGGGATAACTAAAAACAATAACGTCATTTTTCTTTGGTGCTATCCTTCTATAAGCGGTCTTGTCGGCAAACACCCTATCCCCCTTCAGAACCGTAGGTTCCATGCTTAAAGAAGGGATCTTAAAGGCCTCTATCACATCCTTTTTGATATAGGAGAAGAGAGTCCCCAGAACGATCCCGGACCCCAGCAACCAAATTGCCAGATAAAAATACCATCGGCTTTGGGGAATACTTTGAGAATCGATTCCCATTTTTTTTGAACTTCTAAAGGCATCAATCAGGCCTATACTATAGACCAGCATGACAACCCCCAATGTCCCCAGGACCCCGAATATCAAAAACGGATCCGGCAACAAAACCGTCCACCTGAAACCGATCACATATAACACATTAAAGATGATAAAAAGGCTGATTCCTTTTAAAGGATCACCATTATAGACTTGGCCCATTCCCGGCATGGACAGGGCCACCATAAAGGAAACCCAGGGGGTTCTTCTCAGGCTCTCTTGTTTTTGGCTCATCGTTTTCTCCTTGTGATGTTTCTTAAATTAGTACGAAAATAAATTTAGGCACGGATTTCACGGATTACACGGTTCCCTTCATTTACAAGCCACGGGAGAAAATACGGCTAAATAAATCCGGAGAAAATTGACCAAGCCCAGGATTATCCCTCCACCGGACAGGGCATATTTATAAACCGGGGGCACCTGGAATTTTTGAAGCCGGAAACCGTTCTTCTTCTTTTGGGCTTCATAGGCGGATACCCCCCCCATCACTCGGGAAACAAAATCCGCGGAAGGTTCAAACTTTTTCATATCCTGCTCCTCCTGAATATTTGGCCAGAAGTCCCTTAACCAGCCGCCTGGCCCTGAACAGCCGGGATTTCACCGTGCCTTTGGGCACTTCGTCCAGGCCGGCAATCTGCTCCAGGGAAAACCCTTCCAAATCCATTAGCATCGTATTTCGATAAGGTTCCGGTAGTTTTTCCAAGGCCTCTTCCAGGGCCTGCTTTTGTTCCCGATCGATCAATAGTTCTACCGGCGATCTATCCGAGCCGGAAATATCCTCTGTCTCATCGAAGGAGATAAAAAGCTTGTTCCGTCTCTTTCTGATCTCGCTGATACAGCGGTTCCGGGCGGTAATAAAAAGCCAGGCGGAAAAGGGTGTTCCCCGTTGAACATCGAATTGATCCAATGACCGGTAGACACTCAGGAATACTTCCTGGCCGATGTCTTCGACAATCTTCTCATCCCTTATGAGAAGGAAAATGAAATTAAGGAGCTGTTTATGATATTTTTCCACCAATCGGCCAAAAGCCTCCGGTTTGCCCTGGTTCACCTGATTTATTATATCGTAATCATTCATAAAAAAATCCTCTGGAAATCGGTTCCGTTATTATGAAATACGCTCGATCCTTAAAATAGTTCCCAAAAAAATTCCCAAAGTCTTGACTTAAGTCAAAGCGATGGATAATTTTATATATTAAAATATTCTCTACAAGTTAATTTAACCGAAATCGGAATTTGTTTTCGTATTAAGTAGGTACCCAAGAAGCCTTAAACTTTATCCAAAAGGGGTGACCTATGAACCTTCCCAAAGGAAAACGGTTATGGTCCTATCTGGGGATAGTGGTCATAATCGGCATTGCCGGGGGATTATTCGCCTCCTTCGGCCCTCCAAAACTCTACGCCAAGTCCGGAACCCCGGAATTCTGCGCCGCCTGCCATGTCATGGAAGCCGAATATGAAGCCTGGCGGCATCAAGGGGCCCACCGCAGAATCAAATGCATCGACTGTCATTTACCAAACGATCAAGTGGCCAACCATATGTTCCAGAAGGGTCTTCAAGGGATGTGGGATGCCTATGTTTTTTATTCCGGCCGGGTCCCGGAAAATATCCGCTTGTCCGCCAAGGGGGCCAGGATAGCCAAGGAAAATTGCGAGCGTTGCCACGGGGAAACCATTGCCCGGGTTGATATGTCCGGCCGCAATTGTTGGGAATGCCATCGCCGTCTGACCCATATTCAGAGCGGTTCCATAGAAACCCTGGCGCCATAAGGGATCGGGGATCGGGGATCGGGGATC
>CAZVHO010000083.1:2230-23566 GCA_964627515.1 uncultured Thermodesulfobacteriota bacterium | reverse complement strand
AAAGCCGCCGCCGCCTCATTCGGCGACGCGGATTACCATCTGGAAAAAGTAGCCCAAAGTCTTGGTCTCTGACAGAACAGGGGCGCTTGGTAAGCTTTTATGGGCTTGCCCGTTTTTGTTTTTTTTAATGCCGATGTCCGCAACAACTTCCTGGGCCGGCACAACCGGTTGCCTGGCCCGGAGCGGATCCACAGCAGGCCGTGTCCCCTGGACCCGGCAGGCCCTGCCGGCCTGCTCCGGACAGAGAGGAAGGGGCCGATAACATACGCTTCAGGTTCTTGCTTCCACAAACGCCGCATTCCGGTGTATCGAGGGCGCTTGTCAAAAGCGCTTCACTCATCTTTCCGCAATCCAGACAAAGAAAATCATACAGAGGCATTTTTAAAACTCCTTTCGATTTTAACCTTTTCCGTTCTTTCCCTGATATTCCGTAATGGCCTTTTCCAGGGTCTTAACCGCCAATCGAATGCAGTGTTGCTTTTGGTCGGGGATCTGAACCAACTCCCTGAAAACGTCCCCGTCTTTGACGGCCAGGGCCCGTTGCAGGTCTTTCCCCCTGACCAGATCCGCCAGGGCCATGGCGGCCGAAATTGCACCAGGGCAACCCAGCACCTGAAAACTGGCATCCTGGATGGTCCCGCTGTCGACCTTCAGATAACATTTCATGGTGTCCCCGCAGGGACCGGTCATCTCGGTAACATGATCGGGGTTTTCCAATGGCCCATGATTAGGCTTAGTCAGATAATATGTAATGGCCTTTTCGGCATAACCTGAGCTTAAGAGCATCTCCCGGACGCTCGTCAAATCGTTGGTCTTGGGTGTTAAATCCTGTTCCATTTTTCAACTCCTGATTAATGGTGGCAACCACTGCCGCCCTGGTGTCCGGCACAGGTCATGTTGACTAAAAATTCCGGCAGCTTTCCCGATTTCAACAATTCCAGGTTTTCCATCACATTGCCTTCTATGGCCCTGAAAACCTTTATGCCTTGACTTTGCAGCTTCATGAGTGCCCCGGCCCCGATGCCGCCGACCACCACCAGGTCCACGGCGGTCCCGCCAAGGGCCTTGATAGGCTGGCATTGACCATGCTCATGGTGGGCATCCGTATTCCCAATGGCTTCAAAAGCGCCGCTGCCGCTATCCAAGACCACAAAATGTGGGGCCGAACCAAAATGACCATAAACCGGGCTTTCAAGCCCTCGATCTTCCGTTACTGGAAATGCAATTTTCATCTAAATTTTCCCTCCATTCTTTTGAAATGATACTGGATACTGGATGCTTGATACTGGATTTTATCAAGTATCGGTTGTTTGTTTTTATCCGGAATCCAGTATCGGGCAGTTTAATCCAGGATAGTTTTAAGAAAGGCAATAATAAGCCAATTCCTGCCATGATGTCAAGAATCTGTTTTTAATCGGGAAGGCTTTAAAGGGTAAACCGCCACTTGCAAAACATTTCCGGGGGATGCGGGTCCGGCGGGGCGAAGAGGCATTCGACCTTTATTTCGGGATCGATTTCATGGGCAAAGCTTTCAAACTCGCCCTGATGCATGTGTTTGCAGACAAACTCGTTCAAACCCCTTCTGAGCCTGGCCTCCTGGGTCGGGCAGTGCGGTATGGTAATAAGCACTTCCTTTTCTTTTTCCTCAATTGCATACCCCACCAAGATGGTCCAGGGGAACAGCCTCAAGGCTTTGACGAACCCCTTGAGGCCCTTTTCCTGAATATTAAACCGCTTCAAGAGATCCTTGGCGGCCATTTGGGGCACCCGGGCCCAAACCCTTTCATTGATCCCTTCAGCCGTGGGCTGGTCGAATTGCTCCGCCACATAAAGAAACCAGAAGGCATCCACCACCCGGTAATGCCATAACAGAAATTCCAGATAGCTTCGGAGTTGAGGGGCCTCCATTTTTTCAAAGACCGTCATATCCATAGGGTCTCCCTTTGTGTTCCGCAGGTATTCACTGGCGGGAAATTAATGATTTGACTTTTTTCAATAAAATACACTATATATACTTATCGGGTCAACACAAATGACAATATTTCAAGAAACCCCCATCCAGGGTATTCAATCTATAGCGCCGGACCTCTATAGGCTGCGTTTTATTTCGGATCCCATCGCTTCCCAGGCCCGGCCAGGACAATTTGTCATGGTCCGGCCCATGAAATTCAGGGAGCCTCTTCTGCCCCGTCCCTTTTCCATGCACCGGGTCCAGGGAAAGCAGATCGAACTCCTTTTTAAAGTGGTCGGCCAAGGGACCCGGCAATTGGCCGAACTCAAAAGAGGGGACCTCCTGGAGGTCAGGGGGCCGTTGGGAAAAGGATTTATTCTTGATAAGGATCAGGAGCCCATCCTGGTGGCCGGAGGGATGGGCGTGGCCCCCCTTCTCTTTTTAGCGGAAACCTGGAAAGGTACTCAAAAGAAAGGTGCCCGGAAATTCCCCAGACTTTTTATAGGCGCCCGGACCCAGAAGGAACTCCTTTGTTTCAAGGAATTTGAACGGGCGGGGGTAGAAATATGGGCCGCTACGGAAGACGGCTCTTTTGGGGAAAAGGGTCTGGTCACCGATCTATTAAAAAAGAAGATTTTAGAACCGTCTCCCGGTCAGGTCTTATTGGTCTGCGGGCCAACGCCCATGTTGAAGGCGGTTCGAAGCTGGGCGGTCCGGAAAGGGATTTCCTGCCAGTTGTCCCTGGAGGCCCATATGGCCTGCGGCCTGGGGGCTTGTCTGGGGTGCGTGGTGGCCAGGAAAGAAGGCCCGGGATTTGTGTATGTTAAGGTTTGTCAGGAAGGGCCGGTCTTTGATGCCCGTGAGGTCCTTTGGGATGAATAAACGATCTGCCCCCGACCTGTCCGTTACCATCGCCGGCATTAAAATGAAAAACCCGGTCATGACGGCCTCTGGTACCTTCGGTTATGGCAAAGAATATGCCGATCTGTTCGACCTGAATCGATTGGGAGCCTTGATCACCAAGGGGGTCTCCCTAAAACCCATGGCAGGCAACCCCCCGCCAAGAATTTTGGAAACTCCGGCCGGGATGCTCAATGCCATTGGCCTGCAAAATGTGGGGGTGGAGGGATTTATCCGGGATAAGCTGCCCTTTCTCTCAAAACTCCGAATCCCGGTCATCGTAAATATTTTAGGCCACTCCTTAAAGGAATATCAGGAGGTGGCCAAACATCTCGATGACCAGCCGGCGATTGCTGCTTTGGAAGTCAACATCTCCTGCCCCAATGTGTCTCAGGGCGGCCTGGCCTTTGGTGCCCAGCCGCGAGCGGCAGCCAGGGTCATCACCAAAGTCCGCCAGGCAACCCGAAAATCCCTGATTGCCAAGCTGACACCCCAGGTAACGGATATTTGTGCCATAGCCAGGTCCGTGGAAGAGGCCGGTGCCGACGCTGTTTCTCTAATCAACACCATTCCGGGCATGGCCGTGGACATTCGGACCAAGCGTTCTAAATTGGGCTGCCTTGGTGGGGGGCTTTCCGGACCGGCCATCCGACCCGTGGCCCTGCGGTTGGTCTATCAAGTGGTCCAGGCGGTTTCCATACCGGTTATCGGGTTGGGGGGCATCTGTACAGCCGAAGATGCCCTGGAGTTTCTTATTGTCGGTGCCAGTGCCGTCCAGATCGGAACGGCCAATTTTATCCGACCCACGGCGGCCCCGGAGGTTGTTGAAGGAATAAAGAATTATCTGGCTGAAAATAAAATCTCCAAGGTAACGGACCTCATCGGCTCGTTTATTTCCTGAGATAATGCTAAAACAAATGTTCACCGCAAAGCCGCAAAGGACGCAGAGGGTTTATACTTTATTGCTTTCCGCTGAGAGGCCGGAAAGCAATAACAAGCCCCTGAAAAAAAGGATTGTTCATCCAATTCATTCATTAAACTTTTTAGGCTATCTCGCGTTCAAGGCAATTATAATTTATCATCAAAACGGAAATTTTTTCCTTTCTGCCCACTCAACAGAAAGGAAAATCTATTTCCTCTTTGCGCCCTCGGCGTCTTTGCGGTGAGAACATGAATTCTTCTCTGTCCCAGCGCACCATAAACGGTCTTTCCTTTTATCAGTTCTCGTTGTTTCAATCCCTGCCGGGATTGATTCACGGTATCTTTACCCGTCATGGAGGAATCAGCCAGGGAGCTTACGCCAGCCTCAATTTAAGTTTTGCTGTGGGAGACGAAAAACAAAAAGTGGTGCATAATCGAGAATTGATCCTGAAGACCTTGGGGGTTGAAAGTCTGCAAAGTCTCAAGCAGATCCACGGAAAAGAAACGGTGGTGGTTCAAGACAGCCTATCCATTGATCCGTATCTGGATTCTGAGTCCCGGTCCGGGGATATCCTGATGACCCATGTGCCGAAACAGGGGCTGATGATTAAGCAGGCCGATTGTCAGTCCGTTCTATTCTATGATCCCGGACATCAGGCCATTGCCAACATCCATTGCGGTTGGCGGGGAAATGTAAACAACGTCCTTGGAGAAGCCGTTAAACGGATGAAAGCAACCTATGGGACCAACCCTGCCGGCCTGAGGGTCGGCATAGGCCCTTCCCTGGGGCCTTGTTGCGCCCAGTTCATCCATTACCGGAAAGAGATACCCGCCAGATACTGGACCTATCAGGCCCGGCCTTATTATTTTGATCTCTGGCGATTGAGCCGGGACCAGTTGATCGCCGCCGGGGTATCAGAGGACCATATCGAGATCGCCGGTATCTGCCCCTCCTGCCGGACCAAAGATTTTTTCTCCTATCGAAAGGAAAAGAAAACCGGCCGGTTTGCCACGGTCATTGCCTTGGGGTGAAAATAACGTTCGGCGTTCGGAGTAAACCATTTTCATGATTCGTGTGACCGTGGCGGTCATCTCCTCATGAAGACATAAGGACTCGCTTCTTTTTTTGTTCATACATCCGGTCATCGGCCAGACGAAGGATATTATGGTATTCTTGATTTTCGGAAGCGATCCCTATGGAAAGGCTCAGGGGCCTGTTCCAACCGGGAATCTCAATTTCCTGCACCTGCCTTTTTATCCGTTCGGCGATCCGTAGGGCCTCTTCATAAGGGGTCTGGAAAAGAAGGACCAAAAACTCATCCCCTCCAAAACGGCCGACAATATCTATTTGACGGCAACTTTCCATGAGAAGGGTGGCTACTTTCTTGAGGACCTGGTCCCCGACCTCATGGCCAAGGGTGTCATTGATTCCTTTAAAGTCATCCATATCGATCATCATCATACCCAGATAACCCCCATGGCGTTCACAACGGGCAATCTCCTCCGTCAGTTTTTCTTCAAGATACCTTCGGTTGAATACCCCTGTGAGCCCGTCTTTCCGGCTTAATTCCTCGAGTGCCGCATTTAAAGACAGGGTCTGTCGATAAATGGTGGCATTGTTTATGGCGCCGGCGATGATGGGGCTGACCGTTCGGTAAAAGGTTATCTCCTCTTCCGAAAATTTACGGGGTTTTGAACTGACGATATCTAAGGTCCCGATGGTGCGGTCCAGGATCTTCAAAGGAAATGAGGCGATGGCGCGTATTTTGCCCAGGGTTACAGCCTCTTTAACGGCCCGGGGATGGGAGGCATAATCGGTGACAATCATGGGTTCCCCGGTTTGAACTACCCGGCCGCAAACCCCTTCCCCTATCCGCAGTCTGGAAATTTTTATTGCAAAATTGGGATCATAACCTCTTCGTACCAAAAATTCCAAGACCCCTTCTTGTTCATTCAAGACGGTAATCTCTCCCATCTCGGCCCCTGTTTTTTGCAGCACATGGTCAATGGCCTGGTTTAAGACCTCATTCAGATCGAGGGTACGATTGATATCTTCCGACAAGGAGCGTAAGAATTCAAGGGTTTCTGTCTTTTGGGAAAGGGCCGCTTCAGCCCTTCGGCGTTCCGTGATATCCACCAGGGTGCCTTGTACGGCAGGTTCTCTCTGGTAGCGTATGGGACCTCCCATGGTTTCTATATCTATCAGGGAGCCGTCTTTCCGAACACCCTGCCAGTAAAAAAGGGTCATGCGCTGGTTTTCTGCCATGGGCTTGGTCATAATTCCGAGAACCCGGTCACGGTCAACAGGGGCGACCAGGTCCAGGGGATCAAAAGTAGAAATCATTTCCTCCTGATGGTAACCAAACATTTCGGCTAGGCGGGGATTGACAAAGACAAACCGTCTTTTCTGGATCAAAAATACCCCGACCATGGATTCCTCGACCAGGGCACGATATTTGGACTCTGATTCACCAAGGGAGTCTAATGTCTTACTGAGCAGGGAGGTCATGTTTTTAAAACTCTGACCGAGTGCCCCGATCTCATCCCGGCGTGACAGCAGGCCGGCCGGTTCCTCCCAGTTTCCGCCCTTATATTGTTCGATGCTGTTGGAGAGGGCTTTAATGGGCCGGGCTAATAGTCCCATGGCCCAGATGCCGATCCCGATGGCCAGTCCCATAGCTATTATCAGGAACAGGACTATCTGCCTTTTTAAACTGATCAACGGGGCCATGACCTCCTCTTTGTTTTGCATGACCCCCACGATCCAATCGATGGTTTGCAGGCGGTGCAAGGCCAGGACAACCTTTGTCGCATCATGGGCTTGACGCTCTACCACGGTGTTGGATTCCAACGGGAGGTCCCGAAGAACAGGATCGGGTTGGGTCGGATACCCTTCTTTGGTGATCAGGTCGGGATTGGAATGGAAGAGGATGGTTTTTTTGGAGTCATAAAGGATGATCTGGCCGGTCTTCCCGACGTGTATTTCCCGGAGACCTCCGGCAAAGCTGGATCGGAGAAGATTGGAGGACCCGGCGAGGAGGCCCCAAAATCGTCCCTCATAAGAGATCAAAGGGGCCGTAAAGGTAATAACCATCGCCCCGGTCCGTTTAGATCGATAAGGAGAAGAAATGACGGGCTTTCTTTCTGTCAAGGTATTTTGAAAATATTCCCGGAAGGCGAAGTTTTTCCCTCTGCTGTCCGAAGCCGGATAATCCACTATCAAATTCCCCGTACCATCCAGGATAAAGTAGCCGTTGTCGAAATGGGAATTGCTGATACAAGCGGACTGCAGGAAAGTCTCTATGTTGTTTACCTGGCCTTTGAGTAAGGACTGGATATTCAGATTTTGGGCGATATTGAGAATTTCTGACTGGGAATTAATGATATAAGAGTCAATGCGGTTACTTAATTGTTCGGCATTTTCCAAAAGATTCTGACGGGCACTGTCCTGAAGGGACTTGTCCAGGAAAAAATAAAAAATGGCCCCCTGGGTAAGGAGGATCGCCAGCAGAAGGGCGGAAAGAAAAAAGGAGGCTTTGGCCTGAAGCTTCATTACCTAAAAAGCCTTTTCTTCCAGAGGTTAAAAAATCCTATCTATACTGATACGTTGAATACCACCTTTTTTCAAAAATTTCTTTATAATTTTATCCCTCTCTACATCAAACCCTTAAAATATCCGCCATCCACCTGGATGGTCGTGCCGGTGATATAGGAGGCCCGCTCGGAGGCCAGGAAGACCACCAGATCGGCCAGTTCTTCCGGCCTTCCCAGACGTCCCATGGGAATCCCGGACTCCCATTCCTGGATAACCTCCTGCGGAGAGATCCCCTTACGTCCGGCCACCACTACGGAAAGCTCTTTCACCCTTTCGGTCAGGGTATAGCCGGGGCAGACATTGTTGATCAAGATGTTGTCGGCGGCGTAAACATTGGAGAGGGTCTTGGCCAACCCGATCAATCCGGCCCGGAGTGTATTGGATAAGATCAAACCTTCCAGGGGTTGTTTTACCGCAATGGAGGTCAGGTTGATGATCCGGCCGAAGCGCATCTTTTGCATCACCGGCAGGGCTTCCCGGATCAATATGACGGCGCTCATCAGGGTCAGATCAAAGGCCGATTTCCATTGGGCGTCATCGATTTCCACAAAGGGTAATGAAGGAGGGCCGCCGGCATTGGTCACCAACACATCCACCCGTCCATAATGATTCAATGCCTCTTTAAAAAATCGGCGGGCCTCTTCGGCCCGGGACAGATCAGCCGGAATCCCCAGGCATTCCGCCCCGGTGGTTTCGGCGATCTCAGCGGCGGCCGCCAAAATATTTTCCTGACTGCGGGAACAGATAGCCAGCCTGGCCCCTTCCCTGGCCAGTCCCAGGGCCACGGCCCGGCCCAGACCTTTACTGGCTCCGCAGACCAGGGCGATGCGGTTTTTAAGGCCTAAGTTCATGATGCCTCCTTTAGTTTGAAAATAGGGTTCAAGGATTCCAGGATTCGAGGGTTCAGCCGCTCAGCCCGCTCGGCTCCGCCGAGCTTCCGAAGAGGCTCCCTCTTGGGAGCCGATTCGTCGAGCTATAGAAAAGGTTCCCCTCCGGGGAACCGCAGGGGTTTTAAATTCCAAGCCTTTCACTTGAATCCTTGAGCCCTTGAATCCTTTTTCATGCTTCGTGGTGGAAGTCTTCGGTTTTTCCCGTAACCCGCAACCCGAAACTCGCAACTTCATTTTTAAACTGCAACTGATACAATCGGTAATAATAGCCTTTTTTCTCCATCAAGGCCTCATGGGTTCCATCTTCCACCAGTCTCCCTTCATGGATCACCAATATCCTTCGGGCCTGACGGAGGGTAAAAATCCGGTGGGCGATGATCAGGGAGGTCCGTCCTTCCAGCAATTTTTTAATGGCTTCCTGAACCAGGGTTTCGGTGTAGGCATCTACCTGTGAGGTGGCCTCATCCAAAACCAGAATCAAAGGATTCCGGGCCATCACCCTGGCCAGGGCCACTAATTGCTGCTGCCCGGAAGAAAGGGAATCGACCTGTTGGCCTTCCAAATTGGCCAACAGGGAGTCCAGATAGAAGGTTTTGGCCGGTCCTCTTCCTTTGACTTCCGAGGCAGAGGCCTCCTGGAGGAATATATTTTCTTTAAGATCTCCGGCAAAAAGAAAGGTCTCTTGAGGGACCAGGCCGATGATGGTTCGAAGAAACTTCTTGGGAAAAGATCGGATATCCTTTCCGTCAATCAGAATCCGCCCTTTCTGGGGAAGGTAAAAACCTTCCAGGAGATTAATCAGGGTGCTTTTGCCTCCACCGGTCATGCCCACGATGGCGACCGTTTCCCCGGGCTGGATTGTAAAAGAAAGGTTCTTGATCACCCATTGGTCCGGAATATAAGCAAAGCCGACATTTTCAAAATGAATTTCCCCTTTAAGGTCACCAGCCGTCTCCGTGGGTTGCCCTGCCGGTCCTTCTTCCGCAGGTTCATCCAGAAGGTCGAAGATCCGTTCCAAAGAGGCCATAGCGGCCTGCATGACGCTGTATTTTTCCGTCATTTCCCGCAAAGGTTTAAAAAACATCTGGATGTAGGAAAGAAAGGCCACCAGTGAGCCAAGGCTCAGGTTCTGCTGAATGACCTGTCCGCCCCCATACCAGACCAGGAGGGCAATAGCCCCTGCGGAAATCAGTTCCATCAGGGGCATAAAGAGGGCAAAGACCTGAACCTGTTTCATGCCGGCCATAAAGGCCTGGTGATTGACCTGCCTGAAATCATCGTATCTTTTTTTCTCCCGGACCATGATTTGAATCAGGGCCAGGCCGGAAAGGCTTTCCTGCAGAAAGGCGTTCAATTGGGCCACCCGGCGGCGCAAATCCCGGAAGGCATCCCTGGCCCGGCTGCTGAACAGACGGGCGCTGATAAAAATCAGGGGAATCAGGATAAAGGTCACCAGGGCTAATCTGAAGTCCAGATAGAGAAGGATGCCCAGGATCCCCAGGGCCAGGAAGAGGTCCTTGATCAGCGTGGCCAACAAGGACTTGACCATCTCATTGAGGTTTTCGATATCATTGGTGACCCGGGTCACCAGCCTCCCAATGGGTTGGTGGTGAAAAAAAGGCAGGGGAAGGGAAAGAAGGTGAGAAAAAATTTTCATCCGGAGGGTATGCATGACCCTTTGACCCATCCGTTCCAGGACCATGACCTGGATATATTGGAGGCCGAAGTTGATGGCCAGGATCAAAAGTAATAGAAAAGCCAGGGACCTTAAGCCTTTCCAATCCCCGGCCAGGATGTGATGGTCGATGACCTCTTTGGTGATATAGGGTGGAACCAGATCGAGCAAGGTCAGACCGACGGACAAGGCCAGACCCAGAAACCACCAGTTACGCCAGGGCCATAGGAAAGGGAAAAGCCTTTTCAACAGACCGAAGTCGTAGGGCCTTCCTAATCGCTCTCCTTCGATATATCCGAAATCACCAAAAGGCATTTAAAAAGTCCCCTGACGCAATTCCATCTCCAGTCGCTGATACCGGTACAGTTGATAATAAAGGCCTTCTTTCCCGAGTAATTGTTCATGGGTTCCTGTTTCCGCTAGTTCCCCGGCTTCCAGCAGGAAGATGTTATCCACCCCTTCCAGACCGATCAGAAGATGAGAGATATAGATCGTGGTTTTTCCTTTTCGAAAAGGCCCCAGGTTTTCCTGGATGATCCGCTCGGTATTCAAATCCACGGAAGACAGGGTATTATCGAGGATAAGGATGGGGGGGTTGACCAGCAGAGTCCGGGCCAAAGAAAGCCTTTGTTTTTGCCCGCCGGATAATAAGACCCCTTTTTCTCCCACTACGGTATCCAACCCCTTGGGAAAGGTCCGGACTTCTTCCTGAAAGGCGGCCATGGTCAGACATTCCCAGAGGTCTTTCTCTGCGGCCTCGGGCCGGGCCAAGAGCAGATTGGCCCGGATGGTATCGGAAAAAAGAAAGGGTTCCTGGGGAATAAGAGAAACGGTCTTTCTGAGGTCCATTAAAGGAATGGAATGGATTTCATGGCCGTCCAAAAAAATACTCCCGGATGAAGACTCCAGGAGGCGGATCATCAGCATGGCCAGAGTGGTCTTGCCGGAACCGGTCTTCCCGGTAATTAAATACTGCCTGCCCGGAGCTATTTCAAAACCGATTCCCCGCAAGACCGGTCGTGCCCCTTGGGAATAAGAAAAAGTCAAATCCTTGACCTTAAGTTCCGCCCGGAGGAACGATAGGGGGGTAAGCCCCGGAAGATCGGCGATTTCAGGACGTTCTTTCAGAATACGCTCGATCCTTTCCAGGGAAACAGCCCCCCTTTTTATGAGATTGATGACCCATCCCAGAGCCATGACCGGCCAGGAGAGCAGCCCCAGATAACTGATAAAAGCCACAAAATCCCCGGTGGTGATCTCTCTGGCCAAAACCTGTTGCCCGCCTATCCAAAGAACGACCGCCAGACTCAGATTGGTCATCAGGATCGATAGAGGAAACAAGGTGCCGGTAATTCTGGCTAAACGGATATTTTGGTCCTGGTACTCCAGGCTGTAACAGGCCAGATTTCTTTCCTCCCGTTCCTGGAGGGTATAGGCCTTGACCACCATGATCCCCACCAGGCTCTCTCGAACTTTTTCCATAATTTTTGAAAAGGTCCCTTGGACCAGTTCGAATCGCTGATCGAGTAATTTGGTCAATCTTTGGGTAAGAAAAGCCACTAGAGGCATGGGCCAAAGGGAAATGAGGGTTAATTTGAGGTTGATATAGGCCATGAAGCCAATGGCGGCCGAACCCAGGATCAAAGAATCCACCAGGGAAACCAGACCCATGCCCAGGGCCATGCGAACAGCCTCCATATCATTGGTGGCATGGGCCATCAAATTCCCGATGGAGGTTCGATGATAATAGGATTGGGAGAGGGTCAGAAGATGGCCGAAAAAACGGTTTCGCAGGGCCTCTTCTATCCGGCGGGCCTGACCGAAAATCAGGCGGCGCCAGATCAGCCTGAGAATAAAAATCAAAAGGGCCGTTGCCAGGATCAGAAGGCAATATTTGGTAAGTGCCCGGGAAAGGGCCTGTTTGGCCGTCAAGACATCGATGGCCCCTTTGATAAACCTGGGGATAACCAGTTGGAGGAAATCCACGGACAAGAGCAATAAAATCCCCACCAAAAGGGGGATCAGCCCTTGACGCAAATATGGAAAGACTACCCGGTATGATCGCATGCCAGACAAAAAAACCTTCTAAATTTGACGGCTTCGTAAAAAGTACGGAAGTGCTCATTTTCGTCATTCCCGTGGAAGCTTGTCCTCGAATGTCTTAATCCCGCCTCTGGCGGGACGGGAATCCAGTCCCGCCAAAGGCGGGATTAATAAGTTATGATTAGCCTGGATTCCCGCCTGCGCGGGAATGACGGATTTTACATAGCCATCAAATTTTGGGACTCGTAAAAAGTTAAGATTCAACCCACTATCAACGAATTCATCAACCGTAAAACAACTTTGCAAAAATTAAAATAGATAGTATACAATCGCAGGTCAATTAAAAACTTCTTCCCGGCAATAAAGATAGAGTTTTTTTAACACAGGGGAGGTAGACCTCATGTCCCCGGGGTCACTACGGAGCAGGAAAAAGGGTTCAAGATGTTAGGTTCAAAGTCCAAGGTCCAAAGTCCAAGGTTCAGGGTACAGGGTTTAAGGTTTAAGGTAAAACCGTATACCGTGTGACTTGCACCTTTTATCAAAAGTTTTTTATCCAAACTTTGGACCTTGGACTTTGGACCCTGTACCTCGGACCTTGGACCGTATTTTCGTTTTAAGGATAGCCCATGCTCAATATTATCTGGATAGCCTTGATCTTTGTCGGAACGTTGGTTGCCGTGGGCCGGGATCTGGTGGATCTTTCCACCAATCGGTATCAGAATGGACGGGAAATGGAGATTGCCCTCCAGATGGACCCCCCGGCCGATCGATTGCTTAAACCTTCTAAGGCTTATCCCTGCACGGTCATTATAGAATCCGGAGCTTACGGGAAATGGTCCGGCCAATCCTTTCAAGGGACCGGCCCCCTTCGTCAGAAAGCCGAATTTTTTTCAACCGGGAGGGATAAAGGGACCCTGCATATTTTTGTCGATGATCGCACCCCGTCTCTCTTAAAAGAGATCTTTAAGGTCCAGAAAAATACCGCTTATCTGCTGGCCAGGATTCGCCTTGAGGATCCCTTCCAGACCATCAGGCCGGCCTATCTTTCCTTTGACCCCATACGGTTTATCAAGGTTCAGGCCATCACCAACGACGGTTTGATCCACTATGCCACCGTGGCCGTGGAATTGGCCGTCGGCCTGATCGGTATCATGGCCCTCTGGCTGGGGCTGATGAAGATCGCAGAAAAGGCCGGTCTGATCGAACGGCTGGCCAGGGCTCTCAGGGGAATCACTACCCGGCTTTTTCCTGACGTGCCGGCTGATCATCCGGCCATGGGGGCCATGATCATGAATATCTCGGCCAATATGCTCGGTCTGGGAAATGCCGCTACGCCCCTGGGATTAAAGGCCATGGAAGAACTGAGTAAACTCAATAAACATCCGGGTACGGCGACCGATGCCATGTGTACTTTTTTGGTCATCAACACCAGCAATGTCCAATTGATCCCGGCCACGGTCATCGCCATCCGGGCCGCCTCCGGCTCGGCCAATCCGACCGAGATCCTGGGGCCGGTGATTGTCGCCACAGCCATCAATACGGTCATCGGGGTTATGGTGGTCAAACTGATGGCCCGACTACCTTTTTTTAAAAACCAGTTGAAATCGGGAAGGAGTTAAACCGTGGAAACCCTGGCCGGCCTGATTAATATCCTTTCTGTCTTGGCCATCCCCTTGCTGGTGGTCATTATTTTATTGTTTGGCGTCCTTAAAAAAGTGAAACTCTATGAAACCTTTATCGAAGGGGCCAAAGAAGGGTTTCAGGTGGGCGTCCGGATTATCCCCTACCTGGTAGCCATGCTGACGGCCATCGGGATCTTCCGGACCAGCGGGGCCATGGATATCCTTTCTACCCTGGTTTCCCCTTTGACCACGCTCATCGGCATGCCCCCGGAAACATTGCCCATGGCCTTGATACGCCCCCTTTCCGGAAGCGGGGCCTTGGGGGTCATGTCCGAAACGATTAAGGCCCAGGGACCTGATTCCCTGATCGGCCGTATGGTTGCGGTCATGATGGGCAGCGGGGAGACTACCTTTTATGTGTTGGCCGTCTATTTCGGGTCGGTGGGAATCCATCGGACCCGCCAGGCTGTTCCTGCCGGCCTTATCGCCGATGGGGTCAGTATCTTGATGTCGGTTTGGATCGTTCAATTTATCTTTGGCTGACCCATAGATCCAAAAACCGCCCCACCTAAGCATGCGCTCTTTTTCACTTGTGATTCCGGGGTTTTTCCCTTGACATACAAAATATCTCCTATAAAATTATTACTAATGGCAATTTTTCTGTCCTTAAATAAACCTTATTGTTCCACGACTTCAGGGACAGCCTAAAAGGAGGGTATTATGGAAAAAATCGATCTTTTAAGCAAAGTGGAAGTTTTTAAAGGACTGGACAAGGCACAATTAATGGCTGTCAAAGATTGTTGCCGACAGAAAAGCTTTAACGACGGAGAAAAAATTTCAGGTGAGGGAGAAGATGCCTCCTTTCTCTGGGCCGTTATTGAAGGGGGGGTGGACCTGCGTTTTGATCTGCCGGGGCGCAAATCTTCGGAAGAAATGACCATCACCACCATCTCCGAAGGAAAGGTTTTTGGATGGTCCAGTTTTGTCCCTCCTTTCAAATACCGGCTGTCGTCTTACTGCTCTTCCAAGGGTTGTCAACTCATTGAGATAAACAGGGATGGTTTAGTCAAGGTATTCGAAACCCAACCCCTTGTCGGATATCGGGTGATGACCAATGTGTCCATAGTCATCGGGACCCGCTTTCAGCAGTTGCAGGATGAAGTGGCCTGGTGTGAAGGAGAGATCATGCTGCATCACAAGGATAATTGATCTTAGAACTTTTTAAGTCGTCTCTAAAGCCGCGTTTTTTTTAGGCCCCGGTCCTTTTGGTCAGGACGGGGCCTGAACCTCATCCTCCAGCACTTATTAACCGCCCCTTAATCGGTCCTGCCTTACCCGAGCAATACAAGGAGCCCGTTACTGGTTGCTGGTTGCTCGAAAAAACCAGTAACGAGCAACGAGTAACACTGGTTAGCTTTCCCCTCCTTCTTCCAGGATTTCGTCCAGCTTCCCGCGCTTTTTTTTCAAAGCGGGGATCAGTGAAAAAAGGATCAGGACAGCGGCCATAACCAGAATGAAGCCTGAGAGGGGCCTGGTGATGAAAATCATCGGGTCTCCATTCGACAGGAGGAGGGAACGTCTGAGGGCCGATTCCAGCATGGGCACCAGCACCAGGGCCAGGACCAGCGGGGCCGATTCATATTTATATTTTCTCATTAAGTAGCCGAGGACTCCGAAGATGGTCATGATCAGCATGTCCCCGGCCCGGTTGTTCAGACTGTAGGCCCCGATCATACAGAAAAGACAGATCAACGGGAAGAGGATGCTGTAGGGGACCTTCAGTGCCCTGACCCACAGACCAATGAGCGGTAGATTGAGGATCAGCAGCATGATATTTCCAATATACATGCTGGTGATCACCCCCCAGAAAAGATCGGCATGCTCGGTGATCATCATAGGACCGGGCTGGATTCCATGGATCACCAATGCCCCCAGGAGGATGGCCGTGACGGCGTTTCCCGGGATGCCCAGGCTCAGAAGGGGGATAAAGGCCCCGCCGGCCGCGGCGTTGTTGGCTGCTTCCGGTCCGGCCACCCCTTCGATAACTCCGGTACCGAATTTTTCCGGATATTTGGAAAAACGTTTTTCCAGGGCGTAGGAAGCGAAAGAGGCGATGACCACACCACCGCCGGGCAGGACCCCCAGGAAAAAACCGATGATCGAACCGCGCACCAGTGCCCATTTACAGGCAATCCAATCCTGGAGAGAGGGCAGCAGCCTGCCGATCTTGGTCTGGAAGATGGCCCGTTGGATAGGCCGCTCCAGGTTATGTAAGACCTCGCCGATGCCGAAGAGTCCCATAACGACCGGAACGAGCCCGATGCCGTCCATGAGGTCCATGCTGCCAAAGGTGAAGCGGGCCGTACCCGTCAGATTGTCGAGCCCGATAGTTCCTAAAAATAGCCCCAGGCCGGCCATAAGAAGGGCCTTGCTGATAGGCCCTGAAGAAAGGAAGATGAGCAGGGTGAGCCCCAGGATCATGAGGGCGAAGTATTCCGGCGGACCGAACTTCAGGGCCATCTCGGCCAGAGGAGGAGCCAGGAGCGACAAAAAAAGCACGCTGAAGGTGCCGGCGATAAAGCTCCCGAAGGCCGACATGCCCAGGGCCGGTCCGGCCCTGCCCTGGCGGGCCATCTGATAGCCGTCTAAGCAGGTTACGACCGAAGCGGCTTCCCCGGGGATATTTACCAGGATCGAGGTGGTGGACCCGCCGTACATGGCTCCGTAATAGATACCGGACAGCATGATGATCCCCGGGATGGGGCCCAGTTTGAAGGTCAACGGCAGCAAGAGGGAAATGGCGGCCGTGGGACCGAAGCCCGGCAGAACCCCCACCAGGGTTCCGGTTAGCACACCGGCAAAGCAAAAAAGAAGGTTCAAGGGATCGAGGGCTACCCCGAACCCCATCATGATATTGTGCAGGACATCCATGACGATTACACTCCTAAATGAATTAGAATCCCTTTGGGCAATTGGGCCCGAAGCCAGACCTCAAAAACCAGATAGGCGATCAAGGCGCATAAGAGGGCCCCGAAAAGGCTGGAAGACCATTTCATGGACCCCACAATGTTCATGAGCACATACATCATGGCAAAGGTGCAGATAATAAAGCCCAGCCTTTCAAAGAAGAAGGTATAGGCGATGAGGACCATCACGACCGTGATGAGCTTGGAATAGCGGATATTCTGCCAGATTCTTTCAGCATCGCCGGCCGGACTCAGCCAGGCCTGGATAAAGGAAAGGAGGGCGAAGGCACAGATAACCAGGCCGGCCAGGAAGGGCATCAGTCCCGTGCCGGGCATGCCGGCCGTTCCCAGATTGAATTGAGGCGCATAGAGCACAACGAAAAGACCGGATAGAAACCAGAAGGCCGTACTGATTAAATCGTGTTTTCTCATCGGTTATCCCCCTTCCCCTCTTATAGTTCCCGAATTCAATTTTGATGGATTCGTAAAAAGTCGCCGAACGTCCATTTTCGTCATTCCCGTGAAAACGGGAATCCAGTGTTTTTAACTGGTTATGTGTGGCCTGGATTCCCGCCTGCGCGGGAATGACGAGTTTTTACCAGACCATCAATTTTAGCTTTTTGAAAAACTGTTTTCACCGCGGAGCCGCAAAGAACGCAAAGGTCGATCGGTCCGCTCAACTTTGTCGAGCTTTTGCAGAGGCTCCCGGCCGGGAGCCTCTGCCGATCTTAAAGAGACTCCCTTTGGGAGTCGAAAGGAACCATTTTCCCTTCTCTCTGCGTTCTTTGGGCCTTTGCGGTGAAAAAAGGGTCTCTCTTCAAACCCCAAGGTGTTACTGTTTTTTCACTTTTTCGACCAGCGGGCCGATAATGGCGACCAGTTCCTTGGTATATTTGTCGCAATCGGCGTTGTTTTTATAAATAGTGGGGAAGAGCAGGGAATCGAGTGTCTTCTGATAGGCCGGGTCATTCATCGCCTGATGAAAAGCATCCTGGAGGATTTTTACCCGGTCTTTGGGCATGCCCTTGGGGCCCACAACCGCCAGATAACCGTACCCCTTGACGTTATAGCCTTCCTCGATGAGAGTAGGCACTTTGGGATAGGCCTTGAAACGTTTGTCCATGGCGCAGGCGATCAGACGCAGACGGCCGGAATCCACCCCGGACTTCCACTCGGTGGGCGAACAGGTCACATCGCAATGGCCGCCCATGACGTTGGTGGCCGCTTCCGCTCCCCCCTGGAAGGGGATATGGGTCCAGGTGATTCCTGCCGCCTCACCCAGTTGGATCATGATCAGATGGGCCGGTGAGTTGGCGCCCGAGCCGGTGTATTTAACCTTCCCTGGATTGGCCTTGGCATAGGCAATCAAATCGCCGATGGTCTTCCAGGGAGAATCGGAACGGACGGCGATTCCATAATTGAAGGCGCTGACCTGGAGAACGGAATCGAAGTCATTGACCGGATGGTAGGGGACCTTCTGCAGGAAATGGCCGATGATGGCGCCGCTGGACATGATTCCCACTGTGTGGCCGTCCGGTTTCTGGTTTTTTAAATCGGCCATCATGATGGTCGTACCGGCTCCGGGCTTGTTGACCACCACCACTGGCTGACCGATGATCTTGGACGTCGCTTCGGCCAGGGCCCTGACGGCAACGTCAGTCGTTCCGCCGGCGGCGTATCCGACCATAATGGTGACCGGTCTTGAAGGGAACTTCTCCGGTGCGGCCTTGACCGAACCGGCAACGGATAAATGGAAAAGAAAACCAACCAACAGGAAAAGAACAACCAGATGTTTTTTCATTACAGATCCTCCTTCTATGTTTTTGTTTTTCTCTTTTTTGGAGCCTAAGGACCTCCATGATTTGATGACTTATTGATCTATCTGCCGGCGGATACCTCCTGGCCCTGGTCCGGCTTGCCTTCGGTAATGGTTATGGCGAAGTCCGGACAGATATACAGGCACTTCAGGCAGCCTACGCAATGGTCCGAATTTTTCACAACCGAAGGTTTGTAACCGAGGGCATTAAAGTGGTCCGAGGCACCGAAGATATCCATCTGGCACATTTCCCGGCAATAGCCGCATTCTTTACAGATGGCCGGATTGACCTCTACGGTATACTGCCGGATATCGCAGGCCAGACACCGTTTGGCCTCTTCCACAGCCGTTTCTTCGTCAAAACCCAGTTCAACCAGACCGAACCCGCTGATCCTGCTTTTCAATGGGAGCTTTTCCGGCTCTAACCGGTAAGTCTCCCTGGATTTCACTTCCGGAATGGTCGGACTTTCTTCCGGGGGAACTTCGGGATCGATCCGGCCTGCACCTCCGAGGTAACGGTCAATGGAAACACTGGCCAGACGTCCCTGGGCAATGGCCTCAATGATGGTCTTCGGCCCGGAGACCATATCCCCGGCGGCGAAGATTCCCTTGACCGGCGTGGAAAGCCCCACATCGACTTTGGCGGTTCCGTTTCTATTTTCTTCCAACTGCAGGGTCTCAACCTGGGCCGTCTGCCCCACGGCCATTATGAGGGCATCACAGGCTAAGGAAAATGCACTGCCTTCAAGGGGTATTGGCTTCGGTCTTCCGCTGTCATCCAAGGGACCAGGTTCCATCCGGATACAGACCAGGTTTCCATCGTCAATCCTGATCGGCGCCGTCAGGAACTCGATCTGCACCCCTTCTTCTTCGGCCTCGGCGACCTCCTCCGGCAGGGCAGGCATATCCTCACGGCTCCGGCGGTAAATCAGAACGGTCTGGGCACCCAGCCGCACACTGGCCCTGGCCGCATCCAGGGCCGTATTCCCGCCGCCGACCACGACGACCTTACGGCCCAGGGAACCCCTGGCACCCGTATTGACTTCCTTAAGGAAGGCGACTCCGTCCTGGACCAGGGGAGAATCCTCCCCTTCTATGTCCGCTTTGACCGCTTTCCAGGCACCGGTCGCCGCCAGAACGGCGTCATATCCCCTGGCCAGCAGATCCGGCGCCGAGGGGACTGCTGAATGGGTTAGAATCTCGACACCGCGGGCTTGAATCCAGGCAATCTCCCGATCGACCACCTCATTCGGCAGGCGATATTCCGGGATGCCGTACCGCAACATCCCCCCGGCCCGGGGAAGGGCCTCGAACACGGTAAGAGCGTGTCCCAGGCCGGCCAGAAAATAGGCCGCCGTCAGTCCGCAGGGGCCGGCGCCGATGATGGCCACCTTCTTTCCGGTGGGCCTGGCCTTCGGTTCAACGATCGGCAGGTCCCGGCCTTTTTCCTCGGCCGCCCTTTTTAACAGGCGGATGGCGATCCCTTCATCGTATTGGATACGGGCGCATTTGGTTTCGCAAGGGTGGACGCAGGCATGGCCGCAGACCGCTGGAAAGGGTATCTTTTCACGGATCACCATTAAGGCCCGGTCAAAATCTTTATTCCGGATATGCCGGATATACCTCGGCACATCGATGCCTGCCGGGCAGGCCTCTCTACAGGGAGCCATCTGGGTCTTCTTATGGCTTGAGCCTTCCATTGTCATTCCTTTCTGAATCATTTGTTTCTCTTGCGGCCAGGGCCACACCGGCCTCCAGGGCCTTGAGGTTCATCTGGAGGACCTTTCCTGAAAACCGCTTTTGGAGGACCGCGGCCAGGCTCTCCGGCTTGACCATCTGTTTTTCTACAGCCATGTAGCCCAGGGCGATAATGTTGGCCATCCCCACATGACCCATCTGGCTGGCCATTTCGGTAAAGGGTTGACCGTAAAGCCCTTCCCCCTGGCGCGGCTTCAGAAGGGTGGTGTCATAAAAAATCAGGGTTCCCTGTCCGGAGAGTTCTTGAAACCTTTCCATGGCCTCCTCGGTCAGGGCCAGGACGACGTCGGCCTGCTGAACTTGCTGAAAGATGATCTCTTCCCGGTCCATGATCACCTCGGCCATGGAAAATCCGCCCCTGGAGGCAATGCCGTAGGAAACGGTCTGAACAACGTTTTTCCCCTCCAGGATAGCCGCCTCGGCCAGCATGATCCCGGACACCACCAGCCCCTGACCGCCTGATCCGGCCAGGATGATTTCAAATCTTTCTTGATGGGCGTTCATTTCGTATCACCGTTCCTCAAGTCTTTTGGGGCCATGGCCCTGGCCCTGACTTCTTCATATCGGGTATTGAAATCCGGCTCATCCCGGTCCACCAGTTTGCCTACCGCAAAACAGCCCTCCCTTCGGGAGGGCTCCAAACGGTTATAGTCTTTCACTGGAAGCCCTTTTTCCTTAAGCCAATGAAGCATTTGACGGGTCTCTTTCATCTGATTGTTCTTCCCGAAATGGGTCGGACAGGGACTGTAGATCTCCACCACGGAAAACCCTTTCTTGCTCAGGGCTTCCTGGATGTTGGTCTTCAACTCCCAGACATGATAGGGCGTTCCCCGGGCCACATAATTGGCCCCGGCGACCTCCGCCAGGGCGCAGATATCGATCCCCCTCTCCGGATTGCCGTAAAGGCTGGTCTGGGTAATGGCCCCGCTCGGGGTGGTCCCTGAAAACTGGCCGCCGGTCATGCCATAATTAAAATTGTTGATGATAATGGCCGTCAGATCCATATTCCGTCTGGCAGCATGGAGGAAGTGATTGCCGCCGATGGTGACACTGTCGCCGTCGCCCATGATGACCACGACCTTAAGCTTCGGATTGAAGGCTTTGATCCCGGTGGCATAGGCCAGGGCCCGGCCATGGGTCGTGTGCAGGGCATGGGTTACCAGATAGTCGTCCGATTTTCCCGTGCAGCCGATCCCGGT
>CAZVHO010000083.1:0-2130 GCA_964627515.1 uncultured Thermodesulfobacteriota bacterium | reverse complement strand
GATCACCTTCAGGATATCCTGGGGCGTGATGATTTGCCCGTTGTATTTGTTGACCTTGCGGATATCGACCGCGGCCCCTAAAACCTTCCGGACTTCACCGGCCACCTGACCACTGTAATTCATCTCCGTTACGATTACGGTTCTGGCCCTCTTGCCCAGGGCCGCCACTTCCTGGTCGGCAAAGGGCCAAAGGGTGATCAGTTGCAGCACCCCGGCTCGGGTCCCCTGCTTACGAAGCTCCAGGGCTGCGGCCCGGCTGGCCCGGGTCGTGGCCCCAAAGGCGATCAGCAGGATATCCGCATCTTCGGTATCGAAGGTTTTGGTCAGGACGATCTCATCCCTATGCATCTCGATCTTCCGGTGCAACTGGTCCACCCGCCAGGCGGCATTGGCCGGGTTGTTGTTGCTGTAGCCGTCCGGTCCGTGCATGGAACTCGAGACATGGAAGATATAGTCGCTGCCATAAGCCGCAAGAGGCGCCACGCCGTCCGCGTCGGCCATGAAAGGTTTGTATTTTTCCGGAGGTCCGGAGGGCTTTTTCCGGTCGATCACCTCGAGTTCGCCCGGCGCGGGAATACGCACATTTTCCCGCAAGTGGCCAATGACTTCATCCGGGGCGAGTATGACCGGCACCCTGAATTTTTCGGCAAAATTAAAGGCCGTTACGGTGAGGGAAAAACACTCGCTGACTGAGGCCGGGCTGAGGGCAATCACCATCTGGTCGCCATGGCGGCCCCAGCGGAGCTGCATGACATCCGACTGGGCCGGCTTGGTGGCCAGCCCGGTACTGGGCCCGGAACGCTGGACATTGATCACCACACAGGGTACTTCCCCCATAACGGCCAGCCCCAGGTTCTCCTGCATAAGAGAAAATCCCGGCCCGCTGGTGGCCGTAAAAGATTTGGCACCGGCCAGGGAGGCCCCGATGATGGCCGCCATGCTGGCGATCTCATCTTCCATCTGCATAAAGACACCACCCAACTGCGGCATCTTTCTGGAACATTCCTCGGCAATCTCCGAAGAGGGGGTGATCGGGTATCCGGCATAAAAACGGGCGCCGGCATAAAAGGCCCCTTCGGCCATGGCCTGATTTCCTTGCATCAACTTGACTTCCTGTCCCAACTTTCTCCACCCATTCCTTTCTTTCCTATTAAATTACCTCGGGGATCTGAGCACTTCCGGATTCACCAGGTATTTCGGTTCCCGCCCTTCCAGGACATCCAGGATGCCTTCGGCCGCATCATGGGCCATGTTGACCAGGGCCAGATCGGTCATGGCCGCAATATGAGGGGACACTACCACATTGTCCAACTGGAAGAAGGGCAGATCCTGGTCAGGCGGCTCCTTCTCAAAAACGTCCAGGGCCGCCCCGGCCAATTTTTTTGCCTTCAGGGCCAGGTAAAGGGCCTTTTCATCGACCACGCCTCCCCGGGCGGCATTGATCAGATAGGCCTCCGGTTTCATCAGGGCCAGTTCCCTGGCACCAATGAGGTGATGCGTTTCCTTGAGATGGGGGACATGGAGGGATACGAAGTCGGCATCGGTCAGCACCAGATCCAGAGTCCGGACCTTTTGGACTCCGGCGGCGGCAAAGACCTCATCGGGCACCAGGGGATCGTAAGCCTTCACCTGCATACCCAGTCCCAGGCCCGCCAAGACCGCCAGGCGGCTGCTGATCCGGCCCATGCCCACCAGTCCCAGGACTTTATTCTTCAACTCCATCGTGGTATAGCCAAGCTTCTGAACCAGGCCGGGCAAGGACCCGGGAAGGCAGAAATCCCCACGGCGAAAGGCCTTTTCCGCCCGGTTAAAATTCCGGGCGCAATGCATGATCGCCCAGAGGGTATGTTCGGCCACGGCGTTGGTGTTGGCCCCCGGGGTGTTGACCACCTGGATGCCCAGACGGGTCGCGGCCGGAAGGTCGATGTTATCCACACCGATCCCATGGCGGCCGATAACCTTCAACTTTCTGCCGGCCTCCAGCAATTCCAAGCCGGCTTGCGAACTCCTGATCAGCAGGGCATCGGCCGATCCGACCAGAGGCATCAGATCGGCCATTTCCGGACTGGGAGCAATTGCAACTTCCACCTTTTTTCTTAAAAGATCAATCCCTTCCGGAGCAATCGACTC
>CAZVHO010000082.1:8297-23705 GCA_964627515.1 uncultured Thermodesulfobacteriota bacterium | reverse complement strand
ACCTGGATTCCCGATAAAGACATTCGGGAATGACGGGAAAAGTGTCGCTGTAGTACTATTTCCTCCGGGAAAAACGGGCGGCCAATAAAATGGCCGCTATCAGACTGTCCGGTTTAGCCAGACCTTTCCCTGCGATGTCAAAGGCCGTGCCATGATCGACCGAAGTGCGAATAAAGGGCAGTCCCATAGTGATATTGACGGCATTGTCGAAATGGAGCAATTTCAATGGGATCAGCCCCTGGTCGTGATATAGGGCGATCACCGCATCATACCGGCCCCGGGCGGCCCAATAAAAAAGGGTGTCCGGCGGATAAGGTCCTGTGGCCTCGATCCCTTGATGCCGGACGGCCTTAATGGCCGGCAGTATAATCGTCTCCTCTTCCGAACCAAAGGCTCCCTGTTCACCGGCATGGGGGTTAAGACCGGCCACGGCTATCCGGGGGTCTTTCAGGCCAAACCAGCGGGTCAGGGTTTGATGGGAGAGCTCAATGGTCCGGATGATTTTCCCGGTATCCAGGATCCGCAGGGCCTTTTTGAGGGAGAGATGGATAGTCACCAAACTGACCTTTAACCGTTTTCCTGCCAGCATCATGCCGAATGATCCGGTCTTGGACTGGCGGGCTAAAAATTCAGTATGGCCGGTAAATGAAGGAAGAGAATGACGGATGATTTCTTTGCTTATGGGGCAAGTAACCATGGCCGCTACTTTCCCCCTCAAGGCCCATTGGGCGGCCAATTGGATATAATTCAAGGCCGACGGACCCCACTTAGGGTTGGGTTGCCCGGGGATGACTTGATCCGCAGGCAAGGCAGAGGCCTCATACAGATATCCCGGTTCTTTATATTCTTCAGCCTGGTCTATTTTTTGAATTGACCTTAAAGGGAAGGGTTTTCCCAGTCTCCGGGCGGTTGTTTCCAGGACCTTTCGGTCCCCGATGACCAGGGGATGACAGGATTTGAGGGTCTGAGGATGATCCAGGGCTTTGAGGATGATCTCCGGTCCGACTCCGGCTGGATCTCCCATGGTAATGGCAATTATAGGTTTTCTCATTTTGGCCATTCAGGCGTAAAAATAGTAAATAAAAAATTTATATGATAGCGGAAAATCATTTTTTTCTCAAGTTCAATAAAAAAGTCTTAAAACTTGACACTTGCATGGTCAAATGGAATAAAATAATTTTAGAAGGGACTTGACCAGACAATCCTGTTTCCCGGGAAGGGTTCAGGGGACCTCGACAAATTATTAGGGGGTGTTTTTCTGAAAGGAAGGAACTCTTTTTCCGTTATTTTGATCTTGTCTTTATTGGTAATAGCCCTTATTTTTGGTTACCAAAAGATTCTGAACGGAGCCGCCGGCTATTTAGCCCCCTCTGAAGAGGAGCAAGCCGAAGTCGTGATTTTGGAAGGCACCCAGGTGGTGCTCAATGGGGCCTTAACTACAGGGAAAGCACTGGTATCCAAGGGAGCAGCCTTTCGCCTGGTAATCGTCCTTCATCAGACCTCAAAAGAAGAGGATTTTTTTGCCCTGCCCGCCGACTATCCCCAATTGGTTAAGAAAGAACTGGAACGTTCGGGGCTGAAGCGGGATCAATGGCAGGTACTGGTGACCCCTGTCAGTCATCCTTTTACCCAGAGGGAGGCCCAATTCGTCCTGGCTGAACTGGCCAGGTCCAGGGTCCGGAGGGCTATCTTGGTTTCTGAAGGATTCCACACCCGCAGAAGTATGGGGGTTTATCAAAAGGAAGGAAAAAAATTCGGGATTAAAATTATCCCCCATCCCTATTTTATTTCTTATCAGAAAAGGGATTGGTGGTTGCAGGAAGAGGGGGTTCGGGCCTTTGCTACCGAATACCTGAAGCTGGGTTATTATTTGGTTAGAGGGTATTTGTGATAAATCAGGCACTTATAAAGTCAACAAATCAACACCGAAAAAGTTTTTTCACTTATTTTTCCGACTCATTCGAATGAGGAGAAGGCATGCTTAAACAAAAGACGGGTAACGATCAACAAAGAGGTAAAGGGAAAACCCGAGGGATTTGGGGTGCTGTTTTTTTTATGTTTCTTTCCGGAACGGCTTTCAGCCAGAGTATTGACTGGGGGCTTCCGAAGTGGGGAATGAATCTGGAAGAATTAAACCAGGCTTTCAGAGAAAATAATAAGAGCGGTCAGATCAAAGAAGACAAGGAAAGATCTGAAATCGAACTCCAGTACGCACCCACCAAGAGCCTAAAAATTAGAAGGGGCAATCTGACGGCCCTGATCAGTGCGGCGGATCCCTCCTTGGCCGGTCGTCTATACGGGTATTCCTATGAAGGGAAATTTTTTGGGAAAGTTGTTTTATTTAAAGATCATCCCGAGTTTTTCCCGGAAACGATCCTCCGGACCTTAAAAGAAAAATATCCCCAGGGGAAAATCTATCGAACTTTTGGTACGGGCCAAACGATGCCTCTATTTGAATATAAATCGGATCAATTATATGTTTTTACAACCAACCGAGGGGTGTTTTTTTATGAACCGAATCTTTTGGGACAGGTTATAAAACGGGATCAAAATCAGGTTGAACAAGAACTGCAACGCTATGAAAAGGAAATGAGGGGGAAACCCTATTCGCCATAGATTCTTCCCAGGGTGACCAGGGTCATGAACGGGGAAAACGATTCAATTTAGGGTGATTCGGAAGGAACGTCACCTTCTTATTCCTTTCGTCTTTAGATCGGGGCACCGAATTATGGATGGGGGATTATGGTCGCAATGGTTATTGGGTCTTTTAAGCGAAATATATTCATGTGTCTGCAAGGAGGGATGTCTTAGATTGGTTTCCAGGAAGCCCAGGGTTTTTCGAACGGCCTTCAAAATGTGTTTCTTGGCCGGATCGGTTTCAAGTTCCCGGAGATCGGAATCGGCCTGGGGGGTAAAAATTAATTCGGACATTAGAGATTATCAGGTGATATACTTGGCAAAGGAACCGCGTTTCACAGTCCCTTTTTGGGAAAGTCCTTTCCGGACTTTCATTAAGGCCTCTTTGTTTTTGTAAAGCCAAATTTCCTTAGCCGGGATTTCCACCATGGGCTCCAGGATAATTTTGTGGTCATCCCTATAGGCCATGACCGAACTGATATTGGCGTCGGTAAGTAATTTGGTTAAGGTGATTCGGTTTTTAGAATCAAGGGGCAAATGGATGGCTTTCATCATGAATCCTTTTTGCTTTTTGGTTTAATTATGATAAAAAGATTTATAATTGTCAAGTGGGAATACCCACTTCGAATTCAAAAGGTTGCCGGCTTTTCAAAATGATAAGAAACCCCTTAGACGCTGTCCGCACAATTGAAGAAGCAATTACCTGCCGGCCTGCCCGGCAGTCAGACAGCCAGGCAAGCGGTTGAGAAAGTGGGGGCAGTGTCCCCACAATTGCAAATCCCGCCGGATCAAATTATTCATCCTCTCTGACAAGCCTTTTTCTTGAAAATTTTTCTGAGAGGGAAAGATAATCGCTGATAGCTCCTATCCGGCAACCTCAACCGAATCTGGTCCATGAAGCGTTTAATTCCACGTTCTTCGAAAAAAGATAAGGCTTTGTTTTGAGGGGGATGATACAATGATCAGGAAAAATCAAAAAGGGTCGGCCAAAGGGAAGGAATAAGTTGATTCAGAACCAACGTTCCCTTCTATTGTCTCCTTTAACCCAGAGGTTATTTATAGCCAGGCCCCAAATTTAAAAAAAACGATTCAAACAAACAGCCGTATTCTTTGATAATGATTCTCATCGAGCAGCTAACGTTATGAACAATGAACAAAAAGAAGCCCTCTTGAAAGATCGTAATCCCAAATTAAAACCGGTAATTGAGGATCTTAATATTTGGCTGAAACGCTTAGGATTTCAAATTGAATCGGACAGCTCACCTGGAGGAAATTCTGCCACCTTTAAATATCTTACTAAAAAAGGCCAGCCGGAATTATGTAATCTCCAGATTAAAAAAGACCATATTCAGTTTGGATTCAAAAAAGAGCAATTTAATAGTTTAGGACTACTTGAAGAAACAATTAAAAAGGCACGGCAATTATTACCATACAGGCCTGAAAGATCAAAATGGGAAACAAGTGACAGCTTAAGAATTTTTTTCTTTCCTCCTGATAAAGACAAGGTGGAACACATAAAGAACATCTTAGGACCTCTTCTGGAAAAAACGCTTAAAAATGAAAAACCTAACTCCCCACCGAATGAGGTAAAATCTATGGAAGACAATAAAAACATTATCTTATATGGTCCTCCAGGCACTGGTAAGACCTTCAAATCCAGATATCGAGCGGTAGAGATTGCGGGAGAAATTATAGATGGAAAACAGCAGGAGGAAGGAGATATTAAAAAGCAATTTGATGAATTATCCAACCAATCCAGGATTTGTTTTATCACTTTTCATCAATCCTATGCTTATGAAGATTTTATAGAAGGGATCCGCCCGGTTATGCAATCAACAGAAGCAGGGGATTCCCCCAGGTATGAGTGCAGGGACGGCATCTTTAAAGAGATATGTAAAAGGGCTGGAGAAAATCCCCTTGAGAACTATGTTTTGATTATTGATGAAATCAACAGAGGAAATATATCAAAAATATTGGGGGAACTGATTACCCTATTGGAGCCTGATAAAAGGCTTGGGGAAAAAAATGAAATCAAAACAAAGTTACCCTATTCTCAGAAACCGTTTGGCGTTCCAAGTAATTTATACATCATAGGGACTATGAATACTGCCGATAAAAGTATTGCCCTGGTCGATATAGCCCTGCGGCGTAGATTTGATTTTGAGGAGTTGATGCCAGATTTTGAAATCTGTAAAGGTCTTGAAGATGAGAAGAAAAAAGTATTGAAAGAACTCAACCGTCGTATAACCTTGAGGAAAGACCGGGATCATCAGATTGGCCATGCCTATTTTATTGACGCAGAAGATCCAAAACAATTTAATCGGGTTTTTAAGAAAAATGTAATACCTTTATTGCAGGAATACTTTTTTAATGATTGGGATGGACTCCGTTTTGTTCTGGGAGAAGAAAATAAGAATACTGGAAGAGGTTTCATCCGTCCAATTGAAGGTGGTCAAAGCAAATGGGCGCGAAATAAATGGCAGTGGTACCTCGATGCCGAGGAAAAAGATTTAGACTTCCTGGCAACATTACAGGAAAATTATAAATCCTCCGAATGAAAACCATCGACGACAACTGCATCCGACTTTGTGAATGGGCTTCCATGTCCGATCATAATCTTACTCAGGAGCAGAGGAGAGAAATTTCTGAAACCATGGAGATATGGCGAGAGATCAATCAGTTGACCGAGCGCGATACACCACTAAAATTCTCTGGTCCCAAAGGGGAAACTCTAAGCGCCCGGCAATACGTAGGGGTGATTGAAGTTTCCGGTGTTTCCATTGAGATTTATCCTAAGCTCGATTCCTTACTTCTTGATCAGGATTTAATCAAAGATCGATCTACGGGCGAGTCGGTCATGAAAAATCTGCTGTGGATGTTGGAGGTCTCAAACTTCATGGGTATTAAAGAAGCTGGTGTGGCCCAGTTAGAAGAAATCCCCACATCTTTTTTCGATCTCTTTGCCTATCTTTTGGTTAAGAACCTTCACTTTCAATTAGAACAAGGTATTCCTCATTCCTATTTAACTATCGAGGATGATTCCAACACGGTTCGGGGAAGGATCAGAATTATAAACCAGGTAACCAGAAACTGGAATCGTTATGATCGCATCTCATGTGCCTGGCACGAATTTACGCCCGATATCCCATTAAATCAACTCTTCAAGTGTGCTTGCCGGTTCCTTGCGGGGCGTGTGGTCCATCCCACGGTGGCTACATTACTGATCGATTGTCTTAACCTGCTGGACGAGGTGACCGATGTGGATCCGGTTACAGCCTTGCGTAATGTAGAGTTTTTTCGAGGAGACCGTTCAACCGATCGCTTCAAAATTTGCCTTGAGATGGCAAAAAGATTGATCGCCGGCATGGGGTATAATTTTGGCAAGGGGGAGGCTGATACTTTTGTCTTCCTCCTGGATATGAATCAGTTATTTGAACAGTATGTCCAGGCGATTCTGGAGGCTGTTTTCAAGGTGACTATTGAGGCCCAGAAATTTATTGGAACCTTATTCATTAATCCTAACAGGATCCAGCAATTTCCTGACTTCTATTGGAAGAGTAATGGGATAACATGGATTGGGGACGCCAAATATAAGCATTTGGCAAAAGGTCAAAATGACGCCCTACAATTTATTGGTAGTTTCGCTGATGAAAAAAGCGAATTCGGGCAGACCAAGGCCGATCGACTTATCAGCCCGGAGGATGTTCGCCAACTTACTGTTTATGCTGAGTTAGCCCGCAAAAGACAGGATCTGAAAGAACCGGCAAGAATTATGATTATTTATCCCTTTATTGGAAAAGGACGATTTGAAACTGCAAGGGCCGTTACCTGGAATGGATCTGATTTTTTTCTGACCCCGATTAAAGTTATAAAACAACCCCATTTAGTCGATGTCTTGCCCAAAGACGTTCAATTTTAACCTGGTCATTTAAGCATTTGGCAATCTTAAAACTATGCCTGACCTGAACCTCTATACCAGCAATCGCCTCGAGATTT
The DNA here is from genome assembly GCA_964627515.1 of uncultured Thermodesulfobacteriota bacterium. Classification (GTDB taxonomy): domain Bacteria; phylum Desulfobacterota; class RBG-13-43-22; order RBG-13-43-22; family RBG-13-43-22; genus RBG-13-43-22. The sequence continues at coordinate 17,072 of CAZVHO010000082.1, read as the reverse complement.
TGTCTGAAAAACTGGCCGAAGTGCTGCAATTTCCTTTGGCCGATCCCCTTCAGAGTGAGATCATTGTAGTCCAAAGCAAAGGCATGGAACGGTGGGTCTCCATGGAGCTGGCCCGCCATCTGGGCATTTGTGCCAATATACGGTTTCCCTTTCCGAATAAATTTGTTTTTGAAGTCTTTCGGCAAATTATTCCGGATGTTCAGGAAGAATCTCTATTCGAGCCCCAGATCATGACCTGGAGACTCATGCACCTCCTTCCCGCCTGTCTGGGAGAGAAAGGGTTTGAGGGTCTACGCGGGTATCTCGACGGAAGTCGTTCAGAGCTGAAGCGCTTTCAGCTTTCTCTGCGGATTGCCCATCTTTTTGACCAGTACCTCCTTTTCCGGCCGGACATGATCCTGGCCTGGGACCAGGGGGCAGACGATCATTGGCAGGCCATACTCTGGCGCCGACTGGTCAAGGGAAATGAATATAACCACCGGGCGGCCCTTCAAAGAGCCTTCCTGGAAAAAATTCAAAAATCTTTCCAGGGACTCAAAAATCTGCCGGACCGGATCTCGGTCTTTGGGATCTCGGCCCTCCCGCCATTTCACCTGCAGGTTTTGGCCGCCCTCTCCCGGTTGATCGAGGTGAATCTTTTTCTCATGAACCCCTGCCGGGAATATTGGGGCGATATTTTTTCAGAACGGGAGATGAAACGGGTTACCAAACGACAAAAAGGGGGAAATGCTTTTCCGGAGGAGCTCCACCTGGAAAAAGGAAATAGTCTGCTGGCCTCCATGGGGATGCTTGGCCGGGATTTTTTTGATTTGATTACCGGCCTGGGCTGCCGGGAAAATGAGTTCTTTGCTGATCCGGCCGGGGATGATCTTCTGGCCAGCATTCAATCCGATATCTTAAATCTCCGGGACCGGGGAGTGGAGGTCGGTCCAAAGAAAGCCATCCGGGATACCGATACTTCCATCCAGGTCTGCTCCTGTCACAGCCCCATGAGGGAAGTGGAGGTGCTTCAGGATCGTCTGTTAGCCCTTTTTGATTCTGATCCATCGCTGTTTCCCAAGGATATCCTGGTCATGGCACCTGATATAGAGACCTATGCCCCCTATATCCAGGCGGTCTTTTCCCTTCCGGCCAGTGATACCCGGTGGATTCCCTTCAGTATTGCGGACCGGGGGGTCCGGAATGAAAGCCGGTTGATCGATTCTTTCCTTCAGCTTCTCGATCTTAAGGGTAGTCGTCTTGGGGCTTTAGAGGTCCTGGCCTTTCTGGAATCACCGGCAGTACAGAGAAGGTTTTCGCTGACTGACGCCGATCAGGAACGTATCCATAAATGGGTCAGAGATACCCGTATCCGCTGGGGGATTGACGAAAACAGCCGAACAGAACTCGGTCTTCCGCCCTTTTCGGAAAACACCTGGCGGGCCGGACTCAAGCGAATGCTCCTGGGGTATGCCCTGCCCGGTCAGGAAGACCAGATGTTCATGGGAATCCTGCCTTATGACCGGATAGAGGGAGAGGAGACCGCTGTTCTTGGAAATTTCCTGGGATTTATAGAGCACCTCTTTGAGGCGGTAAAAGAACTGGGCCGGGAAAGGACCCTGAAAGAATGGGAAGAATTTTTATCCGGACTGCTGGAGACATTTTTTCTGCCTCATGAGGAAACGGAACGGGAAGCACAGGTTATCCGGCGGACCCTCAGCGATCTTGCCGGCAAGCAGGAACTTTCTGGTTTTCAGGAGCAGATCGGTCTGGAAGTGATTACCTCCTATCTTCGAACCTGCCTGGAGCAGGAAGGTTTCGGTTTTGGTTTCCTCACCGGAGGTCTGACCTTCTGTGCCATGCTGCCCATGCGCAGTATTCCTTTCAAGGTGATCTGCTTGATGGGAATGAATGATGATACGTATCCCAGACAGACCAGATCCCTGGGGTTTGACCTGATAGCAAAAAATCCAAGGCCAGGAGACCGTTCACGGCGCAAAGATGACCGCTATCTTTTCCTGGAAGCCCTTCTTTCGGCCAGAGAGCGGTTTTATATCAGCTATGGGGGTCAAAGCGTTCAGGATAACAGCCTCCGCCCGCCCTCGGTTCTGGTCAGTGAACTCCTGGATTATATCGAGCAGGGTTATACCGCTGCCGACCAAAGGGTCTTAGATCAACTCCTGACCAAACACCATCTCCAGGCCTTCAGCCCGGAATATTTCAAGGAGAATGAAAGACTCTTCAGTTACTCGCCAGAAAATTTTGAAGCCGCCCAATGGGCAGTCAGTCAACGACGGGAACCCCGGCCCTTTATACTTAAAGGACTTCCGGAGCCTCCGGAGGAATGGAAGACTATTGATCTGGATCAGTTCTGCACCTTTTTTGAAAACCCGGCCCGGTTTTTCCTCCGAAGACGGTTGGGTATCTATCTGGCTGAAGAAGCCGGAATTCCGGATGAGAATGAACCCTTTGATCTGTCAGGGATCGACCGCTATCAACTCGAACAGGACCTGGTCAAGAAGGTGTTCCGGAAACATGGTCTTAAAGAATCCCTTTCGGCCATAAAGGCCTCGGGACAACTCCCGCACGGCACCCCCGGGGAATGGCTGTTTGATCAGACCTGCCAGGGTCTTGATTCTTTTGCCAGAACCGTCCTGTCTTACACGGAGAAAGGGGCTTTTAACCCTCTGGAGGTCGATTTAAGCCTGGATGGGTTCAGGTTGATGGGCCGGATTGACCAAAGATTCCCTGACGGAATCATCCATTATCGTTATGCCAGAATGAGACCTCAGGAACGCCTCCGGTTATGGATCCATCTTCAGGTGCTTAATCTGATGAAGGCCCAGGAGGAGCCCTGTCAGGGAATCCTGATCTGCAAGGATAAATCCTGCCGGATTCTGCCGGCCGAAGAAATGGAGCACTCTTTAAAGACCCTCATCGATCTCTATTGGCAGGGCCTGACCAGGCCGCTTCATTTTTTCCCTTTGTCTTCCTGGGCCTTTGCCGAGTCCATGGAGAAACATGGGGATTCTGAAAAAGCCAAAACGGCCGCCCGTAAAACCTGGGAGGATGAATACGGGCCTGTGGAGAAGAAAAATCCATATTTCCAGATGTGTTTCGGCAATGGTGATCCGCTGGATGAGGAATTTGAGTGCCTGGCCAGGGAGATTCTGGACCCCCTGGTTCAGGGCGAAGAAAAAATTTGAACACCGGGAAATTGAAGGAGATCCGCTAAGTGGCCGAGAAAAAAGGAGAAAGTAGGGCCATAAAAAAATTTGAGTTGTTAGATAGCCCGCTGGCCGGGACCAATCTGATCGAGGCCAGCGCCGGGACCGGAAAGACCTATACCATTTCTGGGCTATTTCTGCGCTTGATCCTGGAAAAACATTTTTCCGTGGATCAGATCCTGGTGGTTACTTTTACCGTGGCCGCGACCGAAGAACTTAAGGACCGGATTCGCACCAAACTGCGTCAGGCGGTTTCGGCCTTCCGTACCGGGGACAGTCCTGATCCGTTTTTAAAGGGTCTGGTCCTGAAAATCCCGAAGGCCCCCAAAGCCATCCGGGATTTAGAGGGGGCCCTCAAAAGTTTTGATGAGGCCCCGATATGCACCATTCATGGTTTCTGCCAGCAGACCCTTCAGGAGAGCGCCTTCGAGAGTGGCAGCCTGTTTGATACCGAATTGATTCCGGACCAGGAAAGCCTCAAGAAGGAAATTGTTTTGGATTTTTGGCGGCGCCATTTTTATGAGGCCCCATTGGAGTTTGTCGGTTATGCCCGGAGTCGGAAATTCAGCCCGGAATATTTTTTGAAATTGCAAGGGAACCGCCTGGCTCACCTGGATTTAAAGATTATTCCCGAGAGCCGGCCGGTGAAGCTGACTTTCCTGAATGCTTTTTCCCAAGCCTTTGATAGTCTGAAGGAGAGCTGGCCGAAGGTCCGGGAAGAGGTCCGGGAAAAACTGGGTGACCCGGGCTTGAAGTCCTATTCCGACGTACAGAAATTAATAGAGGAGATGGATCGATATGCCGGGGCCAATAGCGGCGCCCTTCCGCTATTTGAAAAGTTTGAAAAATTCACCTCCTCCCATCTCCAGGCCAAAACCAGGAAAAACGGCCAGACTCCCCTTCATCCTTTCTTTGACCTCTGCGAGGCCTTCCAGAAGACCGCTACGGCCCTAACTTCTGAAATGGATCAACAGCTCCTTTTTCTCAAAGGAGAACTCTTCCGTTTCCTGAGAGAAGAGCTGCCGATCCGGAAGAGCCGGAAAAACATCCAGTCCTTTGATGACCTGCTGATCCGGCTGCGGGAGGCCCTGGAAAAGACCGGTGGAGATGATCTCAAGGAAGCGACCAGGGGCAAATACCGGGCGGCCCTCATCGATGAGTTTCAGGACACCGACCCGGTCCAGTATGGGATTTTCAAAAATCTTTTCAGCGGAAAAGAGGGCCTTCTTTTCCTGGTCGGGGATCCCAAGCAGGCCATTTACAGTTTCCGCGGGGCCGATCTTTTCGCCTATATGCAGGCAGCCGGGCAAGCCGATTCCCGTTATACCCTCACGGAAAACTGGCGCTCAGAACCTTCTTTGATCCAGGCGGTCAATACCCTGTTTTTAAGTAACAGGAACCCCTTTCTCTTTGAGGACATCCCTTTTGTAAAAGCTACCCCCAAAGAACACCCCGATCAGGAATTCCTGAAAATCAATCAACAATCCGAGCCGCCATTTCAGCTCTGGTTTATCGATGCGGGAAAGGCGGGAGAGTCCGGGAAGCCCCTGACCGCCCTTTTGGCCAGGGAACGGATAACCAGGGCTGTCGCCGGCGAGATCTCCCGACTCCTGAGTCTCGGCAAGGCGGGCCAGGCCCTGATCGGTAATCATCCCTTGCGGGAATCCGATATGGCGGTCCTGGTCCGGACCAATAATGAGGCCCGTTTTGTGCAGGAAGCCTTGGGAGACCTCAGGATTCCAAGTGTTCTCTACAGCCTGGGGAACATTTTCGATACCCGGGAAGCCGTTGCGATTCACCGGATCCTGGCGGCAGTCGCCGAGCCGAATCAGGAGCAACCTCTTAAGGCGGCCATGACGACGGATCTGCTTGGAGTCAGCGGGGAAGATCTGGATCGGTTGATGCAGGACGAGACCGGATGGGAGAGGTGGCTGGTCCGGTTCCGGGAGTACTATGATTTGTGGGAAAAATATGATTTTATCCGGATGTTTCGTTATTTCCTGTTGAGGGAAAAGGTCCGGACCCGTCTTCTCTCCTTTCCGGATGGCGAAAGACGGCTTACTAATGTGCTTCACCTTTCGGAAGTACTCCATCAGGAATCGACTGAACGAAAACTGGGGATGACCGGTATCCTGAAATGGCTCAGGCAACAGATGGACCCGGATTCCCCGCGCTTGGAAGAGCATCAACTGCGCCTGGAAAGCGATGCCGATGCCGTCAGGATCGTTACCATCCATAAAAGTAAAGGGCTTGAGTATCCGGTTGTTTTTTGCCCCTTTAACTGGGGCGGTTCCCGCATAGGGAAGAATGAAGAATTCCTTTTTCATGATGACCAGGATGAATCGAGGCTCAAGTTGGTCCTGGATCCGGAAGGCAATCCCAATCGGATGACCGCCGAAAAGGAGATTCTGGCCGAAAACCTGAGGCTCCTCTATGTGACCCTGACCAGGGCGAAAAACCGCTGTTATCTGGCCTGGGGGCGTTTCAACAAAGCAGAAACCTCGGCCCTGGCCTTTCTGCTCCATCCGCCCCAGGACAATCTGGAAGATATTGTCGAGGCCACCGGGGAAAATTTTAAAAAATTGACAGATGCCGATATCCGTCAGGACCTCGCTGTCCTGACCCGTAAATCCAAGGGGTCGATCCAGTTTTCTGAACTGCCGATGGCCCACGGCCAGGAACAGGTGCCATCCCCCGAAACCAGGGAAGGACTGTTTTTTCAACCCTTCTCCGGTCTGGTAAGACGCGATTGGCAGGTGGCCAGTTTTTCTTCTCTTTTGTCCGGTTTTACGAGAGGGACTGAAACTTCCGATTATGAGGCCGTTGACCTCCCGGACTATGATCAGGGAATCTTTACCCAGGAAGCCCTCCCGGGGAAAGAACCTTCAGGCATCTTTGCTTTTCCTAAGGGGGCTAAATCAGGTATCCTTTTGCATGATATTTTTGAGCGGATCGATTTCCCCAACGGGGATAAGGGCGACTTAAAAGAAATTGTGGCCGGAAAACTTAGAGAGTACGGCTTTGAAGGGCATTGGGAGGAAGCCCTCTATGACCTGGTTACCCGGGTTCTTAGCGTTTCCCTTCAGCAGGAAGATCCGGTCTTGAAACTGTCGGACATCCGGATGGAAGATCGGTTAAGCGAACTGGAATTCTACTTTCCCTTGAATCCCATTACCCCCAAAAGGCTCTCCCGGATTTTTGCCGAACAGGCCGGACCTGAGATCGGCGATGATTTTCCCCGGAGGATGGAAAAGCTGACTTTTTCACCCACCCAGGGGTTTATGAAGGGATTCATCGACCTGGTTTTTCAATTTGAAGGCCGTTTTTTTCTGGTGGACTGGAAATCCAATTTCCTGGGCAGCCGGGTTGAGGATTATGGGCAGCCGGCCTTGTTAATGGAGATGCGAAAAAATTTTTATATCCTCCAATACCATCTTTATGCCCTGGCCCTGAACCGGTATTTGATGAACCGGCTTCCGGATTATGCCTATGAAAGACATTTCGGCGGGGTTTTTTATATTTTTCTGCGGGGAATAGACCCGGAACGGGGGGCCGGGTTTGGAATTTTCCAGGACCTGCCAGGAAAAGAATTGATGGAGGCACTAAGCCGGGAATTGATTGACGAAACTTCGGTCAAACCAAAAAGAAGGCAGACCGGTTTTACATTGCGGTAAAAACAGTGATCGGACAAAAAAAGATGGGGCAACGCAACGATAAAATTAACCCATTAAGCGGCCGGGGAATCCTGACTGAACTGAACATCCGGTTCGGACGGTTCATGATGGAACTCTCCGGGGGAGATAGCCCTGAGCTATTCCTGGCGGCTGCCCTGGTCAGCTATTTTCAGGGGGAGGGAAATATTTGCTGTGACCTGGCGTCGTTGGCTGGGAAACCGCTGTCCGACGATGGGAAAGGAGACTGGGTCTGCCCGAATCTTAAAGAATGGTTAGAGATACTGAAAGGGGTTCCGGTAGTTGGGAAACCCGGGGATTACCGGCCCCTCATTCTGGATGGGTCCAGGTTGTACCTCTACCGCTATTGGAATTATGAGAGGAAGCTGGCTGAAATTTTGAAGATGCGCATGGAGGAGGGTGAGGGGGAGGTTGATCAACAGATTTTAAAAGAGGGCCTTAACCGACTTTTCCCGGACCAGGGTCCGGGAGATACCGATTGGCAAAAGGTGGCTGCTGTTACCTCTGTCCTGAAGAGGTTTTGCGTGATCTCCGGAGGACCCGGCACCGGGAAAACCTTTACCGTGGCCAAGATATTGGCCCTTTTGCAGGAGCAGCCGGGAGGAGAAAAGAAGCGGATTGTCCTGACTGCACCGACCGGTAAAGCGGCCGCCCGACTGCAGGAAGCGATTAAGCAGGCCAAGGGAAAGCTGAATGGTTCGGAAAAAATAAAGGGATTATTCCCCGAGGGGGCATCCACCATTCACCGGCTCCTGAAAAGTATTCCCGATTCCCCCTATTTCCGCTATAATGCGGAGAATCTGCTGGCCGCTGATGTTGTCATCGTTGATGAGGCCTCCATGGTTGATCTGGCCCTTCTATCAAAGCTTGCCCAGGCCATTTCCCCTATGGCCCGGCTGATTCTTCTGGGGGATAAGGATCAGTTGGCTTCCGTTGAGGCCGGAGCCGTGTTGGGTGATATCTGCGATACCGGCCATGCCCATGGTTATTCCTCATTATTTTGCAATCAACTCAAAAAGATCACCGGGGAGCAGGTGTTACGGGATGCGGAAAAAAGGGATAATCCAGGCATTCAGGATTCTATCATAGAGCTCCGGAAAAGTTACCGTTTTGGTGTTGACAGCGGCATCAGTGCCGTCAGCCGCGCGGTCAATGAAGGGAAAAGTCTCCGGGCCATGGAATTGCTGAAAAGCGGTTCCCAGCCGGATATTCATTGGAAGGAACTGCCCCGGCCGGAGATCTTGCTTTCGGGATTGAAGGACCGGATCATAGAGGGTTTCTCCGCTTATTTAAAGGAGGCCGATCCGGCAAAGGCCTTTGATTCTTTTAACCGGTTGCGAATCTTATGTGCCATTCGAAAGGGACCTTACGGGGTCCAGGCCTTGAACCTTCTGGTGGAACAAAACCTTCAAAGGGAAGGCCTCATCCAGCCAGACAAACGATGGTACCAGGGGCGGCCCATCCTGGTCACTAAGAATGACTACAACCTGAGGTTATTTAACGGGGATGTGGGAATAACCTGGCCTGACCCGGAGGGAGAGAATGATTTAAGAGTCTTTTTTCAGGCCCCGGAGGGTGGGCTTAGGAAATTTCCACCACTAAGGCTTCCCGAGCATGAAACAGTCTACGCCATGACGGTCCATAAAAGCCAGGGATCTGAATTTGACCGGGTGCTGTTCCTTATGCCCGACAGGGATGTTCCGGTTCTGACGCGCGAATTGATCTATACCGCCATTACCCGGGCCAAGGAAAAGGTGGAAGTCTGGGGAAAGGAAGAAGTCTTTCACCGGGCCATCTCCCGGCGGATTGAACGGACCTCCGGACTTCGCGAAGCCCTTTGGGGATGATGGCAATCGTTTAAAATGATGCTGGATACT
>CAZVHO010000082.1:0-8197 GCA_964627515.1 uncultured Thermodesulfobacteriota bacterium | reverse complement strand
CCAGCATCCAGTATCCAGGATCGTCCGGATAGAGGCGGATGATCTCGCGTTTTAGAAAAGTTGGAGATAAATTCTCAGAGTGGCAATTTAAGAATCAATAAATTAAGATAGGAATAAAGATGTCATCACAAGCTGCTGAAAAGTACAACTTTGAAACCGGTGTCTACCGACCGCCCAGCGAAGGGGGGAGCTCTTCGTTGTTGGTTCGATTCACCCGCAACTGCCCTTGGAACCGTTGTGGATTTTGCTCCATGTATAAGACGGAAAAATTTGAGCTTCGTTCGGTTGCAGAGATCCGGCAGGATATCGAGGCCATTGCCGCCCTGTGCAGGGATTTGAACCCAGGCGGCCAGGTCGGCGGCGCCATCGCCTCTGAAGCGGTTGGGCCGCTCATCCACCGCTATCCGGAGCTTAACTATCATCAGGGATTTGCCATGGTTTATCACTGGCTGCTTTCAGGGGCCAAAACCGCCTTTGTGCAGGATGCCAATAGTTTGATTATGCCCACCGACCATTTGGTGGAGCTGCTGCGTCACTTGAGAACCGTCTTCCCCTCCATTATCCGGGTGACCTCCTACGCCCGTTCCAGAACTCTGGCCCAAAAAAAACCGGAAGAACTGATGGCCATTCGCCAGGCCGGCCTTGACCGGCTGCATGTGGGATTGGAAACCGGTGATGATGATTTGCTGCTAAAGGTCAAAAAGGGTGTGACCTCCGAGGGCCAAATCAAAGGGGGCCGCCAGGCCATGGAGGCCGGTTTTCAGCTTTCCGAGTACTGGATGCCCGGGCTGGGCGGGCGGGCCGGATGGGAAAACCATGCCGTTCACACGGCCCGGGTATTAAGCGCCATCAACCCCAACTATATCCGTTCCCGGCCCTTTTATCCCGCCCCAGGAACCCCCCTGTATGAAGCGGCTGAAGCCGGAGAATTCCAAATGCTCACGCCCCAGGATCAGATGATCGAGCTCAAACGCATGATGGAAGAACTGAACGTCACCTCGCGGGTCTGTTTCGATCATGCCGGCAACTACTGGACCGACCGGCGGGGTCACTTGCTTTTTACCCACAGTTATGAAGGGTATAAATTTCCGGAAGAGAAGCAGAAAGTGTTGGATCGCATCGAAGAGGGGCTTCTGGCCAGCAACAAGCGACCTTCCTTTCTAAATCTTTAAGTGCAAGAGGCTCGAGGATAACCTTCGACTAATAATACTCTTTTTGTTATACTTGCCCTGATTTTGAACTATTACGCAATTTTGATGCCTATGTAAAAACTCGTCATTCCCGCGCAGGCGGGAATCCAGGCCAGGCCTAACTAATTAAAAATATTGGATTCCCGTTTTCACGGGAATGACGAAAATGGGTGCTTTCGGACTTTTTACAAGTCCATCAATTTTAATGAAGGAGCGAAAAAATTGAATTGAGATGAAACAGTCTTCCGAAGAAATTGATAAATGTATTTCAGTGCTTAAAATCCTTGCAAACAACACGGACCGACTCGCCAATCTTCCGGAGGAACAAAGAATTGACCTTCTGAAATGGACCGGGCAAATATCCCGTCCCGATAGAGCGGAAATAAAAAAAAGAAATAAGGTGGCCAATAAAACGTACAGTCTGGCCGCTCTCGAAAAAGACCGACGGGCCAGAAATACAACCGGGATCCGTATGGCCCGGCTTGATACAACCTTTACCGCACCGAGAGAGGTTGAGTTTAATCCGCCAGAAGGCGAACCTAACAACGAAGAAATAAGTTCACCCCGAAACTGCTATATCTGTAAAAAAGAGTTCACCCATCTACACTTTTTTTATGATAGCTTATGTAAAAAATGCGGCGACCTGAATTATCGAAAACGTTTTCAGACTGCATCTCTTCAGGGGCAGGTGGCTCTGATAACTGGCGCACGCCTGAAAATCGGGTATCAGGCGACCCTGATGATGTTGCGGGCCGGTGCCACGGTTATTGCGACCACCCGATTTCCTGTTGATGCCGCCACCCGATATTCCAAGGAAGAGGGATTTGCCGATTGGGGAGATCGCTTGCAGATTCATGGTCTGGATCTGAGACATATTCCCAGTGTTGAAATTTTTACAGATTTTGCGGAACAAAGGTATGGGCGGCTCGACTTATTGATCAATAATGCGGCCCAGACGGTGAGACGACCTCCCGGTTTTTATGCCCATCTCATTGAAAATGAAATAAACGGGTACCATGCAATGCCCGGAGAGGTCCGGGAACTGCTTGGAGACCATGAGGGGTGTAAAAATCAACTCAAGTCTTTATGTCATAATATCCAAGAGCACGAATCTGCCCTTCCTGTAACCTGGCATGATCAGGGACCTGGAATTGGTTTGCGTGAATCCGCCCGACTATCACAGATTCCTTATCGCCATGATCATTCTCTGGTTTCTGAGGAAATATTCCCAAAAGGAAAGTTGGATGCCGATCTTCAACAGGTGGATCTGCGCAGGACCAACAGTTGGCGTTTACGTCTGGGAGAAATACAAACCGCCGAGATGCTTGAAGTTCAACTGGTGAATGCTGTGGCGCCCTTCGTGTTATGTAATAGATTAATCCCTCTGATGCGGCGCGAATATAGCGGGCAAAAGCATATTGTCAATGTGACGGCCATGGAAGGTAAATTTTTCAGATTCAAGAAGGACGACAGACATCCCCATACCAACATGGCTAAAGCGGCCTTGAATATGATGACCCATACAGCCGCAGAAGATTTAGCCCGGGATGGGATTTATATGAATGCGGTTGATACCGGATGGGTAACCGATGAAGATCCTGTGGAACTTTCTAAAGTTAAACAGGAAGTGCATGATTTCCAGCCCCCGTTAGACATCGTAGATGGAGCGGCCAGGATCTGTGACCCCTTCTTTGACGGGATATTAACCGGTAAACACTGGTCCGGTAAATTTCTTAAGGATTATTTCCCTATTGACTGGTAGAGCCGACAGGGAAGAAAAATTTCAAATAGTTTTGGTTAGGAATTTATTTGGACGATCAACTTTATGCGACTTGCCCCGATGAAATAACGGGCCTTTTGGCAAAGGAAATCGCTGCCATCGGCGGGACCCAGGTGCGGGCTTCTTATCGGGTCGTGTACTTTTGCGCTTCGAAGGAAGTCGCTTACAAAGCTCACCTGCACTTACGCCTGGCGAATCGAATTTGCCGGGTTTTAAAAGAAATCCCAGCCCAGTCCCCGACCATCATCTTCGACAAGGCCAGGAAAATTCGATTTGACCAGCTCTTTTCCGACAGGCAGGCGGTCAGCATCCATGTGGTCGCTTCCAACGACGGAAGCAAGATCCCCAATCATTTGATCGGCAGTAAATTGCGCGAGGCCATCAACGATTGTTTTCAACATCACCTGAAAACCCTACCCAATCAAAGCTCCCGGGGCGCCGCCATCGGAATTACCGGCTTCTTCCATAACAATCGTCTGCTGGTCAGTGTCGATACTTCCGGTGAGAGTCTTCACAAACGGGGTTTCCGCGTTGATGGCCATCCGGCTCCTCTGAATGAAACGCTGGCCGCGGCCTTGCTGGCGGTCTGTGAATACGACGGGACCACGAATTTCTTCGATCCCATGTGCGGCAGTGGCACAATCGTGGTCGAGGCCGCGCAAATTGCCATTAATCGGGCTCCTCTGATGCACCGGAAAAAAGGCGGGTTCGGTTTTGAATATCTTTATGACTTTGATGCAAGGCTTTGGCAGACCATTCAGGACCAGGCCCGTGCGGCCGAGCGCCCTGCCCAATGGGGAATATTTGCTTCGGATATGGAGCCTCAATTTGTTGAGATCGCCCAAAAAACGGTGACCAAGGCTCGGCTGGAAACCCTTGTCCGGGTTGAGACCAAAGACTTCTTCAAAACCAAGAAACCGGCTGAGTGCGGACTCCTGATCGCCAATATCCCTTATGGCCTCAGAATGACGGAAAAAGACGTGAGCGGGGAATTTTTGAGAGCCATCGGTGACCACCTCAAAAATCATTTTAAAGGTTGGCGTTGCGGGATTCTGGCACCCGCGTCATCGCCTTTGAGGGAAATCGGCCTCAAACCTCAAAAACAGGCGCCGTTTTTGAACGGCACCGTTCCCGTCAAACTGGTCGTCTTTGATATTTATTGATTTTAGAATGATGGGGTAATAGGGGATCGAACCCGATTTCCTTACACTTACTATTTTTGTAACTCTTTAGACTTATGAAAAAAATAGTATCTGACAGGATTAACAGGATTTACATTTTATTTACTCAGGTTCCGAAGGACCCAGAGTAGCACCGATCCGCTTCCTGCGGAAACTAAGGCTTCTTTCCGTAGGACGATTCGGTTTGTGCATTTCTTCCAGAAAGGCACAAAAATCCAGGTAATCCAGTAAATCCTGTCGAAAAATAGTTTTTAATTTTTTGGAGGAGGAGGTGGGGATTGTCATGGAATCACCAAAGGAGAAAGAGGTGGCCGATCTTTGTCATCGTTTCGGAACCATTGCCGTACTAAGAGGATTTATTTCAAAGGATCAACTGAAAGAGGCCATGATGGAGCAGTTGGAGGATGACTTAAGCGGGAAAGATCATCGCATCATAGGGGCCATCCTCTATAAAAAAGAATGGATGACCTGGGAACAGGTGGACCTGGTCCTGAAGGACCTTTTTAATGAGAAATAAGATCTATCCAGAATCGCTATTTCAGAAAAAGGAGGATTGACCATGTGGAAAGAGTTCAGGGAGTTTGCCATGCGGGGGAATGTCCTGGATATGGCCATTGGCATCATTATCGGTGCGGCCTTTGGAAAGATCGTCTCCTCTTTTGTCAGTGATGTTTTGATGCCCCCCATAGGTCTGCTTTTGGGGAAGGCGGATTTTTCCAACCTTTTCATAACCCTTTCAGGCCAATCGTTCAGCACCCTGGAAGAAGCTAAAAAAGCCGGGGCGGCTACGATTAAATATGGCTTGTTCATCAATACCATCATCGATTTTATTATCGTATCGTTTGTCATTTTTTTGATGATCCGTCAGATCAACCGTTTCAAGCGACAGTCGGAACCGGCTACCCCGATTACTAAAGAATGTCCTTATTGCCGGTCAATGGTCTCCATTAAGGCCACACGATGTCCCCATTGTACCTCTGAATTGGATATTATTCGGTAAGGTAGATATAATCCGCCGGTTTGGGCTCCAGGGTCCGGATGGGATAATCCGCCGAAACCGGTAAAACCGTTTGAAAAGTGTGGTCTACCCGTATCCTGGTCAACCGGGGGACCCCGAGGTGTTGTATCATGTGGCCTTTTCCGAGCAGTACCAGGATTTGATCCCCCTTGGAAAAAGAGGCCACCGTCCGGGACAAGGTTTCAGCCATGGTTTCTTCCCAGGCCAACTGGGCCTCATAAAAGGTATCAAAATTTTTTATCTTTCCCTGGGGGTGGTGTCCATACTGACGGAAAAGGTATGCCCGGTGTTCTGGATGGTCCTGGTGAAATTCCGAGGCAACTTTATTCCTTTCTGAGGGGCTTAAAGAATCCAGCCCTTTTTGGGCAATCCGGTTTACGATCTCAATGGGCGCATTAAGCCCGATCATCCTCAAGTGCCTGGCCCGTGCCCAATGGAAAAGCCCCCTGTACAGATCAAAGGGATAGCCCCAATTTTTTTCCCATTCACTCTTTTCCAGAAATTCCCTTTCGGAAATCGAGCCCTGGGAATATTGATCCAACCAGGGTTGGACTTCCCTTGGTAACATCTCGAGGGCCAGAATCAGTCCGGGGTTTCGGGCGTGCAGCCCTTTTAAGACCTCTAATTGAAGGCGGTGGTCCTCCGGACGATTGTGGCTTTCTCCGATATAGATAATTTGGGATTTTGATAGATTATGGATCAGGGAATCGAAGGGTAGAACGGAACCGGTGGCTGTTTCTATAATATCCCCGGGCCTTAATGCTTTGGAAGATCCCTGATGGATCAAGGCCTGGAACGGAGGTGCGGCCGAGCAGCCTATCAAAGCAAGGATGGCTAATCCCAGAATAATCGGTTTCAGGCATTCGGAAGCCAATTTTTGATGTCAATCCTTGAAAATGTGAGAGAGAAATTCGTAGATCCCGAACCTAAGAATCTATGCCTCGTCCGGGAGTCTCCCCGGAAGAGGTGGCCCTTATGGAGCAGTTGACTTCAAATCAATTCCCAAGGCCCGTTTTCGTCATTCCGGGCTTGACCCGGAATCCAGGTTCAATGGTCTGGACCCCGGCTTTCGCCGGGGTGACGGCCAATGGGGTTTCCGGGGGCCCAGAATGATCGACAAAACTTTGTTGATGTTGATTTACTAAGCTCCTTTTAAGCAGAAGACCCTTTGGATTTCTGACGTTCTTCATCCCGAAGGACCCGGCGCAGAATTTTACCGACCGGTGTCATGGGCAGGGCTTCCCTGAACTCAACCGAATGGGGCCGTTTATAAGCCGCCATCCTTTCCTGACAGAATTGGATGATTTCTTCTTCCGTGGCCGTTTCCCCTGGTTTGAGCTGGATAAAGGCCTTGACCATTTCCCCGCTTTTAGGAGAAGGGACCCCGATGACGGCGGCATTGGCCACCTTGGGATGGGTATAAAGGACCTCTTCCACCTCCCGGGGGAAGGCCTTCAACCCGCCGACAATGATCATGTCCTTCTTGCGATCGGTGATGACCGTAAAACCTTCTTCATCCAGATGCCCGATATCCCCGGTCAGGAAGTAGCGTTTTCCATCATAGTTATGGAATACTGCTTCATTATCCTCCGGCCGGTTCCAGTAGCCTTTCATAACCTGGGGGCCGCTGACAGCGATTTCACCGTCTTCCCCCTGAGGGAGTTCCCGGGTCCCTGTTTCGACATCCATAATTTTAATATAGGTGTCCGGCAAGGGAAGCCCGATGCTGCCGAACTTACGATCTTTGCGGTTGGTGGGGTTGGTGTGGGTAACTGGAGAAGTTTCGCTGAGGCCGTAACCTTCCAGGACAATGGCCCCGGTCAATTCCTCAAACTTCCGGGCTACCTCCACCGGTAAGGGGGCGGCCCCGGAGGCGCAATAGATAACTGATTTGAGGTCGAATTTATCGACCAGAGGGTGGTTGATAATGGCACTGTAAAGGGTCGGCACCCCATGAAGAACGGTTACTTTGTATTTCTGAATCAGGTTTAAGACTTCGGTAAAGGGGGGATTCCCGGCCCTGGGATCCGGAACGCAGACTACCCGAAAACCTCCGGCACAACAGGCCAGCAAGGTCAAGGTTAACCCATAAGAATGATACCAGGGCAACACACCGAGATAGGTTTGATTGCCCATGAGGGAAATTTTTTGGGCCGGGCCGCCGTCTTCCGGATCAATCCGGGCCCATTCGTCCAGCATAGCCAGATTGGAACCGATATTATTATGGGTCAAAGAAGCCCCTTTCGGTACCCCGGTGGTACCCCCGGTATATAAGATCAGGGCCAGATCCTCCACCGGATCGATTTTAAGGACAGGCGGGTCAGGTGGGGTTTTCAGGGCTTCCCGAAAGGGTATATGCTGAGGGTCCAAAGAGGGGGCCTTGGGGATTTTCCCCAGAAGACCGCCGATAAAGCCCTTTAGAGGGGGAAGAAAATCCTTAATACCGCAGATAATAACGGTCTTTACCGCGGTCCCTTTGATGGCTTCCAGGGCTGTAGGGTAAAAAACAGGATGATCCAGGACAAAAAGGGCTTCCGCCCCGGAATCCTTGAGCTGAAAATTCAACTCCTTGGCCGTATATAAAGGATTACAGGTTACACAAACCGCTCCGGCCTTTAAAACGCCAAAAAAAGCGACCGGGAAATGGGGTAAGTTGGGTAAAAAGAGGGCCACTCTGGCCCCGGGTTTTATCCCTTTCCGGACCAGGAAAGTGGCGGCCCGGTTGGCCATATCCTGGATTTCCCGATAGGTCTGATGGTGATCGGCGAAAATAGTATAGGTTTGATCCGGGGTTTCTTTAACCCGGTCATCCAGGATTTGATAAAGGGGTTGAGGGGTCTTACTTAACGTGTAAGGTACTTCCTTGGGCCATTTATACTTATGCCAAATTTGTTGTTCCATAGGGACCCTCCTGGTTTTATTTTAATCCGAAAACGATCATAGAAGAAAAAACAGTTTAGGGCAATAGGATATTTTAGTAACTAAAGAGTCAAATTCTTCTCAAAATGGCAAGAAAATTTTTTACCAC
>CAZVHO010000081.1:0-23962 GCA_964627515.1 uncultured Thermodesulfobacteriota bacterium | reverse complement strand
GCTACGCCGATCTGGTTTTCAATGACTAATTCACTCATTTTGACTCCTCCTTTTTGCTTTTCTTACTTTTATGGTCAGGCAAGAGGCCTGACCTGTTTTTATTGTTGATGGACTGGTAAAAAGTTTGAAATGCCTATTTCCGTCATTCCCGTGGAAACGGGAATCCAGTGTTTTTAAATGCTAACACCTCGTCTGGATTCCCGCCTGCGCGGGAATGACGGGTTTTTTCAATTCATCATTATTGACGCCTTTTATTGATGGTGCTTTTTAGATTTAGTAGGTATCTTCATAGGTTAAATCTTCCTGGGTAATTTTTCCTTTAAACAACACATAGGTCCATATTTGATAGATCAGGACAATGGGGACAAAAATCAGGGCCACGATCAGCATGATTTTCAAAGTCAAAGGACTGGATGAAGCGTTATGGGCCGTTAAATTATTGGCCGGATTCAGACTGGAGGGAAACATATTCGGGTAGAGCCCGATGATTCCAAAAAATGTGGCCCCAATAATAGTTATGGCTGATGAAAACCAGGCCTTCCAGGGACTTTTGGAACCCAGAAAAATCCTGGTTCCCAGCAGGGCCAGGACGGTTATCAGGATCACCAGAAAGAGAACGGGATTTTTGAAATAATTTTGATAAAGGGTGGTTGAGAAATAGGTGGCACCCAAAAAGAGAACGGCCGCGATCAAGAGAAAGGGCCATAATTTTTTCCCGGCCGTATAGGCTTTTTCCTGAAATTCCCCACTGCTCTTGATGGCCAGCCAGGCGGCGCCGTGGACCAGAAAGAGAAGAAGAAAAAGGATCCCGCCCAATAGGCCGTAAGGGTTGAGCAAGGTCAAGAGGTTTCCCTGATAGACGCCGTTTTGGTCGAAAGGAATGCCTCGAAATATATTGGCAAAAGCAGCGCCGAAGAGGATGGCCGGCAACAGACTTCCCAGAAACAGGCAGGTATCCCAGAGTTGACGCCAACGAGTGCTTTCCAGTTTGCTCCGGAATTCCAAGGACACCCCCCGAAGGATCAGGGCAAAAAGGATTAGCATCAAAGCGGAATAGAGGGAACTGAACATGACCGCATAAACCATGGGGAAAGCCGCAAAGGTAACCCCGCCGGCGGTTAAAAGCCAGACTTCATTACCGTCCCATAAAGGGCCCATTGCGGCCTGCATGGTCCTTTTTTGATCCTCATCCTTTCCAAGAAATGGCAGTAACACGCCTATCCCCAGATCAAAACCGTCGGTTATAAAATAGACGGCCCACAAGAGCCCCCATAAAAAAAACCATATATCCTGCAGCATCATATTCCTCCTCCTTTCTTGAGCCAAAAACTCCGGCCAGATGGTCCGATCCTGAACCCTTTATATGACCGGTTCCGGCCCTTTTTTAGCCTGTTGAAAAATAAGATAATACCCGATGGCTCCCAAAAGCCCGTATATCAAAATAAAAGCAATCAAACTGGTCAAGACCTGTGACCGGGCTATAGGGGAATAGGCATCGGAGGTTTTCATCAGGCCGTAGACGATCCAGGGCTGGCGCCCTACCTCGGCCAAAATCCAGCCCAATTCACAGGCCAGGTAGGGCAAAGGGATGGAATAGAGCATCAGTTTCAGGTAACCGGGGCTTTCCACAAGGCGGTTTCGTTTAAACCAGCCGATAAGGGTCATTAAGATAAAATAGAGACCTAATGCGACCATGATCTTGAAGGACAAAAAGTTGATCAATACCGGCGGTCTTTCATTCCGAGGGATAGCCTTGAGCCCCTTCACCTCAGCCGAAGGGGAGTGTTTGGCCAGAAGACTGAGCACGCCCGGCAGGGGTAAAATCTCAATGGCATTTTTTTCATTGGCTTCGTCGGGCAGGGCAAAAAGATAGATCGGGGCATTGGTCTTGGTTTCCCAATGGGCCTCCATGGCGGCCAGTTTAGCGGGCTGTTTATCCGCCAGGTCGGAACCATGCAGGTGGCCTTCGGCAAATTCGAAAAGGGAAAAGATCAGACCGAAGCCCAGGGCAATTCGAAAGGATCGGGTGAAAAAGTCGAGGTGTTGCTTTTTGATCAGATGATAGGCGCTGATGCCCATAACAAAAAAGGCACTCAGAATATAGGCGGCGCTGAGGGTGTGCAGGATCTCCAGGATAGCGAATTTCTGAAAGAGGACTGCTGAAAAGCTTTCCAACTCCGCCCGCCCATTCCTCAAGGTATAACCGACAGGGTGTTGCATCCAGGCGTTGGCCGTCAGAATCCAAAGGGCCGACAGGCTGGAGGCCCCGGCCACCAACCACATGACTGTGGCATGGGCCTTGGGGGAAAGTTTTTTCCAGCCAAAGATCCAGACCCCGATAAAGGTGGATTCCAGGAAAAAGGCGGCTGTGGCTTCTATGGCCAGGAGAGACCCGAAAATGTCCCCCACAAAGGCCGAATAGCGGGACCAGTTGGTCCCGAACTGGAACTCCAGGGTGATACCGGTTACGATCCCCAAGGCAAAATTGATCAAAAAAAGTTTTCCCCAGAATTTGGTCATTTTCAGATACACTTCATCCCGGGTCTTGACGTAGCGGGTCTCCATGATGGCGATCATGATGGACAGACCGAGGGTAAGGGGTACAAATAAAAAATGAAAAATGGTGGCCGCTGCAAACTGCAATCGGGAAAGCATTAAAGCATCCATAAACCCTCCTTTCTTTTTTAAATAAGCCCTCGAAACTTAAGATTTCGAAAGGGGACTTATCCTTTTTTAAGATTGATCATAGGAAGCAGACAACTTTCTTCTTTTAATAATCGGCTAAAGGTAGCTTGTCGAAGGGTGTTCCTGAGTTGCCCTCTGGCCTTTTCCCAGACTTTATTTACCGAGCAGGTCTTACTGCGGAAGCAGGATTTCGATCCCATCAGGCAGTCGTTGAGAAATATTTCCCCGATAACCGCTTCTACGACCCAAAGGAGGCTGATCTTTGATGGGGGTACTCGGAGCCGATAACCGCCTCTGGCCCCCTGGATAATTTCGATCAACCCGGCCCGGGACAGTTGTTGGGCGATCTTTCCCAGGAACTGATCCGGTATATCCATCTCCCGGGCAATGTCCCGACGGCCGACAATGACCCCTTCCTTTTTTGAAGAAAGGTACAAAATGCAACGCACTGCATATTCTCCGGCTTTGGTCAGACGCATTTTTTTATATAGGACAAATAAGACATTTTTTATCCTATAATATAAATTAAAAGGATAAGGCGGGAAATAGGGTGAACACTGTATTTTTGAGGGAGAAAGACTGTATTTTTTAGAGATTTTCAGGATTGATGGAGTCTTAATCGGAAACTCCTGGCCTGGATTCCCGCCTGCGCGGGAATGACGACCTAATACGCATCAGGGTTGATGGAGTCTTATAGTAGGGAGTAATGAAGGTTCGGTTAGAATCAGGAGGCCAGGAGAAAGGCTTTATACCCTTTGTAGGTCATATAAAGATCGGCTTTGCTGACCAGTTCAAACGGAGAATGCATGGAAAGGACCGGGGTTCCGCAATCGACAATCTCCAGGCCCAGGGCGGCCAAAAATTTGGCGATCGTGCCCCCGCCCCCTTCATCCACCTTGCCCAGCTCCCCGGTTTGCCAAACGATCCCATTCTTATTGAAACATTCCCGGATCCAGTAAAGATATTCGGCATGGGCATCACTGGAGCCGTATTTTCCGCCGGAACCGGTAAATTTGGTCAGACAAAGGCCCCCGCCCAAGCGAGGGGCATTCCGTTTTTCATGAACTTCCTGGTAATCCGGATCCAAGGCCCCGGCCACATCGGCCGAAATAGCCCGGGAGGCGGCCAAGGTTTCTTTGAGGGCCTTATACGTGAAGGTTTCCCCCTTGAGGGGAAAGAGATAAGATAAAAATGTTTTCAGGATCTGGGCCCGGGCGCTGGTGTTGCCTTCGCTGCCGATCTCCTCTTTATCAAAAAACAAGACCGCCACGGTGCGGTCCGGTTTTTCGATTTCCAGAGCCGCCTGGAGGCTGCTGAAAACACAGGCCCGATCGTCCTGGCCATAGGCCCCGACAATCCCCCGGTCCAGCCCCACATCCCGTGCCGATTCAGCCGGGACCAGCTCCAACTCGGCACTGACCAAGTCTTCTTCTACCAACCCGTATTGATCGTGAAGATAGTCCAGGACCGCAAGCTTAAACCGTTCCTTGGTCTCTTCAGGTCCCAGGGGAATACTCCCGATCAGGATGTTGAGCTTTTCGCCTTCAACGGCCTCGGAAAGCTTTTTTTCCATCTGGACTTTTCGGGCCAAATGGGGCAGGAGGTCGGCCACGGAAAAGACCGGGTCCTGGTCTTTTTCTCCAATAGCCAGATGGATCTTTTTTTTTTCAGCGGTCAGGATGGTCCCGTGAAGGGCCAGAGGTCTGGCCAGCCACTGATACTTTTTTATTCCCCCATAATAATGGGTCTTAAAAAAGGCCAGATGCGTTTCTTCATACAAGGGGTGTTGCTTCAGGTCTAAACGGGGGGCATCTACATGGGAAGCGATGCATTGCAGCCCGGCGGATAAAGGTTCTTTTCCGAGAATGGCTAAGGCCAGGACCTTGTCCTTCAAGACCTGGAAAACCTTCCGTCCGGGATTGGCATATTCGCAGGGGACGAATCCCGCCGAGGTTATTCTCCGGGTAATTTCTCCTATGGTTTCCCGTTCCGTCTTGGAAGCATTTAAAAAGACCTTATAGTCCTCCGCAAGTTCCCAAACCCTTTTCTCTTCACCTGGAGGGAGTTCGTCCCAAACCAGACGTCTTCGAAAGGCCAAACGTTTCTCCAGGGTCTGGGCATCTTTTTTGCTCAGTTTTTTTAACATACCTATAAGGGTTTTTGCCCCAGGATGATCTTGTGCAGGTTAAAAAGGTTGCAATTGATAATGCGCTGGATTTCGATTTCCGTGGATTTTACCAGGGAGACCACATCCAGGTCGGTCACAAAACCGATCTTGGCGAAAAAGGGAGAGGCCAGGGATTCAAATTTACCTAAAAACCGGTCCGGGTCCTTAGAGTGATTGACAATGATGATTTGCCCTCCTGGTTTACAGACCCGAATGATCTCCCGACAAAATTGGTGAGGGTCCTGAACCGTCGTAATTACGTAGGGGGAGAGAATAGCATCAAAGGTATTGTCTTCAAAAGTCATCCGGCAGGCATCCATAACCTGGAGGTCCACCTTCAGTCCATTCCCCATCTGTTTGACCCGTTCTTTAGCCCGCTGGATCATTTTAGCCGATATATCGATCCCGACAATATGGCAGCCTTTGGGGTAATGGGGCAACGTCAAGCCTGTTCCTATGCCGACTTCGAGGACTTTTTTCTTCGAAGAATCCAGATAGTTAAAAGCCAGTCTTCTTCCCGCTTCTAAAACCTTACCAAAAATCAGATCATAAAAGGGAGAATAAAAAGAATAGATCCCTTCCATTGACCGGCCATTTCCATTATTCTTTTTGCCCATAGGTTTCAAGTGCTCCTTATGGTTTTTTACTTGGACTGCTGGTTGAGATAATCGGAAAAGGTATAATAGACCTGAATGGCCTTCTTTTCAAAATCCGGGTCTGTCAGATCAAAAACCAGGAAACCGGGCTCGTTGTCCAGCAAGGGGATTACCTGGTTTTCTTCAATAATTTTTTTCCGAAAATCGGTCTTGTTCAGAATGGTTGCCAGGTATCTGGTGAAATCAGGGGGAAACCGGTAGGGATAATACCACCATTCCCCCTTCAGGATATCCTGGTAGTACCGCATCTTCTTTTCTCCAAAGACCTCTTCTCCCCCGTTCAAGCCGGACGACGGCCCCAGGGAACAATAATAAGACATGGCCTGGATAAGGTAATGTTCCAATTCGCGGAGGTTCCCTTGCCATTTATGGAAAAAAGTCTTTAACAGAAAGAAATATCGCACATAGCGGATGGATTTGTCACGGAGAAAATATTTAATATGATAGGGGATGTCTTCGGCCACTTCGTTCAAGGAAGGTAGCTGGATATGATAGGGGAAATCATAAACCAGATCTTCCCAGACCTCCTCGGGAGATAAACAGGTGCCCATGATCCGCCAATCTGTTGGAATAACACCTTTCTCGGAAAGCAGAGGTCCTTGCCCGGCCAGCCAATTTTTTAACTTGGACTGAAGGATTAAGGGCAGGTGCTCAATACCTTCGATCACCAAGGTTCCCTGGGCCTTTAAGACACCCTGGACCTGAACCCAGAGCGCCTCCGAAAACTGAAGGGTATTTATAAAAAAAATGGGCTCCTGGTTAAACGATCCATTCTGGACCAGGAACTGGATAATCCTTTTTTTCCCTGAACCGGTAGGGCCGGAAATCAGGATCGGGTCCTTGGTTTTGGCAATAACGCTCAAAAAACTCTTAAAGGGTTCGAGCCGTTGAGGGTGCCCTATGAGTGGAGAATGCATTGCTTCAGATTCTTAGATTCGTATTCTGAGAATTTATCTCTAACATTTTATACTGTTCCAAAAAATAAGGAGCCCGTTCCTCGTTACTGGTTGCTGGTTGCTCGAAAAAACGAGTAACGAGGAACATCAGAATTTCAAATATCTTCAGTTTGACGCTTATCCTTTAAATAGAATATCATCGCCTACATAGCATACAGGGCCGAATATGGTCAACAATTAAATTTTCCTATAAATAGTTCTGGAAAAATATCCGGCAGATTTCTATAATAGTCTTTATGACCCTTATCAATGTAATCTTTCCCATATTCCTGGTTATTTTCCTGGGATATCTTTTAAAAAGAATACAATTTGTCAGCGATTCCCTTGTCATGTTAACCACCCCAATTTCCATGCTGACCATCCCATTATGGGTCTGGTTTGTCGGGATTTAATATGCCCGAAGTATCTATTTCAAACCTTTCCTGGGGAGGCCAGGGCATAGGACGGATAGACGGCAAGGTTGTTTTTGTCCCTTTTGTTCTTCCGGGGGAAGTCGTCGACATCGAATTGGTCCACTCTAAAAAAAACTATAGCCTGGGGAATTTGATCCGGATCCTCGATCCTTCTCCGGACCGGATCGAACCCCCTTGTTCATTTTATCCGGCTTGCGGGGGCTGCCAGCTCCAGCATCTGGCACCCCACAAACAAGTCCAGCAGAAAGAACAGCTCTTCAGGCAGGCCATGGAGCACACCCTGAAAACAAAGGAGCTCAACCTTGAACCGACGTTGATTTCCCCTTCGGCTTATGGTTATCGTCACCGCCTTCATCTTAAAACATTTTTTAAAAACAATGTGTTACACATTGGTTTCTTCGGGGCTAAAAGTCACGATCTGGTCCCGGTGGATCACTGTCTTTTAGCCAATGGGGTTGTTAATGAGACCCTGGGAGTCCTTAAGGAAAAAATCAGAACCCTTGGGGTTGATCAATGGAGTCCGGAAATCGATCTCCAGGGTTTTGATAGTCCCCTGGAAAGAGGGATCGTCTTTTCCTCTCCGAAGAAACTCCCCCGGTCCCAACGGAAAAAAATTACGGAAGCCCTTTTGGCAGACCTTGATTTGAAATACCTCCTCTTCCGGGGGCCCAACCATATTTCTCTATCCGGAGAGCACCCCTTTATCCCGGAAGAGGACAGCCCCGGATTTTCCCTTCCTGCTTCTGAAACCGGGCTGCAGCAAGATCTCCGGATATCCTGTTTCCCTCTGGTTTTTACCCAGGTCAACCTGGCATTAAACCGGCTGTTGATTGCCCACCTGCTAAAACAGGACCTTTTTAACAGTCGGGACACCATCTTGGACCTCTACTGCGGTTTGGGGAATTTTACCCTGCCGGCGGCCCTTCGGGTCAGGGAAGTGGTTGGCCTTGAGGCCTTTCCCTTAGCGGTCGCCAATGCCCGCTGGAACCAGAAAATCAACCGGATCTCCAACTGTTCCTTTATTCAAACCAAAGCTGAGTCTGGTGTCCGGCAATCCCATTTACATCACCTTCCGATTTCTCTGGTCATTCTGGATCCCCCACGAAGCGGGGCACGGGAGATAATCCCCTGGTTGGATGCCTGGGATTTAAACAGGATCCTGTATTTTTCCTGCGACCCCATGACCCTTTTCAGAGATCTTTTCATGCTTGCGGCCAGAGGTTGGAAGGTGGAATGGTCTAAACCGATCGACTTTTTCCCCCAGACCTTCCATCTGGAAAGTGTCACTTTCTTGAAAAAGCAAATAACTAATTAAATATATTAATAAAATTTTATATTTTGTTTTTACAAAGAACATGATATAATAATAAGGTTTTTAAAATTCAAACCAGGAGGTTGGCCCATGATGATATTTAAGGTGGGCGATTTGGCGGTGTATCCAGCCCATGGAGTTGGTCGGATTGAATCCATAGAGGCCCGCAACCTTTATGGTTCTTCTCAAAATTTTTATATTATGCGAATTTTGGAAAACAATATGATCATCATGATCCCCATTTGCAATGCCAATAATGTGGGACTGAGAGAGATAATCAAGGCCGAGGAAGTTTCCAAAATCTTTAAAATTTTAAAAGAGAAAGATATTGAATTCGACAATCAGAGCTGGAACCGACGATACCGGGAATATATGGAAAAAATCAAGACCGGTTCGGTCTATGAAGTGGCCCAGGTACTCAGGGATCTGTTTCTATTGAAATTGGAAAAAGAGCTTTCTTTTGGTGAACGCAAAATGCTCGATACCGCCAAAAGTCTGCTGGTTAAGGAAATCTCCATAGCCAAAAAGATGGAAGAAACCAAAGTCGAGGAGGACATTAAACGAATATTTAAAACCTGAAGAGGAAGTCTCCTCTTAAATTGGTTGGATTTATTGATCCCTGCCTTATTTCTTCATCCGGCCGAATTGTAAAGATGTTTTAATTCGAGACCGACCTGATTGACACAAACTAAAAGAAACTCCGATAGGTTATTCTTCCTGCCCAAGGATATGAAAGGAGGTGAAATTGTGAACCAGTTTTTATTAAAAGCATTATTAATCATCATCTGTTTGATAGGGGGGTTTTTTATAAGCGGCCGTCTCTTCGAAACCGAGGCCATTCCCTGGATTCCTTATCTGGGGGCCTTCCTGGGTCTTGTTTTGGCTATTATGGTCCTTGAAATTGAAAAACAATTTAAAAAGATCCCTCTCCGGAGTTCTTTGGGGGGGGTAACCGGTCTGGTTTTGGGATTGGTCGTGGCCCGCCTTTTAATGTTTCCTTTTGACTGTTTCCGGACCGATACCTTCCTCCATTATTTCATACTACTCTCATTAAGCGGCATTTTTGGTTATCTGGGATTGGCTTTGGGCAGTACCAAGGCCGGAGAGATAGGCAAATTTGCCGACTCGGCTTTATTTCCTTCCACTCTTTCTAAAAACCAAAATCGCTACCTGTTGGACACCAGTGTCATCATCGACGGTCGGATTGCCGACATATGTGAAACCGGTTTTGTGGAAGGGACCTTGATTATCCCCCAGTTCATCCTCCAGGAATTGCACCATATTGCCGATTCCAACGATTCCTTGAAAAAGATTCGAGGGCGAAGGGGGCTGGATGTTATTGAAAAGATACAAAAGCAAAAAGATCTGGAGGTCATGATCCTGGATCGGAATCCTCCCAAGGACAATGTGGATGCCAAGTTGGTGGATCTGGCCCTGGAAATGCATGGAACAATTATCACCAACGATTTCAATCTAAATAAAGTGGCTGAATTACGGGGAGTTAAATGTCTGAATCTGAACAAATTGGCCAATGCCCTGAAACCTGCCGTTCTTCCCGGTGAAGTCTTAAATGCCCAGATTATCCGGGAAGGGAAAACCCCGGGTCAAGGCATTGCTTATATGGATGATGGGACCATGGTGGTGGTGGAGAATGCCCGGCGCCATATCGGCAGGACGATTGAGGTCGTAGTAACCAGTGTCCTGCAAACCGGTACCGGCCGGATGATCTTTACAGAGATCAAGAACGGGTAATTAGAAGGCCGATGCTGGATTTGACGTCTTTATCAAGTATTTGTTTATTAATATCCTTTGAGCCAGTGCAGTTTGTCCCGATACGAATTTATAGTTCAAGAACCTGATCTCTCTAAACGTCTGGATCTTTTTTGGGTGGAACAGGGGGTCCCTTATTCCCGGTCCCAGATCAAAAAATGGATTGAAGAAGGACGGATCACCGTCAATGGTCAGGCGGCCAAAGGGGGTTACCGTTTAAAGAGGGGGGATTTTCTGGAGTTGGTTCCCCGGGAACCCATTCCTTTAACGTTGACCCCTGAGAATATCCCCTTGTCCATTCTCTATGAAGACCAGGACTTGCTGGTCTTAGACAAGACGGCCGGATTGGTGGTCCACCCGGCACCGGGCAATTATTCCGGGACCCTGGTCCATGCCCTCCTTTTTCATTGTAACGATCTTTCGGGAATAGGCGGAATCATGCGTCCCGGAATCGTCCACCGCTTGGACAAAGACACTTCCGGGCTGATGGTGGTAGCTAAAAATGACGCTTCCCATCAGGAACTGATCCGCGCATTTCAAAGTGGAAGGGTTATCAAAGAATATCAGACCCTGGTCTGGGGGGGGCCTCTAAAAAGCCAGGGGCGCATAGAAAACCCCATCGGCCGCCATCCGGTACAGCGAAAAAAGATGGCCATTAACGAGGCCCATGGCAAACCGGCCGTCACCGAATGGCAAATAATCGAAAGATTTCCCCAGGGAATCACCTGGCTCCAGGTGGGTCTGAAAACAGGGAGGACCCACCAGATTCGTGTTCATCTTTCTTCTGAAGGGTGGCCAGTGGTCGGCGATCCCTTGTACGGCAGGCCTAAAAATAAGTCAAATAAAAAGGAAGGGCCGTTGGCTGAGGCTCTAAAAGAGGTCTCTCGCCAATTGCTCCATTCCTGCCGGCTGTCTTTTCAACATCCGATCCAGGGAAAACCATTAGATTTTTCATCCCCGCTCCCTAAGGATATGGAAGGCCTGATCAGACTGTTACGAACCGGTCCGGATAAGGACAACCCATTCATGGCAAAAAAAACATAAAAAATGCTTGACATTTTTGGAATTCTGCTATAATTTTCTAACCAAAATAGGAGATCATGGTGCTCCAAAAAGTACCAATTCCTGCCTGACAAGGATTTAAATCCAAGAAGAAACCGACAGATTCCAAAATCATCATCATTTCTTTTTGCAATCACTCAGATCACTAAAGGGATTTTTGGGTTAGCCACAACAATATAGTTCTTAAGCCTTTTTAAATAAAATCTAAAAGGGCCTTTTCTCAGAAGACCTCCGGAACGTTTTAAAACAAGGATATCGAGGATACCATGAATTTAGCCGAACTCAAGCAAAAGAAAATCAATGAACTTACCCAGATGGCCAAAGAATTCAATATTGAAGGGGCCAGCGGGATGAGAAAACAGGAGCTTATCTTCGCCCTGCTCCAGGCCCAAACGGAAAAAAACGGACTCATATACGGAGAAGGGGTATTGGAAATACTGCCCGATGGGTTCGGATTTTTGAGGGCCCCTGATTACAATTACCTCCCCGGGCCGGATGATATTTATGTCTCCCCATCTCAAATCAGGAGATTCAATTTGCGGACCGGAGATACCACCTCCGGACAGATTCGGCCCCCTAAGGATAACGAACGCTATTTCGCCCTGCTCAAAGTGGAATCGGTTAATTTTGAAGACCCGGAGGTTTCCAGGGATAAAATCCTGTTTGACAATTTGACCCCCCTGTATCCCAACGAACGGATCCAGCTCGAGACCGATGACCCGGTCAATTATTCCATTCGGGTCATGGATTTATTAACCCCCATCGGAAAAGGTCAGCGGGGCCTGATTGTCTCCCCGCCCCGGACCGGCAAGACCATGCTCCTTCAGAACATCGCCAACAGCATCTCCCGGAATTTCAACGATATCATTTTAATTGTATTGCTCATAGACGAACGCCCAGAAGAAGTCACGGATATGCAACGTTCGGTCAAGGCCGAGGTGATCAGTTCGACCTTTGATGAGCCGGCCCAGCGACATATCCAGGTGGCTGAAATGGTTATTGAGAAAGCCAAACGCCTGGTGGAACACAAACGGGACGTCGTGATCCTGCTGGACAGTATTACCCGACTGGCCAGGGCCTATAATACCGTGGTCCCTCCCAGCGGCAAGATCCTCTCGGGCGGCGTGGATTCCAATGCCCTCCATCGCCCCAAACGGTTTTTCGGGGCCGCCAGAAACATCGAAGAGGGCGGCAGTCTAACCATTATCGCCACAGCCCTGGTCGACACCGGCAGTCGGATGGACGAGGTCATATTTGAAGAATTTAAGGGGACCGGCAACATGGAGATCCATCTGGATCGAAAGCTGAGCGACAAACGCATCTTTCCGGCCATTGACATTAATCGTTCCGGGACCCGCAAAGAGGAATTGCTTTTAAGCACCGAAGAACTAAACAAGGTATGGATTTTACGTAAATTATTGGCCCCGCTGACCGTGGTGGACAGTATGGAGTTTCTCCTGGAGAAGATGGACGGGACCAAAGATAACGCTGAATTTTTAAGCTTAATGAATAAATAACCTTAGGAGTTACCATTATGAAAGAAAAAATTCATCCTGCTTATCATCAAACGACGATTCGCTGTGCCTGCGGGAATGAAATTCCCACCGGATCCACTCGAAAAGACATCCGGGTTGAAATCTGTTCCCAATGTCATCCCTTTTTCACCGGTAAACAGAAATTAATGGATTCGGCCGGCAGGATCGAGCGTTTCCAGAAAAAATACAGCCAGTTCAACAACACAAAAGCCGCCCTTAAAGAAAAAGCCCAGGCCTAACCGGGGTGTAATAAAATGGAAAGAATCGAATGATCCAGGTAGGCGGTCAGGCCGTTATTGAAGGGGTGATGATGAAAGCCCCCAAGTCTTTGGCCGTGGTGGTCCGACGTCCCAATGGGGAAATAGTGGCTAAGGAGGATGTCCTTCATCCTTGGGCGGACCGCTATACTTTTCTGAAATGGCCTGTTCTGCGGGGAACCCTGATCCTGATAGAGACCCTGATACAAGGCATCCAGGCCCTAAATTATTCGGCCAACCAGGCCATGATCGAAGAGGAAGAAACCAAGGAGATCGGATGGTGGGCCATGCTGGGCACCCTGTCGGTGGCCATCCTTTTGGGTTTGGGGCTGTTTGTGGCTTTGCCCCACTGGATCAGCGCCTATCTGGGCGGACTGAGTGTCTTCCATTTCGGGGTGGACTCTTTTTCTTTTCATTTCCTGGATGGATTGATCAAAGTTTTTTTCTTTATCGCTTATATCTGGCTCATCTCCCGTTTTAAAGATATTCGCCGGGTTTTTCAGTATCATGGAGCCGAACACAAATCCATTTTTACCTATGAAGCCGGCCAGGCCCTGACGGTGGAAAATGCCCGGCAGCATTCCACCTTGCATCCCCGATGCGGGACTTCATTTATTTTACTGGTCCTGGTAATCAGCATCCTCTTTTTCTCCATCCTGTTTCCTTTGTTGCCCAAATGGCCGTCTTTGAATTCCTGGTCCCGGAATGGGCTGTATGTCGGTTTTAAAATACTATTGATGATCCCCATTACCGGACTGGCTTACGAGGCCATAAAATATTCCGGCAAAAAGGCCGATCGCCCCTGGATGCGGTTAATCATTCTCCCCGGGCTCTGGATTCAACGTCTGACTACCCAGGAACCTTCGGAAGACCAGATCGAAGTAGCCCTGCAAGCCCTCAGTCGCGTCCTGGAATTAGAAGGACAACTTTCCGGTCCCAAGGTCGTTTAAGTCAAACCGTTATGCTGAAAAAATTGGAAGAAGTCGAGGATCGTTTTCTGAAATTGGAGGAATCCCTCAGTGACCCGGAGATCCTTAAAAATCAGCCCGCTTATCAAAAATTGACCAAAGAGCATGCCGAACTGGCCCCTCTAATTTCCAAATATCGCCGCTATAAATCCCTTTCTGATCAGGTCAAAGAAAACAAGGAACTTCTGGAAGATCCTGACCCCCAAATGCGGGAATTGGCCAAGGGCGAAATTGAATCCATTAAAGAGGCGCTTACCGGAATCGAAGAGGAGATCAGGGTCCTGCTCCTGCCCAAGGATCCCCTGGATGAAAAAAATACCCTTCTGGAAATACGGGCCGGGACCGGCGGGGAAGAGGCCGCTTTGTTTGCCGCCGATCTTTTTCGGATGTATTCCAAGCTGGCCGAGACTTTGGGTTGGAAAGTGGAAATTATGAGCGAACATCCGACCGGCATGGGGGGGTATAAGGAAATTATAGCCCTGATCGAAGGCAAAGGGGTTTATAGCAAACTCAAGTATGAAAGCGGGGCCCACCGGGTCCAGAGGGTACCCGCTACGGAAGCTCAAGGCCGCCTCCATACCTCGGCCGTCACGGTGGCCGTGCTTCCCGAGGCCGAAGATGTGGATATCGTCATCGATCCTGAAGATATCCGGGTGGATGTTTTCCGTTCCTCCGGACCAGGAGGACAAAGCGTCAATACCACCGATTCGGCCATAAGGGTCACCCACCTGCCGACCGGACTGGTGGTTTCCTGTCAGGATGAAAAATCACAACACAAAAACAAGGCCAAGGCATTAAAAGTCCTGAAGGCCCGTCTTTTGGACCTCAAGATTAAAGAGCAGCAGGACAAGATTTCCGAAGATCGTAAAAGCCAGGTAGGCAGCGGGGATCGCAGCGAACGGATCCGGACCTATAATTTCCCTCAAAACCGCCTGACGGACCACCGGATCGGGCTGACCCTCTATCAACTGGACACGATTATGGAGGGGAACCTTTCCGAAGTGATCAATGCCTTGACCACCCACTATCAGGCGGAACAACTCAAGACCGGAGGATGATACCGATCAAACCTATCGATTGAGAATGTTAAAAAAATAAATTCTCAGAGTTAAAACGATAAAATCTAATCATGGTACGCCTACAGACCATAACCGCCATCCCTGAAAAGGATTCCCGGACCATTCGACAGGCCCTGACCTGGGCCGTTAACTGCTTGAAAAAGGAAGATCTGCCCGATCCCCGCTTGAGTGCCGAATTGATTCTGGGATCGGTGCTTAAAATGGATCGTCTGGGCTTACTCCTCTCTTCGGATCAGATCCTTCCGGATACCGAAGCCCGGTCTTTTAAAGAAAAAATTTTCCGCCGGGCCGGACACGAACCAATCGCTTATCTTTTGGGCCAAAAAGAATTCTGGTCTTTAGATTTTGAAGTCAATCCCTTTGTTCTGATCCCCAGGCCTGAAACCGAGCTTCTGGTGGAAGAGGCATTGAAATGCCTTTCCGCCCGGCAGGGACACCAGACGGTGGTTGAATTGGGTACCGGCTCCGGGGCCGTTGCCGTGGCCCTGGCCAAATCGATCCCCGATCCGAAGTCCCGGCCTATTTTTGCCACCGATCTTTCCCTGCCGGCCCTTGAAACAGCCTTTAGAAATGCAGGCCATCACGGAGTTGAAGCAGCCGTTCATTTTGTCCTGGGGGACTGGCTGACCCCTTTTTCTTTTAAACAGAGGTGGATCGACCTGGTTGTTTCCAATCCCCCTTATATCGCCGAAGCGGAGATCTTCGGTTTGCCGCCGACCGTAAAAAACTATGAACCCCTGAAGGCCCTTTGGGGGGGACCTGACGGCCTGGAGGCCATTCGGACCATCATCCGACAAGCCGGCCGCCAACTTAAGACCGGCGGCCGGCTGTTCATGGAAATTGGAGAAAGCCAGGGGGCCCAGGTTCTGGGTCTGGCCAGGGAAAACCGATTTGAACCAGCCGCCATCTTAAAGGATTATGCCGGAAGAGACCGGGTCCTTTCGGCCTGTTACCATGGATAAAATTCTCATTCAGGGGAAAATTCCATTAAAAGGGAAAGTAGTCCTTTCCGGAGCCAAGAATGCCGCTCTGCCGATCCTGTCGGCCACTCTTTTGGTTGATGGGTGGTCCACCCTTTCCAACCTTCCGGCCTTGAGAGACATTCAAACCGAAAAAAAGTTGCTCTCCTTTTTGGGAACCCATTTTGAAGAAGGACCGGAAGGAACGTTGCGTATCAATAGTTCCGGGATTGACCGATTTGAGGCCCCTTATGACCTGGTAAAAACCATGAGGGCCTCTATCCTGGTCCTGGGGCCTTTGGTGGCCCGTTTCGGCCGGGCCCGGGTATCGCTTCCCGGCGGGTGCGCTATCGGGGCCCGGCCCATCAACCTGCACCTGAAAGGTCTGGAATTAATGGGGGCCCGCATCGATTTAAAACATGGCTATGTAGAGGCCAAATCCCGGCAACTCAGCGGGGCCGAGATCGTTTTTGATATCCCCACGGTTACCGGGACGGAAAATCTGATGATGGCCGCCTGCCTGGCCAAAGGGAAAACCATCCTGGGGAATGCCGCCAAGGAGCCCGAGGTGGTGGATCTGGCCAACTTTTTAAAGGCCATGGGGGCCCGGATCGAAGGGGTCGGCACGGATATCATCACCATTCATGGGGTTCCCCACCTCCACCCGACTTCCTATCGGATTATGCCTGATCGCATCGAGGCGGCGACTTACATGGCGGCCGCCGGCATCACCGGCGGAGAGATCACCCTGGCCGGGTACGACGGTTCCTGTCTGGAAACGGTGATCATAAAACTGAAAGAGGCCGGTCTGGAATTTTCCCAAAGGAAAGCCGGTCTAACCGTTCATGGCCCTCACAAAATAAAAAGTGTCTCCGTGACCACGCGGCCTTACCCCGGTTTTCCTACGGATATGCAGGCCCAATTTATGGCCCTCATGTCCCTGGGGCAAAATACCAGCCTGATCAAGGAAACGATCTTCGAAAACCGTTTTATGCATGTCAGCGAGCTGCGGCGCATGGGGGCCGATATCCAGGTATCCGGGAATCAAGCCGTTATTAAAGGCGTCTCCAAACTCCTGGGAGCCCCGGTAATGGCCACCGATCTCAGGGCCAGTGCCTCCCTGGTCCTGGCCGGACTGGCTGCCGAAGGGACCACCGAGATCTCCCGGGTTTATCACCTGGATCGGGGCTACGAAGGGCTGGAAAAAAAGCTGCTGCCCCTGGGGGCGCGGATAGAAAGGGTAAAAGAGAAGGTTTAAGTCGAAAATAGCATTCAGAGGTCAGGGATCAGGGGCCTGGGGGCGGGGCTGAGTTGAAGAATAAAGTTGCAAGTTGCAAGATGCAAGTTGCAAGCGAAAAAAACCTTGAACTCTGACCAGAGTTTTCACTTTCAGCTTTGAGCTTTTTTCTTGAACCCGTTTTCATTTTTCGTAGGGCCCCAAACGGGGCATGAGGGCTTAATTACAGAGAGGAAGGCAACTACCTACTCCTGATAATGGGCAAATTCCCTTCCCGTCCAATAATCACCCGCCCCGGTGTACCCTTGGTCCTGGCCTTGATAACCGGCCTGATTTTAGGCACCCAGGTCTTTGAACCTTATCCGGCGGTTTTCCCCTGGTTGCTGGTATTTCTTCTCCTGGCCCTCCCTGTCGTAATACTATTATTTCCGTCCTTAGCGCTCTGGAGCGGATCGGGGTTTTTATTAGTAACCGGGCTGGCCCTGACGACCTTTCTTTCCCCGCAGACCAACACCCCCCAAGTAACCGCCTTTTTATTAAATGATCAGCAACAGCACCTGACCGGGGTGATCATGGAAGAACCGGTCCACTATCCGGACAAAACCCGCCTGACTATTCAATTGACCTCATTTGCAGATCAGGGAAAGGACCGGCCGGTCCAGGGGATCATTCTTTTAGGAGTCCAGGCACGGCTTAAGGGCTTTGATCAGGGAGATCCGGTTCGCTTTGTCTGCCGGTTGCGTTTGATAGAAGACTATCACAATCCAGGGGGTTATCATTTTGAGAAGCGGATGGCCCGAAAGGGCATCCGGGTTTCCGGATTTATAGAAGATCCTCACCTCCTGGTCCTGGGCGGACCCAATAAAAGGTCACGGTTGTGGCATCACCTGTCCGTCCTTAGAAACCGGGTTTCCAATCGGATCGATTCAGAAATTCCTTTTCCGATCAATGGCCTGGCCCAGGCCTTGATAACCGGAGATCAAAGCAAAATCCCTCGGGAAGTCCGGGAGACCTTCAGCCGGGCCGGCGTCTCCCATCTTCTGGCCTTTTCCGGATTGAACCTCACCCTGGTCGGCGGACTGTCTTATTATTTATTCCGATTTCTCTTCAGTCTGTCGGAGACCCTGCTTTTGATTATCAATGTCCGAAAATGGGCCTTGATCTGCACCTTCTTCCCCATCCTGGGGTATACCCTGCTGGCCGGCATGGGTCCATCGGCGGCCCGGGCCCTGGTGATGGTCAGTATGGTGATTACGGCCCTTCTGTTGAATAAATATTCCGACCTGCTCAACAGTCTGGCCCTGGCCGCCCTTATCCTTTTACTCCTTTCCCCGGAGACCCTTTTCCTGCCTTCTTTTCAATTATCCTTTCTGGCGGTCTGGGCCATCGGTTACCTGATGCCCAGGATATGGAATCCCGATTTTTTTTTGAGAGACCAGGGGACCTCCTGGCTCCACCGGGCCGTTTATTATCTCTGGGCCACTTTTTGTGTTTCTCTGGTTTGTCAATTGGCCACCTCCCCGGTGGTAGCCTGGTGGTTTCACCAGGTCTCCCTGGTCGGCCTGCTCAGTAATCTTGTTCTGGTCCCCTTGACCGGCCTTTTGGCCACACCCATCGGTCTTGTAGCCATTATCCTGGCCCCGGTTTTTTCCCCTCTGTCTTCCCTTCTTTTCGGGATCATGCACCTGATGCTTCAATGGAGCTTAGGGCTGACCCGTTTTTTTGCCGACCTGCCTCTGGCCTATTTCACTATTCCCCGTCCCGGTTATGGGGAAATCGGCTTTTTTTATTTGACCCTTATATTTTTATTCAACTGGCGAAAAATCCCCGGCCCGGCCTGGTGGATTTCCTTCTCCTGCCTGGGGATGGTATTATTTTTCTTTTCTCCCCGGATCGGGGATTTCTTTTCTCCGCCCTTCAGGGCGACCTTTTTGGACGTGGGCCATGGAAGTTCGGTTTTGATCGAGTTCCCCCAGGGGCAAAAGATGCTTATAGACGGCGGGGGTTCCTACAAGCCCGAATTCGATCTGGGAGAACGGGTGGTGGCTCCTTTTCTCTGGGCAAAAAAAATCACCCGGCTGGATGTCGTGGTCCTGACCCATCCCCATCCGGATCACTTAAATGGATTGCCTTTTATCCTCACCAAATTCAAGGTCAAAGAGGTCTGGCTGAATGGTCAGGAGGATGATTCGGAAACTTATCGGCGTTTCAGGGAGTTGATTCAAAAAAACAAAATCCCGGTTGTCTATCCTTTCCCCGGCTGGTCCCGAACGATTTCGACAGTCCTGGTCAATGTTTTACATGTCTCCGGCGAGGCCTCTTTCAGGGAAGGACCTCGTCCCGCTCTCTGGCACAGCCAAAACAATGCCTCTTTAGTTCTGCGTTTTCGTTATAAGGGGCAGCAGCTCCTTTTGCCGGCCGATATCGAGGCCGAGACCGAAAGGATTTTTCTGAACGAACCGACTTTTTTAAGGAGTCACATCCTTCAAGTCCCCCATCATGGGAGCCTCACTTCCAGTACGATTCCTTTTATCGAGGCCGTTCGACCTTCTTATGCGGTTATTTCCGGGCGGCCTTCCCCCCGCCTGCACCTCCCCCATCCCGAAATAATCAGGCGGTACCAGGAACGGGGCGTAACCCTTTGTCGAACCGACCGCGATGGCGCTGTTACCTTTGATCTTAAAAAAGGAGGCTGGAAAGTGGAAAGTTTTTTAAGAGGCCCCATAACTCCTTAGACCTGCCCAGGGGCCCCACGAAGCATGAAAATGATTTACTCTAAACTCCGAACTTACTTTCGTACTAATTCCATATGCCGCTTGGGCGGCACAACGAAGGATGAAATTAGGTTTTCGACGAACGCCGAACGCTGAACGACGAACGTTATTTTCGTTTTAACCTTCTTTCCGCCCTGCCTTCGGAATTTTTAATAAGAGGATTAAGCCGAAAGAAATAATCATGGAAAGGTAAAATACCGTGAAGACCTGTTGATAAGCCTTAAGGGGGTAGGCCGAGCCGATTCTGCCTACAGCATCCATCAGGTGACCGGTAAAAGGTTGAAAGAGGGCCGTAGCCAGAAAAGCGGCCGGGTTCATCAGCCCGACGGCTGTTCCGGTGAGCCGGGGTGGAAAGATTTCTTTCACCATGGTCATGTACAGGGAGAGTGCGCCCCCTCCGAAAAGGCCCATGATAAAGAACAAGGGAATTATAAAAACCTGATGCGGTTTGCCGCCGGACAGGAATAAAACGGACCAGCAGGCTAAAGATAAAAACAGGGATAGGACCAGCACTCCTTTCTGTCCCATACGCAACCTGCCGGCCAGGAAGCCGATCAGCGGGGCACCGATGATCGATCCGAGAGGCAGGATCATCAACAACCCTCCGGCCTGAAGACGGGTGTAGTCGTAAACATCCATCAAATAGGGGACCACCCAGAGTCCCTGAAAGGTGAGACCCGGGCCGCCGAAAAAGAAGTAGGAAAGGGTGATCAGCCAAAAACCCCAGCTCTTGAAAATAATTCCAAGGCGCTTGCTCAGAGGCATGCCCTCCGGGATCGGAATTGCCTGCGTCGAGGCAAGAGAAGGTGTGGCAGCCACCGCCGGCCAGCCCTTGTCTTCCGGCCGGTCACGGAGGATGATCCAGGCCAAGACCCCCAGAATCAGGGAAACGCCCCCGATGCCGATAAAAGAGAGACGCCAGCCAAGAAGCAGGACCAGATAGGTCAGGGGTAAAGAGGCCGATAGATTGCCGGCACTGCCCAGGGACAGGAAAAGTCCGGTTACCCCGGCAAATTCTTTTGGTTTATACCAATTGGAGAAGATCTTTAAGCCGGGGACGAAAATGCCGCCCACCCCGATACCGATCAAGGCCCGGCCTACACCGGCCATGAGCATATTGGTGGCCAGACCGAAAACCAGACAACCCAGGCAGGAAATGAGCGTAAAAATGGTCACCACCCGGCGGGGTCCGATCGTATCGGACAATAAGCCGACAGGGGGTTGGATGGCGGCATAGAGGTAAAAATAGGCCGAGGCCATGAGCCCCAAGGCGGTGGCATCGGCCCCGAATTCATGCACCAGGTCACGGGCGATAACCGTAGGGGATATCCGGTGAAGACAGGCCAGGAAATAGATCACTCCCAGGATACCCAGCATCCACCAACGGTAGCGAATGGGATCTTTAAAGAAAGCTTTCATTTATTTTCGTATTAAACCTTCATGCCCCTGGGGGCACCACGAGGCGTGAAAATATCACCGTCGTAGGGGCGGGTTTAAAACCCGCCCCTACAGCGCCCCAACAGAGGCTACGGTGGTAAAAAATTTATTTTCGTATTAAATCCTCATCCCTGAAAAAGCCTCTGTCATCACGGATTCACTCGGAGATATTTACATTGATTCTAACGATTTGACAATGGAAAACGTCCTCCAGTTTCTCGAACCACAATCTCATGTCCCCCTCCCTGATTAATAAGGTCTTTTTTTTCATAAAATAAAGCCTTCCCGTTATTTGATCTCCGGGGCCTGCCCGGTAAAATAATACACAGGATTAATGGCCTAAAAAAGAGCCCAATCCATTTTATTATTCAAACCGGTTTTCAAAAGGAGGTGAAAAAAGGATGGATAAAAAGGAGCTAAAAAGGCTCCTGGCAGGGTTTAGTATCGCCGGGCTGCTCACCGGAGGGGCGCTTGTAACCAACGGATTGGCCAATGACGGGAAAAGTAGCTGAGGTGGCGGCAAATCGGGTACAGGTAGTACCCAGGAAGAAAAGTCTTCGGGCCAGAGCAGTTGAGGCGGGACCAAACCCGGTGCCGGTGGCACTGGCCAGAGGAGTGAAAAGGGAACCGCGCCCGGTACCGATAGTACCGGGCAGAGCAGTTGAGGCGGCTCTAAACCCAGTACCGGTGGTACTGGACAAAGCAGTTGAAGCGGGAAGAAATAGTGCCGGCGGCACTATCCGGTCTTCCCAATTTTTCAGGGCAGCCTGATCCTATAACCGAAAGGTAGTGGTTTCGAGGTTGCCCTGACTCTTTCCCGTCTGATCGAGCCAGGTTTGTCTGTCAGTTCAAAAAAAGTCTTATTTCGACGATTCACGCCTTCTCCGGACCGCTTATCCCCTTTTTCCACCTTTTCATCTTAAATCTATTGCCCGGTTAGGATATAACTCTAAAATGGAAGTCATAATCAACTTTAAAGGAGGCAGCCATGTTTAGAGAAAAAATAACCAGAAGATCCTTTTTAACCGTTTCGGCCATGAGTGCGGTCTCGTTGGCCTTGGACTGGAAGAAGATCTCCGCCTATGCCGAAAACATGGGACCAAATACGCATTATCCTACTGTGGTTATAGGCAGTGGTTTAGGGGGGCTGGCCTGCGCCGCATACTTGGCCAGGCAGGGCCTCCCGGTGACCGTGGTGGAACAACACGACATCCCAGGAGGATATGCCACCTCTTTTGACCGGGCCAAGGGAAAATTCGCCTTTGAGGTCTCCTTGCATGGGACGTCCATCAACAACAATGCTACGGCCCGCATCCTTAAGGACTTAGGGGTCCTCGAGAAGCTGCAATTGGTAGAATTGCCGGAGGTTTATTTTTTCAAGGCTCCGGACGGAACCTTTTCCGTCCCTAACCGAAACCCGGAAGCCTTTATACGCCTCCTTGGGGAGCGCTTTCCCCAGGAAAAAGAAGGCATCCGCGGATTTGTTTCCGAGATCATCGGTATCGCCGAAGAAAGCCAGAAGCTCCATCAGAAAAAAGGCCGGGTCTTTAAACCCCTTTTCCCCATTCAATACCCCAAGATGTGGAAGGTTAGAAACAAAACCCTGGCCCGGCTTCTGGATGATTATGTCAAGGAGCCCCAACTCCGGGATATCCTGTCGGCCCTTTGGGGCTATTACGGCCTGCCGCCTTCGAAGCTGTCGGCTTTTTATTTTGCCGTGGCTACCGGAGAATATTTGAAAAACGGCTCTTTCTATATCAAGCCCAACTCGCAGGCCTTGAGCAATGCCCTGGCCGAGGTGATTGAGGCCTCAGGAGGAAAGATCCTTTATGAAACCAGGGCAGAAAAAATCCAGGTCAAAAACGGATCGGTCCAGGGTGTGGTCCTGTCCAGCGGCAAGGTCCTGCCGGCCCGGGCCGTGGTCAGCAACGCCGGGGCCATCAGGACCTTTCAGGAAATGCTCCCCAGGGAGGCGGTCCCTGCCGATTACCTCAAAAAGCTTCAAGGTTACCGGCCCAGCATCTCGTCCTTTATCGTCTGGCTGGGATTGAATAAGGAGTTGAGGGGAAAAATTAAGGGGTACGGGATCCACGTTCCCTCCGGAAAGGGACCGGAGACCGATTATCTCTCCAGTCTGAAAGGCGAAGTGGACCGGGGCAGCTTCAGTGTCACTATTTATAATAATCTTTTTGAAGGCTATTCCAGGCCGGGAACCTCCAATCTGATGCTCCTCTTCCTTTGCGGATATGATCCCTGGCGGAAATTTGAGGCCGATTACCGGGCCGGCCGCAAAGGGGCCTATGATCAGGAAAAGGCCCGATGGACCGACATCCTGATCAAAAGGGCTGAAGAAAAAGTCATCCCCGGTCTTTCCTCCATGATCGAGGTCCGGGAGGTCGCCACGCCATTGACCAATTGGCGTTTCACCGGGAATACCGAAGGGGCCATTTATGGCTTCGAACAATCCCTGAATAACGCCTTCATGGAACGGATTGACAACCGGACGCCCGTAAAAGGGTTGTACTTATCGAGCGCCTGGGGTAATCCCGGCGGCGGTTATGCCGGGGTCCTGCGGGCCGGGGAATCCACCTTTCAGAAGATGATGGAAGATTGGGGGGCCTGATTGCGTGAACAAAAGCCCTCTTTTTAACCACCTGAACTTTTTCCAAAACTCGATTTGACTTTCAGGATAAAA
>CAZVHO010000080.1:0-23985 GCA_964627515.1 uncultured Thermodesulfobacteriota bacterium | reverse complement strand
AAAATCTTATATTGAAATGACGGTTAAGGCTCTGCGAAAATCGCTGTTTAATAAATTCTATCCATTTTGCGTAGGATTTTATTTTTAAGTAACTAAAATCCCGAGGAAAGGCGGTTTTTAAGGTGAACGGTTATTGTCCTTCCTGCAATTCGGCTGCAAGGGTATCAGGTCTCAGATCCTGACCCTCCGGCCAGCCTATCCGGTGAAAAAAAATCGGACTTGCTTAAAATAGGCCTCAGATGGTGTTGTCAGGGGTTACATGTCAGTAAGAAAACATTGACATTCCCTTTTTTATATTGTAACCGGTGTGTTACATTTTTTCAAGAAAGAAAGGATGACTGATGGACCATTTTGAGTATACGCTGGAGGATCATGTAGCTGTATTGACCATGAAAAACGGAGAGAACCTGTTTACCTTTGAATTCCTTGATGCCTTTTACGACATCCTGGGTGAGATCGAAAATCAGACCAAGGCCAGTGTTTTGGTGGTTACCAGTGCTGATAAAAAGATCTGGTCCAATGGGATTAATCTACAATGGCTGATGTCGGCCGTGGCCGAAGACCCGGACACGGCTTTCCAATTTCCCATGCGCATCATGAAGGTTTTGCGGCGGCTGTTGACCTATCCCATGATCACTATTGCCGCTATCAACGGTCACGCCTTTGCCGGCGGGGCGATCATGGCCTGTGCCTTTGATTTCCGGTTCATGCGCACGGAGCGGGGTTATTTCTGCTTTCCGGAAGTGGATATCCATATCCCCTTTATGCCGGGCATGGATGCCATTATTAAAAAGGCCCTGCCCGGACCTATGGCCCTGGAGGCCCAGTTCACCGGAAAACGGTATACGGCTTCCGAGCTGGAGGCCAACCAGGTCGTGGTCAAGGCCTGCCCGGTGGAGGAACTGATGAACCAGGTACTTGTTTTTGCTAAAGCCATGAACAAGGAAAGGTCCACCTTGAAGATCATGAAGGAGGTGGGCTTCAAGTCCATTTTGCAGGTCATGGAAACCGAAGACGCGGTTTACCTTGAAAGCAAAAAGACTTTTGAAAAAATTCCTTGACTTCCCTTTTTTTATATTGCATACAAGATAATTGCAAACGAAATAAATGGCGGCATGATAGATGAAAACCGATAATTGTATTTTTTTTCAATTAGCCAAAGCCAGTCAGACCGGCATAAAATTTATGACCCAGAAGGTGTCGGGGCTCAACATCACCCCGGTCCAGGCCATGGTCCTTGGATTCCTGGCCGAGGAAGATCAGATCATAGCCGGTGAACTCGGGAAAAAGGTTGAATTGGACAGCGCCACCTTGACCGGTATTCTGGATCGTCTGGAAGGCGCGGGTTTAATCGAACGCAAAGGGAACCCCGACGACCGGCGTTCCATAAAGATCCATCTGACCAAACAGGGAAAAGAAAAAGGATTTGAGGCCAGGAAGCTGATCGAAGAAGCCAACAAAGAATTTTTGGCGGCCTTTACGGAAAATGAAAAAAAGGACCTGCGCAGTCTTATCGGTAAACTTCGGGAACAATTTATGAAGTGATTTTTTTTATGCAAATACCTTGCTTGCAATCTTATTGCTTACAATCTATTAGGATGCGGCGTTTCATGGCTTTTTACAAGATCATTATCAATGAACCAATGCCAAAAAACATGGACAGGAGGTAACGTAAATGTCAGAAACAGTT
Source organism: uncultured Thermodesulfobacteriota bacterium (assembly GCA_964627515.1). GTDB lineage: Bacteria > Desulfobacterota > RBG-13-43-22 > RBG-13-43-22 > RBG-13-43-22 > RBG-13-43-22. The sequence goes on along the minus strand of CAZVHO010000080.1, from coordinate 22,295 downwards.
TATCATGAACTATGCGAGGTACTGGCCAAAAGACGGGGAAGATATCCGGGTAAGGATATCCCTGAATTTTACAATCTGGTTGAAGAACTTTTTACCCCTGAGGAGGCGGCAGTCTACAATGCCATCCCCAAGGGTTTTCATCCGGCTGAAGCCATCGCCAAAGAAATGGGAAAAGAGGCGACTGAGGTAAGCCCCATTCTGGAAGGGATGGCTTATAAAGGACTTTGCACCGCCGGTTCCATGGGAGGGGTTACCTTTTATAGTGCGCCGACGTTCGTGCCGGGAATCTTTGAATTCCAATTCATGAGAGGGACCCACACGGAAAAGGATAAAAGACTCGCCAAACTGATCCATGCCTACAAGGCGGCACTGGATGCCGAGCAAGGTCCCTCGAAGGTTACTTATCCGACCACCCGGGTCATCCCGGTAGACCGGAAGATTCAGGCCGAGAATACCATCCATACTTATCATCAGGTAGCCTCCTATATTGAAAAATATCATCCCCTGGCGGTCTCCACCTGTTTCTGCCGCCATGAGGCCAAACTGATCGATGAAAATGATAATTGCGGAAAACCCGATGACGTCTGCATGCAGTTTGGAATGGGTGCCCAATTTGTCATCGATCGGAAAATGGGCCGACAGATTTCTAAAGAAGAAGCCATGGAGATATTGAAGCAGACGGAAGAGGCCGGCCTGGTCCACGCTGCCATCAACCGTCAAGAAATAGACTTTCTGTGCAATTGTTGTTCCTGTCATTGTATGATCCTTAAGACCGCTTTGGCTCAACCGAAACCCGGCCTGTCACTCAATTCCGGTTTTAAACCGCAGCACAACAGCGAAAATTGTACCTCCTGCGGGACTTGTATCGATCGCTGTCCCACAGAAGCATTGGTTATGGGGGATGAGGATGTGCCGGAATTAAATTTAGACCGGTGCATCGGATGCGGCGTTTGCGCCACCGGCTGCGACTTTGAAGCCATTTCCCTGGTCGCGAGGGCCGATATCCTGCCGCCGCCGGTCGATCAAAAGGCCTTGCAGGAAGCCATCAAGGCCAGTCGGGTTTGACAACCTCGTAAAAAGTTGAAAATTATCTTCAAGTGGAGTATCAAAAGCTTAAGCTACAGGAACCAAATCAGGAGATTCACAGGGAAGAACGAAGAATATGATTGAGGATTGTATCTTTTGCAGGATTGTTGCCGGTCAAATACCCTCCGTGAAGTTGTTTGAGGATGACCGGACTTTGGCCTTTATGGACATCAATCCCAGTTCGGACGGACACTGTTTAATCATCCCGAAGAACCATTCCGCCACTTTTTTTGACATCCCGGAGGGCGACCTGGCGGCGGTCATGCATACCGCCAGGAAAGTGGCTCTGGCGATTAAAAAATCCCTGACACCGGACGGTATGAGGGTTTATCAGCTCAATGGCCGGGTGGCAGGGCAGATCGTCGATCACTTTCATGTCCACCTGGTCCCTATCCGGGAAAACGTGGCCCCGGTGCGTCACGGCCTTCGGGCCGGGGACATGGAAAAGATCAAGGCGATGGGGGCCAGGATTGCTGACGAATTGGTTTAATACGAAAATAAATTTTTTGGCACGGGTTTCACGGATTACACGGTTAAAGCCATGAGGTATCCCTCAATCCCGTTAAGTCTGGATTGAGGGATGACCAACATCCGCCCCCGGCGGAAGCTGGTCTCAAGAAAAGGGAGCATGCTTCGTGGCGACCCCCTGGACATGAAGATTAACAGGAACAGCGATTTTTGCCGGGAGCATCAGGTCTGCAGGGCGATGAATGTTTCAAGATCCTCTAAGATCACGGCCCCTTTTTTCTTGATTTCTTCCAGTGCCTGAGCGGTGGTTAGCGGATCAACCCCCCGGCAAAGGGATTTAATGACCACCATCTTATAACCTCTGGCTAATCCGTCCATAGCGGTCCAGCGGACGCAGTAGTCGGTGGCAATGCCGAAAATAATGAGCTTTTTGATCCCCTGGTTTTTTAAAATACCATCCAATTCAGTTTCATGGTTTCCATCGTCTTGAAAACAGGAGTAACTATCATAAAGAGGATCCTTTCCTTTCTGGATCACGGCCTTAAATAAATTCTGGTCAAGCAAAAGGTCCGCCCCCGGGGTTCCTTGAACACAGTGGGGCGGCCAAAGGATCTGGTCTTTCCCGTGAAGAGCAATCTTGTCATACATTTTTTTCCCGGGATGATTGGTGAAGAAGGAAATGTGGTCGGCGGGGTGCCAGTCCTGAGAGGCGAAGAGAGGGATCCCCAGTCCTTTTATTTGATCAATCGCCTTGGAAATTTTATGTAGATAATCCAGGTTGGTTCCCGGAACGGCCAGAGAACCCATCATCAATTGGGTAAAATCGCCTTGGATATCGACCACGATTGCTCCGGTCATTATTTTCTCCTCGCTTGCATTTTCCAAGATTATTCTTTAAGATATATTATAGCAGATGGGCCGGGGAAGTGCCAGTATTTAGGTCCCGATGGAATGCCGGCCTCTCAGGTTTTTTCTTGACTTATCCTTTTGATCCGATTAAGAGGTAACAATTTGATATCCTTTTGCTTAAATAACAGGGCGTCATGATTAACCGAATTTTTTTTGCTATTGGGAACCATGTCCTTTCCTTCCTGTTTGAATTAGGAGGGATATTACTCATGTTCCTCCGGAGTATGGCCTGGACCTTTATCCCTCCGTTCCGCATCAGGAATTTAATCAAACAAATGGAATTTGTCGGGGTAAAATCCCTTTTTATCGTGGTCCTTACCGGTGTTTTTTCGGGAATGGTCCTGGCCCTTCAAAGTTATCATGGTTTTAGGAAGTTCGGTGGGGAAAGCCTTATGGGAGGGATCGTGGCTTTATCCCTGGCCAGGGAAATGGGGCCGGTGATGACGGCCCTGATGGTCAATGCCCGGGCCGGTTCGGCCGTGGCCGCGGAATTAGGGACCATGCGGGTTACTGAGCAGATTGACGCCCTGGAGATTATGGCCATTAATCCCATTCAATATTTGGTGGTCCCCCGAATCTGGGCCGGGGTCCTGATGCTGCCGATACTGACCGCCATTAATATCTTTGTGGGGATCATTGGCGGCTATTTTGTCGGGGTAATTCTGTTAAAAATCAACTCAGGCGTCTTTATTAACAAGATGATTAATATGATGGAGTTAGACGACCTGGTTCAGGGAATGGTCAAATCGGTTGTTTTTGGACTGATCCTGACCCTGGTCGGTTGCTACAAGGGGTACCATACCTCCGGGGGGGCTGAAGGGGTTGGAAGGGCCACCACCGAAGCAGTGGTCATTGCCTCGGTTTCCATATTAATCGGCACTTATGTCATAACCTCTTTGTTGTTTTAAGAAAGCAGGCAAGAGGCTATAGGCAATAGGGAAAACCTAACTTTCGCCAAACGCTGAACGCCGAACGGCATTTACGAACTAAGCCCTCATGCCCTCGTGGGGCACCATGAAATATGGAATGTCGAAGTAAGGTAGGTTTTGAACCCGTAACCTGTAACCCGTAACGCTACTAACTAAGATGATCCGTTTAGTCAATCTCAATAAATCCTTTAGAAGCCAGCATGTTCTACAGGACCTGAACCTGACCATCCCCTCCGGGCAGACGACCGTGATTATCGGCTTGAGCGGGGGAGGGAAGAGCGTTCTGCTTAAACATATTATGGGTCTGATCCGGCCGGACAGCGGCGAGATCTGGATTGACGATGAAGAGTTAAACCGCTTACGGGAGAGGGACCTCTACCGGGTTCGAAAGCGGTTCGGAATGCTTTTCCAGGAAGGGGCCCTCTTTGATTCCATGTCCGTCGGGGATAATGTGGCTTTCCCTTTGCGGGAACACCGGAAAATGACCCATTCAGAGATTATCAGGGTGGTGGCCGAAAAATTGGCCCTGGTAGGGCTGACGGGAATTGAAGAAAAAATGCCTTCGGAATTGAGCGGCGGCATGCGTAAGCGGGTGGCCTTGGCCCGGGCCATTGCCCTGGATCCGGACATCCTGCTTTTTGATGAACCCACCACGGGGTTGGATCCGATTATGACCTCCTCGATTGACCGTTTAATTATAGATACCCAACAGCGATTCCAGATGACCTGCGTAGTCATCAGCCATGATATCCAGAGTGTCTTCCGAATCGCCCACAACATTGCCATGCTCTATGAAGGAAAGATCATTGAGGTAGGGACTCCGGAGGTTTTTCGCCAATCATCCAACCCCGTTGTCCAGGATTTTTTGTCCCCTCTTTGCCGATAAAGGGGGGCTCGAGAATTGAAAGGAGGTAAGATGGATAAAAAAGGTATAAGCATTGAAGTCAAGGTCGGGATTTTTGTCTTTATCGGTTTGATCGTTCTTGGCTATATGACCCTGAAATTGGAAAAATTTAAGCTCAAAGCAGCACAAGGTTATGAGATCGAGGCCCTTTTCGATTCCTCTTCGGGTTTGGTCTTAAATAGTCCGATCCAGATCGCCGGGATTGAAGTGGGCCGGGTAAAAGATATTCAACTGGTCGGCAACCAGGCCAAGGTCACTATGACCCTCCTCAAAGGGATCCGGATCTATTCCGACGCCAGGGCGGTCCTCAGGACCCAGGGTGTTTTGGGAGATAAGTATATTGAGATTTATCCGGGCAACGAAAAGGTCCCTCCTCTTTTAGCCGGCGGGGTGATCAGGGAGACCCGTTCGACCATTGAGTTGGATCACCTTCTGGCCAAGGCCATCCCGGCCATGGATGATATTCGGTCCGTGACCAAAACCCTGAGCGAAGTAATTGGGACCGACGAGGGTAAAAACAACCTCAAAGAGACCTTTTTTAATATCAGAAAGACCACCGAGGACATTCGAAGCATGACCGTGGGCCTTTCCCGGGGCGAAGGGACCATGGGAAAATTAATTCGCGATGATGCCCTTTATCAGGATATGCGGACCACCATGACCGGTTTAAAGGATACGGTGAATCATATACAGGAAGGGCGTGGGAGCATAGGGAAATTCATTAAAGATGAAGAATTTTATGATCAAACCAAAAAGACCATGGCCAGTTTGGAAAAGGTGGCCAATAAAATTGACACCGGGCAGGGGACCCTGGGGAAATTGGTCAATGACGACTCTTTGTATAAAGAAGCCAAAGAAACCATGGCCAGTCTGAATAAGACGGCGGCCAACCTGAATCAGACGACTCAAAAGATCAATCAGGGGGAAGGGACTTTAGGAAAGTTAGTCAATGACGACTCCTTGTACAACGAAACCAAATACACTCTACGAAGCGTTACCAAGGCTACGGAGGGCCTGCAGGAACAGGTCCCGGTGAGTATTTTGGGGACGATAATCGGGACGATCATTAAATAGCTCAATGCTCAAGGCTCAAAGCTCAAAGTTCATGATAAAAAAAATCGGTTTTAGCTTTCAGCTTTCAGCTTTCAGCTTGTTGTTGCTAATGCTGGCTTCCGGTTGTGCCCATCTTTCCCCCGATCTTCAGCCGGAAAACGTCGCCCCATTTTTCCATATCCAGACCGATCCGGAAAAACAAGGCCGGCGGGTGGATGGGGCCGGGCCTTTTTACTCCCAGGCGGAAAGCCCTGAAGAAAAGGAATGGACCTTACGCCCTTTTTTTTCTTACCGGGAAAATCTGAAGGAACAGACCGAAGAGCTGGAATATCTCTATCCCCTGGGACGATATCGGAAGACTCCTGAGGGAAAACTCTACCGCTTCATCCCTTTTTACTCCTCCTTTAAGCCGGCCCAGGAAAAAGAGGAAAAGGACCTGAAAGAAAATGTGGACCTCTTTCCGGTTTTCTGGGGAAAGGACAAAGAAGGGCAGTCTTATGGCGGGGTGTTTCCATTTGGCGGAACATTCAGGGGCCGGTTCGCCCGGGATGAAATCCATTTTGTCCTTTGGCCGATCTATACCCGGGTCCGGGAAGGGGAAACACAAACTTATAACATCCTCTGGCCCATTTTTTCCCATACCTCCGGGGGCCAGCGTTCCGGGTTTCGGGTTTGGCCCATTTATGGGGAAGAGAAACAAGTCGGCCAGGGGGCTTATCAAAAGACCTTTTTCCTCTGGCCCATCGGACATTATCAACAAAGATATTTAGACACCGATAATCCCAAGACCTATTTTTATCTTTTCCCCCTTTATCTTTCCGAACAGAGTGCCAACGAAGACAAGATTATTTTTCTCTGGCCTTTTTTTAATTTTTATTCCGAGAAGAAATTTAACTATCATCAGGTGGATTTCCCCTGGCCGATTGTTCAATTCGCACGGGGAGAGAAGACCGAAGCCCTCAAACTCTGGCCCCTTCTAACCTACCGCAAGGTAGAGCAGAAAGAAAAAATGTCCCTTTTCTGGCCTTTCTTTATCCAGGAAAAGGAAGAAGACGAAACCAGGGATGAAGTCCTGAACCGGTTTTTATATGTCAGTAAATTCCATCAGGTCTATCTTAAGAAGGAAAACCGCTGGGAAAGGGTTTCCAGGTTTTGGCCCTTTTTCCACCATGCCGAAGATGGAAAAGGACTGATCCATTTTTATTTCCCGGCCCTCATGCCGGCCGATTGGGAAGGGCTTGAACGGCATTACGGCATGCTGTTTCGGATCTATGAATACTTGCAGGATGGAAAAGGCCGGGAGACCTCCAAATTCCTCTGGGGGCTTTATTATAACCAGAAACAAAAAGATCTCCAACGGGTCGAAGTGAGTTTCCTTTTCACTTATTTGAAAGAGAAGGAGACCTTCCAACTGTCTTTCTTGAAAGGACTCCTCGGCTATCGGAGGGAAGGTCTGAGCCGGCAGCTTAAAATCTTCTATTTGCCTATTTCCTGGCAGGAGGCTGAAGGGACTGGGAAATGACCTGGGTCCCCGCCGGGGGGGTAAATTCGAAGAAAGATTCGTTTAATTTCAGAGCGGTTTGCATCCGGTTGAAACGAAAACGGGTTCCATCGCCCATCAGATTATCAAAAGAAAATTCCAATGGCAGGAAGGTTGTTTTGGAGACCCGGACCAGAATCTGCTGCAAGTCCGGCTGGGGATTTTTGGGTTTTAAAACAAGCTGGAAAAAAGGGGCCTCTTCCGGAAGGGTTTTATCCAGACGGACCGAAAAATCTTTATCCAATCTTCCCAATCCGGATAGAAAATCGATAATCGGCTTGATTTGCAGATAATAATCCTTTAAGCGGTAAACGTTAACCACCTTTTCCTCCGGCAGATACCACCAGACCTTGTCGCCGTTACAAATCAACTGTTCCGGCCGGGGTTTTTTCTGGTCCATCCGGAGCTTGTTGGGGGAACGGAAAGAAAGCACTCCCTCGGCCTGGAGGGAGGAAGCAGGCAGCTTGGAGGCTATCTTTGGAACCAATTCCCGGATATAATCGGCCTGAAAGGTTTTCGAGGAGGAAAAGCGGTCCCTTAATTTAGAGAGGACGGTATCCAACTCTCCTGCCTCTTCGGCCATAACCGTCCCGATTCCGGTCAGACTTAAAAAACAAATTAACAGGGCGACTATATTATTGATAAGAACTTTTTTTTTCATGGCGAGAGTATAGAATAAGCAAAAGACAGGGTCAAGAAGAAAAAAAAGTGGAAAACAGGGAGGAAAAAGACTTTTTGAAATGGAAATGGGAGAATCAGGGGGAAGGCTAATCTTTAAATCGCCAAAAAAGACGATAAGAAAAGCCGATCCTCTATAATTTTGAAAAACTTATCCTTCAAGGCCAAAATGATTTCAGATCGGGATCGATTCCATTCCGTTCAACAGGGGCAATGACGGATAATGGGTCAGATCAAAGGTGATGGGCGTCAGGGTGACATAACCCTGAGCGAGGAGGAAGTGGTCCGTATCCGGGGCTTCCTCGGGCGGCGGCAGAATTCCGGCCTGCCAATAGTAAATATTCTCCCGGGGGTCGGTCCTTTTTTCAAATTTTTCCACAAACCGGAAGGTTCCCTGACGGGTCAGCCGGATCCCCTTGATTTCGGCCAGAGGTCGGTCCGGGACATTGCAGTTCAGGGAGACGCCAGGGGGCAGGGGATGATTAAGCAGGTAGTCCGCCAGGCGCCTTCCTATCCCGGCGGCGGTCTGGAAATCCTGGGATTCGTAGGAATCCAGAGAGATGGCCAGGGAAGAGAGCCCCATCATGGCCCCCTCGGTGGCGGCGCTGACCGTCCCGGAATAGATCACATTGATTCCCACGTTGGGTCCGAGGTTGATGCCTGAGATCAAAACCTGCGGCCGAGGTCTGATCAGCTCATGAAGGGCGATTTTCACGCAATCGGCCGGGGTGCCGTTCACCCCGTACCCGAAAAAGGCCCCGTTTCGTTTAACTTTTTTGACCCGTAGGGGCTGGGTCAGGGTCAGGGCATGACCTACAGCGCTCTGCTCGGCCTCCGGGGCCACCACGTAAACCCGGTATTTTTTCTCCAGGGACTGAACCAGGGCCTCCAAGCCCTTGGAGTAGATGCCGTCATCGTTGGTCAGGAGGACGGAAGGGGGTTCGGATCGAGGCATAGGCGCTTATTTCGAATAGAATCAAAAATTTTTGATCAAAACTTCCCGGGGACGTCCGCCTTCGCTTGAACTGACAATCCCTTCCCGTTCCATTATTTCCACTAATCGGGCGGCCCGGTTATAACCGATACGCAGTTTCCGCTGGATCATGGAGATGGAGACCTGACGGGTTTCTTTGACGATCTGGACCGCGACCTCGTATTTCTCGTCCTGATCTTCATCCGCTTCCGCGGGTTCCGATTCTTCCATGACCAAAAGGGATTCATCATAGACGGCCTCCTTCTGGTTTTTTAAGAAATCGGTCAACCGCTTGATTTCCGCTTCGGAAACAAAGGCCCCATGGATGCGCTGCAACTTGGATACCCCCGGAGGGAGGAAGAGCATATCCCCTGCTCCCAGGAGGGCCTCGGCCCCGTTGGCATCGAGGATGGTCCGGGAGTCGGTCTTGGATGAGACTTGAAAAGAAATGCGGGCCGGGAAATTGGCTTTGATAATCCCTGTCAGGATATCCACTGAAGGGCGCTGGGTGGCCAGGAGCAGATGAATCCCGGCGGCCCGGGCCATCTGGGCCAGGCGGGTCAGGTACTCTTCTACGTCCCTTGAGGATACCAGCATCAGATCGGCCAACTCGTCAATGACAATGACCACATAGGGGAGCCATTCCTCGGGATATTTTCCGGGGGTCCCTTTTTTTTCCTTGACCAGCCTTTGGTTGTAGGTGTCGAGATTCCTGGCCCCTTTGTCGGCCATCTTCTTGTAGCGGTCCTCCATCTCCCGGATGGCCCAGCGCAGGACCCGGGTGGCCATTTTGGCATCGGTGACCACCTCGTGCAAGAGATGGGGGATCCCTTCGTAGGGCAGAAGTTCAATCCGTTTGGGGTCGATAAAGAAAAAACGGACTTCCTCGGGTCTGGCCTTGAAAAGGATGCTGCTGATCAAGGCGTTCAGGCAGACACTTTTCCCCGTGCCGGTGGCCCCGGCAATCAAAAGATGGGGCATTTTGGCCAGGTTGGTGACCACGGGGAAGCCCAGGATATCCTTGCCCAGGGCCAGGGTCAATTTGGATTTGGAACCTGAAAAATCCTGAGAGGCCAGGATGTCTTTCAGGCCCACGGTCTCCCTTTGGCTGTTGGGGATTTCTATGCCGATGACCGATTTGCCCGGGAGAGGGGCGACAATACGGATGCTGACGGCCCGCATGGCCATGGCCAGATCATCGGAAAGGCCGGTGATCCGGCTGATCTTGACTCCAGGGGCCGGTTCAAATTCATACATGGTAACCACCGGTCCGGGGGAAACCTCGGTGACCTGGCCATCGACTCCGAAATCCTTTAATTTTTTCTCCAGGAGCCGGGAGTTCATGATCAGGCTCTGCTGTTGGATCTCCTGATCTTTTTTTTCATAGGTATCCAACAGGGAAAGGGGGGGCAGTTCGAAGTCCCCTGGGTCCTTCATGAAGACAAATTGTTCCTGTTGCGGTTGGGGACGGGGTGGCGGCGCTGCCGGTTTAACTGCCGGGCTTTGGATAATCATGGGCGGTCGGGATTCTTTTTCTTTCTGGATCTCCATTTCCACCCGCAGGGTCCTGGCCTTTCGCTTTCTTTCCCGGTTTTTTTGAAACCCGTCGCGCAGTCGGTTTCCCTGGCTGAAAAGCCAGATCTGGACCCGTTCTCCCACCCGGGCCAGGGAAACCCGGGTAATGAGGATAAAGCCGGTCAGCAATAAGACGATTAAAAAGATATGGGTCCCCGGTGGATTTAATAGCAATTCGAGGCGGTGAAAGATCAGGTATCCCAGGACTCCTCCCCAGGGAAAATTCCAACCGAAGTATTGAAAATTTTCGTCCCCCGAGGAAAGCAGGCCGGAGAAGCAAAAAATTACCAGTAGATATCCGGTAGCATACCAGGAAGGAGAGGGATGGGCTTCCTTGCGGAAGGCAAAGAGGGCCAATTGAAAAAAGATGAAAGAAAGCCAGAAGGAGGCCAGACCCAGCCACTCAAACAGGAAGGTGGAAAGATAGGATCCGAACTTGCCCACCCAGTTTTTTATGGGCCAGTTGGCCATGGGTGGAGAGCTGAAAGAAGGATCGGCCGGGTGATGGGAAAGAAGGGCCAATAGCAGCAAAATCCCAACGGCCCCCAGGGCCAGTCCAAGGATTTCATAGGTGATCGATCGTTGTGGTGTGTCTTCTTTGGGCATGGGTCAGTTTAAACAAAGATATTTAAAGTTACATCGGTATAATCAAGGGCAATATCACCGGTCTTCGTTCCAGGGAGCGGTCAAAGAGCCTTTTTAAGGTCTTACGAATCTCTTCCTGGATGTCAGGCCAGTTTTTTATACCCTCTTTTTGCCTGAGATACAAGATCTCCACGACCCGTTCTTTGGCCTCCTGGATCAATTCCGGGTATTCTTCTTCGGAAATAAAGCCCCGGGAGATGATATCCGGTCCGGAGAGGAGTTCTCCGGTCTGGTTGTTGAGGACCACCTGGACCACTACCAGCCCTTCATTGGAAAGGTGGCGTCTGTCCCGCAGGAGCAGGCTGCCCACATCTCCTACCCCTTTTCCGTCCACAAAGACCCGTCCCACCTCCACCGGGTCGATGATCCGGCCTCCGTCCGCATCAAAACGGATGACCTGCCCGTTTTCAGCCAGGATCAGGTTCTCTTTTTTAAGGCCGATCTTACCGGCCAATTGGACATGCTTGACCAGATGGCGGTATTCCCCGTGGATGGGGATAAAGAATTTTGGCCGGGTCAGGTGGAGCATTAATTTCAGCTCTTCTTGGTGAGCATGACCGGAGACATGAATCTCCGAGACCTTTTCATAGATCACCTCGGCCCCGAAGCGATAAAAGTTGTTGATCAGACCAGCAATCGCCTTCTCGTTGCCGGGGATGAACTTTGAGGAAAGGATGACCGTATCCCCTTTTTTCATTTTGATCTGTTTATGGTCGTCCCGGGCAATCCGGGTTAAAGAGGACATGGGTTCGGCCTGGCTGCCGGTGGTGATGATGGTCACCTGGGAATCGGGGAGCTGAAGCATCTCCCCGAGGGTCAGTTCCATTCCCGGGGGGACGGTCAAAACCCCCAATTCCTGGGCGATCCGGGTGTTAACGACCATGCTCTTGCCGTTAAAGGCCACCATGCGCTGGTAGCGGGCCGCTGAATTGACCACCTGCTGAATCCGGTTGATGTTGGAAGCAAAAACGGCCACGAAGACCCGGCCTTCGCAATCCCGCATGATTTGATCCATGGTCTCACCGATCCGTTTTTCCGGCAGGGTATAACCTTCCCGCTCCACATTGGTTGAATCAGACAACAAGGCCAGGACCCCTTTGGCCCCATAGGCGGCAAAGGTATTGATGTCCGTGATCTGGCCGTCCAAAGGGGTCTGATCGATCTTGAAATCTCCGGAATGGATAAAGGTGCCTACCGGGGTTTGGATGGCCAGGCCCATGCCGTCCGGGATGCTGTGGGTGACCCGGATGAATTCCACTTGAAAAGGGCCGATGGCCAGAGGGTCTTTGACTGAAACCGTCCTTAGATCGCATTCTCCCAGGAGGCGATGTTCTTTTAATTTCTCCTTGACCAGTTCCAGGGTAAACTTTGAACCGTAAACCGGAACCGATATTTCCTTGAGCAGGAAAGGCAAGGCCCCGATGTGGTCCTCATGGCCATGGGTCAGGAGGATGGCCCGGATCCGTTCCTTGTTTTTTAAGACATAGCTGAAATCCGGAATAACAATATCAATGCCCAGCATATAGTCTTCCGGAAACATCAGGCCGGCATCAACGATCAGGATATGCTCCTCATATTGGACCAGGAGCATATTCAAGCCAATCTCTCCCAGGCCTCCGAGAGGGATGATGTCCAGAGGGGAGGGGGAGTCAGACAACAAAGTTAGAGCTTCCATTTGTTTTAATCCTGCTGAAGGGATTGATTATGTTTTTCCTGCCGATACTGGATACTTGATTCTGGATACTGGTAAAACCAATAATCAATAAAGTATAATTTTTATTTTTATAGGTCAGGCATCCTGCCTGACAATAGGTTGAATTCATTTAATCCGGACTTTGGTATGACGCACTGATATCTCATATTTTGTATCTTTTATCCGGCATCCAGCATCATTGTTTTAAATTCTCCTCGATAGCCCCCCTGACCTTTTCCATCAGGACCTCGGCATTCTTGGTATGATAGCCTTCGGTGGAAATCGGCCGGCCTAATACGATTTGTATGGTTCCAGGGGTGATCCGAAAACTTTTTTTTGGCAGGACCCTGGCACTCCCTAACAGGCCGATGGGGACGATGGGTTTTTGAGATTTTAAGGCCAGGATAAATCCCCCTTTTTTAAAGGCCCCCAGATGATTTTCCGTCTGGCGGGTCCCTTCCGGAAAGATCAGGATCGAGGTCCCCTGTTTGACCTTTTGAGCGGCTTGAAGCAGACTTTGATAGGCCTGTTTGGGATTGGAACGGTTAATGGGGATATAGCCGGTTCTCTTCATGGCCCAGCCGAAGATGGGGATGGTAAAAAGACTATCCTTGGCCAGCCAGCGGAATTGGACCTTTAATTTGGACAGCAAGGCCAATATATCAAAGGCGCTTTGGTGATTGGCTGCGAAGATATAGGGCTGTCCGGGAGTCAGAAGGTCCTGATGGATGATCCTGACCCGGACACCGCTCAGGAATAATGAGGATGTAGCCCAGAGGGCGGCAACCTGGTGAGAGCGATTCCCGCTGGAATCAAATAAAGCGACGAGCATGGCCAAGAGGCTGAAAAAAACCGTCAGAATGATAAATACAGGTAAGAAATAAAAATTCCGTAAAGACATAAATTCCTCTTCCATCCCCCTTAACTGGAGGAAAATCATAATCTATTCTTAAGCTTTAGTCAAATGATGATTGGTGCCCTCCAACCTCTCCTCTTGGGATCAGGAGCCTTCCAGTGCCTGTCCCCCCTTTTTCATAGCCCACCAGCCGGTAAAAAGGTGAATAAAAAAAACCGCCCCGAAAGATCCGGTCATCCACCACCGGTCAAAGAGGGTCAGGGGAGCTGACCGCAGTTCGGCCATAAGCAGGCGGTAGACCGGTCCGGCCTCCAACCCAATGGTAATCCCGATCAGAATAAGGGACAGGATCATATAAAGAAACCCTCCGAAACCAGTGGCCATCTGTCCCAGGTTTTCTGTTTCATATTGGGGATACAAGGCTCCCAGGCCAACGGCCAAACCCACCAATCCAAAATTCAGGCTGACCATGGTCAGAGAAGAAATCCAGTTCATGATCGGTGAGACCTGCAATTGACGGTTGGTAAAAACAATCAAAATCTCGGATAGGATGAGCAAAGGGATAAAATAAAAAATACACTTGTACCAGAGAAAGGCTTTCAGGCTAAAAGGGGAACTCCGGATCATCCAGAAGGCATACCCTTCCCCACTGACGGCCGGGAAAACGAATCGCACAGCCACCGAAGCCAGGACAAAGCCGGCCAGTCCCAAATTCAGGAAGGAGATAAAGTTTTTTAAATAAAGGGTCGGGAAAGGGGACTTGTGAAGCGGGAGGACACTGAAATTATAGACGTAGATGACGATTAAAACAAATAAGATAAAAAGCTGGGACCATTGAGTCTTGTCTCGAAAGAAGGTCTTTATATCCTTTAAGATCATTCCCCGGAGTTCCAAGGGAAAGGGCAAAATACGCCACAGCCAGACATCCCACCTGTTATTGACCGGACTTCCTTTGTAGGGTCCTTCCTGGGCCCGGGAATAAGAGGAAAAATAAAACCGCTGGGCCAAAAGAAGGTTTCCCAAAAAAACCAGCCAGGCACTGCTCCAGAGGACGGCTAAGGGCAGCAGGCCGGACAAGGGATCCCCTTTTAGAAAGGCCCAAAAGGCCTCCTTGGTCCAGGTACTGGGTAAAAAAGGGGACTCCTGGGCGGTCAGGCTGCCTAAATATTCCATGAGGGACGAGAGGCGGTCCGGGTTGACTAATTGTTCCGGACGCATGAGGCGAAAAACCATAAACAACAAGCCGACCATCAGGAGACTTAAAATGACCAGAAGATCCCTGGTCCGGCGGACAGGCAAAAAAGCGGTTAAAAGGAGGGTGATTAAGATGCCCGTACTACCGGCCAGAAAGACAAAGGGCGGAAACAGCAGGGGCAGACCGATATAAAAACCGACAGAGGCTTGAAAAATGACCCCATAGCACAAGAAGATTGGAAGCCCCATAAGGATAACCATCCAGGAGGCATCGAAAAGACATTCCAGATAGCGGGCGGAAAAGAGGGTCAAGATGGGGACAGGGGTTTCTTGGATCAGGGAAAGGTCTTTGGAAAGAAAGAAGTTGGAAAGAGCGATAATGAGATGGCTGTAGATCAATAGAGTGAAAAAAGTGAGCAAGGTCATGGACAGGACCTTTTGAGAAAGGATCTCGCCGAAACCCGGGATGCCATGGAAATAGTTCAGGATACGAAAAAAGGCATAAAAGATCCCTGCCCAGAACGACAGGCCTAAAAAAGCAAATAAGGCCGTTTTCCAACGGGTTCCCGGTATCCGGTTGAGACGGTTTTTAAACCCCAGGATTCGGGGTTGGAGCAAAAAAAGGACAGTCTTAAAGGATTTGGTCAAGGGGTTCCTCTTCCATATCTCCGGTCAGTTTTAAGAAAAGGGATTCCAACCCTTTGGCCTTCCAATCGGCTTCTCTGGAAAAAGAATCGATGGAACCGAGGGCGATCAAGGCCCCTTTTTGGATGATCCCGATCCGTCCGCAAATCTCCTGGGCCGTGGACAGGGTGTGGGTGGAAAGAAAAATGGTCATACCCTGGGCGCTTTCTTTTTGAAAAAGACGCTTCACGATCCGGACCCCTTTAGGGTCCAGGCCTACCATGGGTTCATCAACGATCAAGACCCGGGGATGATGGATCAGGGCCGCGATGATGATCAGGCGTTGTTTCATTCCATGAGAATAACTCTCAATCAATTCATCGCGCCAATCCCAGAGATCAAAAAGGTTGAGTCGGCTTTCAATTTCTTTATCGATTTCTGTGGGCAAAAGTCCATAAAGGCCCCCCACAAAATGAAGAAATTCCAGGCCGGTGAGCTTGTCATACAAGAAAGGCCGATCCGGGATATAACCGGTAATGGCCTTGGCCTGGGCGGATTCTGTGAGAATGGAAAAACCGCCCAGGGTTACATCCCCGGCCGTCGGGGCCAGGACCCCGGCCATGATCTTCAAGGTAGTGGTCTTGCCGGCCCCGTTCGGTCCCAGAAATCCGAATATCTCCCCTTTGGGGACTTCCAGGGATAAATCCTTGAGGGCGGTTAAAGGGCCAAATTGTTTGGTCAGGTGAGTAATCCGGATCATCGGGCCTCCTCGATTTTAATCTTCAGTTTTCCAATAATGGGCAGGAGAGAGGCCATCCCTTCCTCCATTCCTTCTGCCAGTTTCAGGTGGGTGACATCGGCCGGCATCTGATTGAACGTCGGGTCCAGACTGATCCATTTCCGGCCCAGGTAGGCTTCTACCCAGGCATGGTAGAAAAAACGGTCCCGCAGCAGGGTGAGGCCCAGGGCCATACGGGAAGGGATGCCGGCGGCCCGAAGCAGGGCCAGGAGCAACACGGCGTGTTCATTGCAATCCCCTTCCCGTCGCGATAATACTTCCACGGCCCGGGGGAGGGACAGAGTAGGCGTTTTCTTCAGTTGTTGAAAGACCCAGGTATTTAAACGAAGGGCGGCCTTTTGGGCATCCTGCTCCTGGCCCAGGGCCTCCTTCAGGGCCTTTTGCAGCCGGGGATCGATCAAGGTCAGTACCGGGTGGTCGGACAGAAAAGGGTCTTGGTCTCTCCGATCATAAGGCAGAAGATAGGAATCGTGGGTGGTAAGGGTTTCCTGTTCTATGGTTACCCGGTCTTTATTGACCTTTTGCCGATTTTCGGCTTGAGGCATCTTTCCGGGAAACGGGGAAAGACGAAGCATCAGCCTTTTGATGGTCTTAGGGTCCGGTGGATTTGATACCGGTATGGAGACTTCGACGGCCAAGTCAGGACCTGACCCCTGATCCATCTTCCGGGCCTTTTCCCTGGTTGAACGGACCAGGCGGAATCCCATCAAACCCTCTTCTTTCAGGACCCGGCCTTTATAATCGATCCAGACCGTCATTTTATTCCCCAGGAATTCCATTTCAAAACGCTGCCCTGGACGCACTTCTTCCTCCAGGGATACCAATTCCGTGGGACCGGCCTGGACGGTAACCGGCTGGGGGGCCATCAGGACCGGATCGAAAAGGGAAAAGGTTGTCTTTTCTCCGGGTTTCATCTGGGCCCGATAAACTTGATAGGGAAGGGTCAGGGATATTTGGGGTGGTGCCTTCAAGGGCAGACGAAAGGTCTGGGATTTTCCCATCAAGTCGGTAATCAGCTTTAAATAGGAGCCTTCCACTTTTCCCTGGATCGAATAGTCCAGGTAACCGGACACCATATTGACCTGAAAATCCTTCAGGAGAAAATCGGGGGTGAGGGAAGAATTAGCGGACAGGTGCAGTTGACGGGGAAATCCTAAGACCACCAATCTTAAAAACAGATCTTGTGTAACGATATACCCCTTGGCCGAACGCTGTCTGATGGTATGGGAATAGCCGATTTTCTGATTATTAAAGGTGATGGACATCCAGTCCTCGGCGTCCTGGAGCAGGCGGTTACTCGCAGGGAGATTGGAAGAGGGGGAAGGGTTTGAGGGAGGGATAAAAGCCTTATGAAGCCAGAGGCCCATCAGGAAAATCCAGACCCCCAGGGAAAGAAAGAAAAAATATTTCAGTTTCATACCGGATGGTGCCATATCCTGAATAGGCAATAAATTCGTTCAAGGGGTTGAATAAGAATCTGATCTTGTTTCGTAACTCCCGCTGTTGCGGTATTTCTTTATGGAGTGATTCCGGCAAACAGGTGACCCGGATTTTACCCAAAAGCTCCGCGGTTCACAGCATAATACCATGTCTTAGATCCTCTGAAAACCGTTTTTCCTCCTCTGCAAAACTCTGCACCTTCATCGAGCCAGGAAGCCAACTTATGGCCAATTGTATGTTGACAAATTGGATGGTTATGCTATACAAAAACTATATTTTTCTTACAATACTTCCTCTTCAAGATCTTAAGGAGATACATGGCCGGGTTCCATATCCCAAAAGATCCCATCCAATCGACTAAGCCTTGTCATTGCCGTTGTGAAGATTCAAAAAAAGGCAAGAATTATCAAATAATGCCGGAAGACAAAAAACCAAAAAAGGAGGACGGTTATGATGAAGTCAGACAATGGTCCTTCCTTCCTGGACCGCGTTATCGAAAGGATACAACTTAGCTCGAAAAAGTTCCGGGAGTTGGCGATTCTATTCAAGCCGTGCCGGTTTTCTATTTTTGCGGTGATGGCCGGGGTTATTGCCCTGCTCCTGGTTCCCCAGGGCCAGGACCTCCTGCGCGGCTTGGCCGAACGGACCGCTGATAAAGAGGGCAATTATTTGCGCTTCTTCTTTATCCTGAGCGCCCTTTTCTGGACTTTCTCCGCCTGGTATTGGTCAAGTGTCATGCTCCGCCTCAAACTCCCGGGAGTCCCGGAAAACCAACCGGAATTCCATAAAATCCGGGTAAAGATCCCCCGTTATCTCGGCTTCGCCGCGCTTCTGTGCCTGGCGGCGGCCTTGTTTCGGGCCTCCTTCGGATACGAGAACTCGAATGACCAGGCCCGGATATTCCTAAGATATTATTCCCTGTGGGGCTTTCTTGGGGCTCTCTTCTTTCTTTTTATAATCAGTAAGCGACGTTCCTGGATGAATGAAGCTTATAAAGAGTTGCAGAAGAAAAGCCTCATGCAATATCGGATTGCTCTGCCATTGGTCGGTCTTCTGAACATAACCCCGAGCGAGGAAATCAAGTACGGTATTTCCTCCGTGGGAAACCTTCCTCGGAGTATGAAGGCTGTTATCGTAACGACCCTTATTTTGGACTTCCTCTTGTTTCTATGTTTCTGGCTGGCCCCTCAACAGACGGCCCCGCTCTTGGGATCTGCAGCCATTCTCCTTTTTGCCACAACCGGTTGGATCGCCGGGGGCAGCCTCCTGGACTTTGTGGGCATGAAGCTTCGCATCCCGCTCATATCAGTACTTTTCATTCTGTCGATCGTCTTCAGCGCCTGGAACGACAACCATGTCGTCCGGACCCTGCCGTCCGACCCGGTCTCGCTGGACAAACGATTGACCATCGACCAAGCCCTAATGGGCTGGCTTGATCACCAATTACAGCGCCCCTCTCCTTCCGGATATTATCCGCTCTTCATCGTCGCCGCCGAAGGGGGAGGCATTCGGGCCGCCTACTGGACGGCCGGTGTCCTTTCAAGGATTACCGATGATATCCCCTCCTTCCCTGATCAGCTGTTCGCCCTGAGCGGCGTTTCCGGCGGAAGTCTCGGCTCGGCCGTATTCCTGGCCCAGTTGGCAGACGCTCCGACGGCAGCGGACGGTTTTCATTGTGCTATGGAAGGAAGCCGGCTATCGGCGGCCACCCCCTTTTTGCCTACAACAAAAAATATTCTCGGCGAGGACTTTTTGTCGCCCACCGTAGGTGCCATGCTCTATCCCGATTTCTTTCAACGGGTACTGCCCTGGCCTGTTCGAAGCTTTGATCGGGCCCGGGCCATGGAACAGTCCTGGGAAAGGTCCTGGAGCCGGCATACGGGCAACGATAGATTCTTTAAACCCTTTGATGACCTTTGGCGTAATAGCAATAAGAAATGGCTCCCGGCCCTGTTTTTAAACTCTACCAGGGTGGAGACCGGTAAACGTTTGATCGTCAGTAACCTGAGACTCGAGCCGGAAGACTTTAATGACGTGGAGGACATCAACAGAATCTATATCCAGGAGTCATTGCCCCTAAGCGCCGCCGTACACTTAAGCGCCCGCTTCACCTATATAAGCCCGGCGGGCACGCTGAAAAAGAACTGCCGAATATACGGGCGGGCCGTGGATGGCGGTTATTTTGAAAATTCAGGGGAAACAACGGTCCTGGAAATCCTGCAGGCCCTCGACAACCTGGTTAAAAATGATAAGGAACGAAAAGAGTGGAAGATGGTCAAGGCCTTCGTCATCCATATCAGCAACGAACCGGTCAATCCGACCGCAAAAGGAAAGGATGAAGCGGTCCGGCCTGGTCTCTTCCTGAATGAGGCCCTTTCCCCGGTGATGACCATGCTGAACACCCGTAACGCCCGGGCTGCCTATGCCCGCGAGACAGTCATGTGGCATGTAGAAAAGGAGAATTTCCTCCACTTCGGATTGTCCAAAAAAGCCATGGGCTTTCCCCTGGGCTGGGTCCTGTCCCCCGAAGTGCAGAAGCGGATGGACGGCCAGCTTTGCGATGAAAACAAGCCCTTCAACAATCCTGATAACTTAAAGCGCATCAGAGGGATTTTGGATAAACGTTATAAGGGTCAATAAGTTTTCCATGGGGACGGACGCGAAGACGGGCTTGTTCGAAGACTACAACGCTTCCCTGATTCAAGGCTTCCTCGATAGCCACGAGATTGTTTTGGAGGAGGGTCACCTGGTTTTCAGGCCGTCGTTCTGATCCACGTCGAAATAGAATAACAGAGGGCTTACTTTCCTGACCGAGGGCTAATAGTGTAGGGAAATCCGTATCAGCCGAAACAAGGATACGATCTTCAACGGCGGCTAAAGAGAAAATTTCTTCATCCGATGCCGCCTGCATTCCCAAGTCCCGGACATGGACGGCATCATGTCCCAGCCGAATGAGGGCCTTAGCCACCACCGGGGACAGGGCGTTATCGATTAAAAACTTCATGAGGCCTTTAATAATGGCAGTTCCCTTTCCCGAACCGCTTCAGCAGCATACCGCAAGGCCTCCTGGATATCGCCCGGTTCAAGGTCAGGGTAGGCTTCCAGTATTTCATCTGTGAAATTCATGGCGAGGACCTTGAAGGATATATGGGTGGTGTTATTACAATCGTCATTAAGAACACAAAATTGATCATCGTGACCGTCCTTGGAGGAATATAAAATGGAAAGATGCCCTAAATGCGACAATATATTGGGAACTCTTAAAAATCGTCCTTATCATTATAAGGAAAGCGGATTAGATAATGTCTGGCTGGTCCGGATTTCTCAATATAAGTGCGAAAAGTGTGGGGAAATTTACATTGAAATACCGCACGTTAATGAGCTTCATCTACTGATTGGCAAGAATATCGTTTGCAAAAAGGAATTATTAACCGGACCGGAGGTCAAGTTTTTACGCAAAGAAATCGGAATGAAGAGCAAGGATATGGCCGCCGCGCTGTCCATGGAGCCGGAGACTTATTCAAGATGGGAGAATGGAAAACAAATAATTGCGGCTCCCCACGATAAAAATTTGCGTATGCTCTATGTTATGAATGCTTCAGAGACCAAGGGGAAAGTTCTGTTCCAAAATTCCCGCTCTATGCTTCATGATATTGCTGCTAAAAAGGCCCCCAAGAAAAGCAAAAAAATCCAATTTAAGTTGTCGGAATGGATGAATAGACTGGATGAACCTATTTTTGGGGTCCAAACCTGCAGCGCATAATCACTTCCCATCGGAAGCTAATTGGCTTTTCCACCGGTTCAATACACTGGGATGGATTCCTAAATTCCGAGCGGCCTCAGTTGTTTTATACCCTTGCTCGGTCACTAATCGTACGGCATCCACCTTAAACTCGGGGTTACCATGGCAAGCCCCCCTTTTTGAAACTTTTGTGACATGGATGCTGCCTCTTGCCACACTTGCGGCGAATAATAGCTATTTTCGACGCAATAAATGCGGAGAATTATGGACTATATCCACGATAGGAAGAATTGGCCAAAACTGACTTGGAGTCCGGAGAGAATTGCAGGGCAGCTTGCCGGTGTACGTCATCGTCAAGGACGGCTCATCGGGCGCATGGAGGGGTTGGGTTTTTCGCTCGCAACGAAGCCGTTCTACAAACCTTGACTGAGGATGTTCTCAAATCCAGCGAAATCGAAGGTGAAATGCTGGACAGGGACCAGGTGCGATCTTCTATCGCACGTAGACTGGGACTTGATATCGGCGGACTTTTACCAGTTGACAGGCACGTCGAGGGAGTTGTTGAAATGATGCTCGATGCCACCGGGCATTACGCCGATCCGTTGACTGAAGAACGTCTATTTGCCTGGCACTCCGCTCTGT
Organism: uncultured Thermodesulfobacteriota bacterium; assembly: GCA_964627515.1. Classification (GTDB taxonomy): domain Bacteria; phylum Desulfobacterota; class RBG-13-43-22; order RBG-13-43-22; family RBG-13-43-22; genus RBG-13-43-22. The sequence goes on along the minus strand of CAZVHO010000080.1, from coordinate 545 downwards.
TCCCAACCGGGCGCAGTGGTATGACGAAAATCGTGGTTGGCGTCTGGCGTGACAATAAATCCGACCCCCTGCAAGTGGTTTCCGGCCCAATCGGCAGGGAGAGGGTGCATTATCAAGCCCCTGAGGCTAAGCGTGTTCCCAGGGAAATGCGCGCTTTCATGAAGTGGTTTAATGGTTCCCCATCTATAGATCCGGTACTGACGGCAGGTCTGGCCCATCTCCGGTTTGTGACGATCCATCCTTTTGAGGACGGCAACGGCCGGATTGCCCGGGCGATTGCCGATATGGCGCTGGCGCGTTCGGAAAATAGCCGGCAACGTTTTTATAGCCTGTCGGCGCAAATTCGCCTGGAGCGAAACGCCTATTACGACCTGCTGGAAAAAACCCAGAGAGGCGGCCTGGACGTAACCCTCTGGCTGGAATGGTTCCTGGGCTGTCTGGATCGCGCCATTGAAGGCGCGGAACGTATCCTGGCCGGCCTCTTCCGCAAGGTATTATCGCCGGTTAAGAAACCAACCAAAGTGACCGGTTAAGAAACCGGCCAA
>CAZVHO010000079.1:6047-24255 GCA_964627515.1 uncultured Thermodesulfobacteriota bacterium | reverse complement strand
AGTCCGGTCCTTAATTTCTGATATTATTTATGACCTGTGATAATCCCTGTTAAAAACAAAGCACTGTTATAGTCTTGAATCTCCTTGCGCCTTTGCGCCTTTGCGAGACAAAAAAGGAATTTCCTATACTATGAACTTAGGGGCTGGCACCCGTGAAGGTTATATCCTCCATCAGGCGATTCGTCCTCCAGGATAAGGCGGGCCGCCGGCGTAGATCTCTTCAACCCGGATCAAACCCGAGCGATGGAATTCCGACCAGTGTCCCTTGATCTGATAGGAAATGGCCTCAAAGGTGAGGATGTTTCCGGCCACCAGGGCCTCGGTGGGTGGGGAGGGAAGCCCGGCCATTTTCCGGTACAGCAGCTTCTTTCGGCCCGCGGGCTGTAAGGAAAGGGCCGGGATGACCTGCGGGTATCCATCCGTTCCGATCCAGGAAAGGACCTTGACCGCTGCCATCCTGGCGAATTCAAACCGGACGGCCCGAGGGATAACGACGAGGCCTGACGGCGACGTTCCTTCGCCATTGCCTTTAATGGAGGCCATCAGCCGAGCCATCAAAAAATCCTTGAGAACCTGCAGCTTGGAAATGGCAAAGGTCTTTTCCATTGAACGAATGCGGATGAGGCCGGCATTGCGGACCCCGGTGTAGGCATTATAACGCAAATGGGAACTGTTTTTTTGTCGATCTACATATAGGCCGCTACGCTGAAACTCGATAAAATCTCCCTTGAGAATCCAACCTTGCAGTTCCGGTGTGATCACCAGGATGCCGAGGCGCCGATCCGCATTGAGATTCTTGATGCTTTTACGAAGAAGGAAATTTCCAAAGAAGAGCGTATCCTCTTGATCATCGGCCGGCAACAGAGAAATGCACGGAACAACGTTAGGGATGCCCTCAGCCGAGCGGGTGGCCAGAAACTTGGGGGTCATCTCTCCGCGCAGGGCATTCAATAATCCGGGGGTCTGTTCGAGCAAAGACATGATCCACCCTCCTGATTTCGGATTTCGGATTTCGGAATTTAAAAACCACGGGGTATTGCAACAGTTCAATCTCCGGTCGCTCCGGACCAAACGGCTGTCGGAATCAGATCCACGGCCCCTTGCCAAAGCGTTTCCATCTCGGACCGGGTTAACAGGGGGGTCTTTTCCAATCGATACGCCAGGTCAAGCCGATGGTATTTGGGTTTGCCCAGATTGGTATAGGCGAGCAAGTCCCAACGCTGCACGGTGGGCAGGGCCTCCTGAATAAAGCCACCTATGGCCCGGATATTTTCCATCCCGGCGGTATAACCGGGGATGACGGGTGTACGAATCCACAGGGGTTTGCCTTCGGCGGAGATCCTCCGGACATTCTCCAGGATGGTCCCGTTGGGGAGACCAGTGGCCTTTTTATGGGCTATCCCGTCTATAAATTTTAGGTCGAACAATATCAGGTCTGCCCAGGGCAACAGCTCTTCAAAGCGCTCCCAGGAAACCGCCCCGCTGGTATCCAGGGCCACATGGACCCCGGCTTCCTTACAAAGCGGCAGGACTTGGATGAGAAAATCCGCTTGCATCATCGGTTCGCCGCCGCTGAAGGTCACCCCTCCCTTTGAGGTCCGGTAAAAGACCTGATCTTTCATAAGCTCACTCATTAGCTCGTCCGGAGTAAAGGGGCGGCCGATCATCTCCAGGGCTGCTGCCGGGCAGACCTTCTGGCACTTCCCGCAGAGGGTACATCGTCCCCGATCGATCCGAAGACCTTCAGGCAACAGAGTCAAGGCCTTTTCCGGGCAGATGCTGAGGCAATCTTTGGCACCGATGCACCGCCTGTCGTACCACATCAGGTCGGGCTCGGTGCGCAACCCTTCCGGGTTGTGACACCAGGGACAGCGCAGAGGGCAGCCTTTGAGAAAGACCGTTGTTCGGATACCGGGTCCGTCTTCGGTGCTGAATTTCTGGATATTGAAAATTATGCCTTGGGCCATGACGACTTCTTCATTAGGGTGACAAAATTTATAACACTTTAGGTTTTTGAAAAGAGAGTTTTTCTTCACCGCAAAGGCGCGAAGAACGCAGAGAGAATCATTTTTGTTCAATCCCGTGAGAGGCGGGATTGAACAAAACAATCCTGGCCTCCAGCCAAATAATTGTCCGAAGGGCTTCCAGCCCGGAGGGGCCTACACCCCGGAGGGTTGCGAAAGCTTCTCCTTTCTGTCCTCTCAACAGAAAGGAAAAATTATTTTCCCTTTGCGTTCTTTGCGGCTCTGCGGTGAAAACAGTTTTTCAAAAAGCTAAACTGATACCAATTATTTTAAGCCTCCGTCAAAACGGGTGCGACTCCCGGGCGATGATCTCGTCCTGAATCTCCTTGCCCAGCCCCGTAAAATAGGCGTTGTATCCGGTAACCCGCACCAGGAGGTTGTGGTATTCGTCGGGAAATTTTTGCGCCTCCCGAAGGGTATTGGCGTCAATAACATTGACCTGGAGACAGGTCCCGCCCACCTGACCGTAGGCACGCAGGAGGGCTTTGAGCTTTTGGCGTTGTTCGGGATTTCGAAATAGGCTCGGGCTGAAGCTCATGGTGTGACTGGCACCGTTGGGTGCGGTCTCCAATCCTAATTTGCCCACACTCTTGATGACCGCGGTCGGGCCTTGATGGTCGGCCCCATTGACCGGGCAGACGGCGTTGGAGAGAAACTGCCCGCGGCGGCGGCCGTCCGGAGTGGCGGCGGTCGTAGGGGCATAAGCGATCCAGTAATTCCAGGAAAGATAACCGCCGCGATAGCGCTTTCCGGTAAGGGAAGTGTGCTTAAAGGTCTCTTCGGTCCAAAAACGGCTAACCTCACGGGCGATGGCATCGGCGTAACCATCGTCGTTGCCATACTTGGGCGCTTTGTTAAGCAAAATACGGCGGAAATCCTCCTGTCCTTCAAAATTGGACCGGAGGGCCTCAATCAGTTTCCCCATTTCCACCTGACCATCTTCATAGACCAGCTTTTTTATGGCCGCCAGGCTGTCGGCGACCGTGGCCAGGGCCACCCCTTCCACCGTCAGGAAATTATAACGGGCCCCTCCGGCGTTGCAATCCTTGCCGCTTTGCAAACAGCCGTCCACCAGAGCGCTCAGATAAGGGACCGGTTCAAAGCGGGCCCGGCCGGCGTCGGCCATATTGTTGGCGGCGATCAGTTGTTCAAGGATGGCTTGGAGCTGTTGTTTAAAGGCCTCCATAAACCCGATAAAATCGTTAAAATTTTCGGGGTTTCCGGTGAGGGGGCCGATCTGTTGGCCTGTTGCCATATCGCGCCCGTTGTTTAAAACCAACTCGACCGCCTTAGCCAGATTCAAATTCACATCCACGGTGCCGGAGCGGTCATCGCCTGTCAGGGTGTTCTCCAGACAACCGACCGGGGCATAATCCCAGAGGCGTTCTTCCGGCAGACCCTGCCATCGCAAGCCGGCCATGGAATTCTCGTCAAAGTTAATTAGAAAAGGCGACCCCTGGGCCTTGGCCAACATCGCCACCAGGCGATCGAGTAATTGATCTGAGGTCCGGGCGTGGATGCGGACGTTGGGTTTGGGTTCCAGGAGGTTCATCTCTTCGATAATCTCCAGCATAAGATAGGTCAGGTCATTGGAGGCGTCGTTACCCTGGGCGTCTATGCCGCCCAGGGTTATGAGCTGACCGAAGGAGGAATTGATCCCCTGATTGGTGCCGGTCCAGCCCTGATAATCATAGACATAGTTATGTTTGATCCACCAGCATTGCAGCCACTCACGGGCGGCCTCATCCTCTAAGCGGCCGGCCTTCCGATCGGCCTCAAAGTACGGGTAGAGGTACTGATCGACCCGCCCGGGTGAGAGGCCCGGTCCCGGATAACTTTCAGCGGCCATGGCCAGCATGTGAGTAAACCAGAGGGCTTGCAGGGCTTCCGGAAAGGTTTCCGGGGGAAGCCAGGGAACCCTTCGGCAGATTCGGGCGATCGTATAAAGTTCCTCTCGTCGGGCCGGATCGGCCTCGGCCTTGGCCAGGTGTTGAGCATTTACGGCATAACGTTTGGCAAGGTCACCTGCCGCCTCGGCGGAAATAATGATCCCCCGGGCCAGGTCTTTTTGTTCGGCGTTACTCCCCGGGTCGTTCAACAAGACCTGGGCCTCATCGGTAATTCCCTTCCAGCCGATACGCAGGACCTTGGGATAGTTGGGCACCAGATGACCGGGAACGGCGGCGCAATTGCCTACCCCCGTGTTATTGAGCACATTCCAGACCTTGAGGAATGCTTCCTCTTCCCGGTTACGCACCCGGGCCTCTTCTTTTTTCAGGCACCGTGACAGGGCTGTGTTGAAGTGAGAGCCGACGATCAGCTCCCCTTCCAGGATTTCGACCGGCAACAAAAAACGCACCACCTGGCGGAAAAAAAGGGCCTGGCGAACAATCAAAGGCTCTTTCCAAAAGTCCGGCGACAGGGGGACGGACTTGGCGGCTGCCCAGAGATAACTGCGAAATCCTTTCTGAAACAGGGCGACTTCAGGCACATTGGTCCAGCTCCAGATGGAATAGACCATGTCCCAAGGGGTTCCGGTAGTATAAGCCCGCACCTCGTTAGTGTATTGCCGTTCGTAAAAGGACCAGAATTGTTCCCGTAATTTTTGCACTCGTGGAGAAAGGGTCGGGGCGGCCGACCACAATTGGGTCGGGGAAAGGGCGAAGCAGCTTTCTGCGGATTTCATGGATGCACCTCCATTGGTTTAAAGCTTCCAACAGGTACTGCCCAAAATATTTGCGGATTAAATTTTTACCCTCCCTTTAATGCGGGAGGGAAAGATAGGGTGTTGATTAAGAAATTATCATGGGGAGGGTTAAAAAGCAATGGTTTTGATTTTCTTGCCCTTTCACTTTTGACAAGTTCGTAAAAAGCTTTTGGACGCCACATTGTGGCGCTGTATCAGAAAATAACTTAGCAAAAAAAATAAGTTATTTGGAAGTCGACAAACATCCATTGTCGTCATTCCCGTGGAAACCGGAATCCAGTCTTTTTAATTGGTTCTGAACCCCGGCGCCTGCCCCGGACCCCGGATCAAGTCCGGGGCAGGCTCTGATCCGGGGTTCGCTGGAATGACGCATCGCGGGCTTCAGTGACTTGACGAATCCATCACTTTTATCCGGACCATCAACGCAAACTTCGGATAAATGCCCCCACCGCTCCACTGCCCTGCTGTTCCACGATCCGGATCGTCTGGGAGCCGATGACGGCAATATCGGTCTTGCCTTTTAGAAAATCGATATCGCTCTTGTCCTTGATCCCGAAACCTACGGCCAAAGGAAGAGGGGTGGCCTCACGGCATCTGACCAGATAGCCAACCATCTTCTTGGAAAAGGAAGTGTCGGCACCGGTGACCCCCTTCCGACTCAGACAATAGATAAACCCCCGGGCCAGAGAAGCGACATGACCCATCCGACTGTCCGGAGTGGTGGGAGAAAAGAAAAGGATGGGCGAAAGCCCCTGCTGTTTCATGACCTGAAGGTACTCATGGCCTTCTTCAGGAGGCAGGTCAGGGACGATGGCTCCTTTGAGATTCCCTTCGGCCAGGGCCGCAGCGAATTGGTCGAGGCCGAATTTAAACAGGATATTATAATAACTCATGATGAAAAAAGGAATGTCAAAACGGCTGGCCATTTCCCGTGCAAAGTTCAGGCATTGCCGGACCGTCACCCCCTTTTCCAGGGCTTTCTGGTTAGCCTGGAGGATCACCGGTCCGTCGGCCATCGGTTCCGAAAAAGGGATCTGCAATTCCATCAGATCCACACCGGCCTTAACCATGGACTCGATGACTTGAAGACAGGTCTCCCAGGAAGGGTATCCCAGGACCAAATGGGTCATCAATAAAATATCTTTTTCCGCCCGTCTTTGTTTAAGGTAAGAATCAAATGGCATATTCATTGGCTTTCTCCTGAATAAATACCTTCCAACTCGGATCATCAAAGGCGTCCGCAATGGTGAAGATATCCTTGTCTCCCCGCCCCGATTGATTGATCAGAATAATGTCCTCCCGGCTTAACCGGCCGGCCTCTTTAAAGGCCTGGGCAAAGGCATGGGCCGATTCCAGGGCCGGGATCAACCCTTCTTTTCGAATGGTAAGGGATAGGGCGTCCATAACCTCCTGGTCGGTTACGGCCTCAGCCCGAATCCTGCCTTGTTCCTTGAGGGCGGATAAAATCGGAGAAACCCCTATATAGTCCAGGCCGGCGGCCACGCTGTGGGTCTCTCTCATCTGGCCGTCTCCATCCTGTAAAAAATAGGTCTTATAGCCCTGAGCCACCCCAATGGACCCGTCCTTTGAAGCCAGCCTCGAGGCATGTTGGCCGGTTTCAAGCCCCTTTCCCCCGGCCTCGACGCCCACCAGTTCCACCGGATCATCTAAAAAGGCCCTGAAAATCCCCAGGGCATTTGAGCCGCCCCCGACACAGGCATAGATCCCCTTGGGGAGCTTGCCTTCTTTTTCCAGGATCTGTTTCCGGGCTTCCTGACCGATAATCGATTGAAAATAAGAAACCATTTCCGGAAAAGGATGGGGACCGCAGGCCGTGCCGAGCACATAATGGGTGTCATCCATATGGGTGATCCAATCCCGAAAGGCGGCGTTGATGGCGTCCTTGAGCAGGCCGGTCCCTTCGGTTACCGGAACGACTTCGGCCCCCAGACGCTGCATCCAGAAGACGTTAGGTCTTTGCCTCTTGACATCCACCGCACCCATATAAATGGTGCAGCGGAAACCGAATTTGGCGGCCATAGTGGCCGTGGCCACCCCGTGCTGGCCGGCACCGGTTTCGGCAATGACCCTGGTCTTTTTCATCCGTTTGACCAAAAGTCCCTGACCCATGACATTGTTGGCCTTGTGGGCCCCGGTGTGGTTCAGGTCTTCTCTTTTTATGTATAGCCGTGCCCCTCCGAAGTGACGACTCAAATTTTCAGCAAAGGTCAAAGGTGTGGGACGGCAGGAATAGGTGGACATGATTTCCTCATATTCCTGCCAGAAGGCCGAATCGTTTTTCCATTTTTCAAAGGCCTCCACCAGTTCATCGAAGGTGGAAACCAGGATCTCCGGGATAAAGGCCCCCCCGAAAGGTCCATAATAACCGCGGGTATTCATTTTATTAGATGCTCCTTGAATACGAAAATGCCGTTCAATGTTCAAAGTTCAACGTTCAATGTTCGGAGAAACCCATTTTCATGCTTCGTGGTGCCCACGCGGGCATGAGGGTTTAGTTCGAAAATAAAGTTTCAAGATGCAAGTTTCAAGTATGAAAAACCAAATCGGAGTTCAGGGATCGGGGATCAGGGGTCAGGAAAAAAACAAAGATCCAGGTTGCAAGTGGAAAAACCTTGAACCCTGTACCTTGCCCATCGCCCATCGCCTCCCAAAAAATTTTCATGCCTTGTCGGTGCCCCACCCCAACCCCCTCCTTCCCCTCTCTGAGGCGTAGGCCCTCGAGGGAGAGGAGGCGTGAGGGCTTAATTCGAATCCCGGCGCCCGGATTCTCGATTCTTTTATGGTTTCCATCAACTGTTTCATCAGCAGCAGGTCCTTTTTACCGGGTCTTTCTTCGATGCCGCTGTTGACATCCACACCGTAGGGTTTTACCGTTGCAATCGCCTGCCGGATATTCGATGGGTTCAGACCCCCGGACAGAAAGACCGGCAGGTCGAATGCCTTGGCCTTGATCGCCAGGTCCCAGGGAAAGGTACGGCCCGTGCCTCCGGCCATCCCTTTCTGATAGGTATCCAGAATCACGGCCTTTACATGACCTTTATAGGCCTTTATGGGCAGCAGACTCATTTCATCCTGGACACGAAAGGCCTTGATGGCCTTGGGCCTGAACCTTCGGCAAAAGTCCGGCGATTCCTTTCCATGAAGCTGGACCTGATTGAACCGGCAAAAATCGGCAATATCCTTAATCGTTTTTTCTTCTTCATCCACAAAGACCCCCACGGTCATTACAAAAGGAGGCAGGATCTCGATAATGGAACGCACCTTTTCGGGGCTGATCTGCCGGGGACTCGGGGCCAGGATAAAACCCAGGATATCGACCCCTAATTCCACGGCTGATAAAGCATCCTGATGATTAGTGATGCCGCAAATTTTTACTTTAACCATAACGCTTGTACCTTTTTATCTCCTTCCTGCTTCAATCAACTCCCTGGTTTTTTCCAGGAGATTATCACTTTTCATCAACGAGGTTCCCACCAGAACGGCCTGAATCCCCTTTTCCGCCAAAAGACGGATATCCTCCTTATGCGTGATGCCGCTTTCGCTGACCCGGACACACCCTTTCGGGATGAGAGAGGCCAAATCAAGGGTAGTCTGGAGGTTGACCTCAAAGGTAGATAAATCCCGGTTATTGATCCCGATCATTTCGGCGCCACAAACCTTGGCTTTTTCAAGATCCTCTCTATCATGGACCTCAACCAGAGCGGCCATGCCCAGTTGACGACTGAGATCAAGGAAATTTCTCAACCGGTCTTCGGTTAAAATACGGGCGATCAGCAGAATGGCATCGGCCCCCCCATGGAAGGATTCTTTTATCTGGATTTCATCGATGATGAAATCCTTGCGCAATACAGGCAGGGCCACGGCCTTTTTAAAAAACGGCAAGAGCTTCAGGTCTCCGCCGAAAAATTTTTGATCGGTCAGAAAGGAGATGGCGGCGGCTCCGGCCTCTTCATAAGTCCGGCCGATTTTGATGGGGTCCATCTTTTCCCGAATGATACCGGCCGACGGAGAGGCAAACTTGATCTCGGCGATCAGATTAATTTTTCCTGATTGTCCGATGGCCTTTTTAAAATCCCGTCGCAGAGGAAGGCCGGGGAATTGAGGAAAGGGGTTCGTCTTTTTTTTCAGCTCCCGGACCTCTCTTTCCTTTTCAGCTATTATTTCGATCAACTTGGAATGCATGGCTGCTCCCTACAAATTCTTCCGGACAAAAGGTGCACACTGCCGGGTAAAGGCAATCAGTTTTTCCAATTTTTCCCTGGCCCGTCCGGAATCGATGGACTCTTCGGCCCTCTTGATCCCCTCACTAAATGTTTTATCCAGACCCACGGCCATAAAGGCGGCAGCGGCATTGAGCAGGACCATTTCCCGCCTGGCACCCGGCTCCCCGTTTAACAGGGCACGGATAATCCCGGCATTCTCAGCGGCGTTTCCCCCTTTAATGGCCTCCGGCACGGCCCTCTTAAACCCCACCTCTTCAGGAGAAAAGATGAAAGTGTCTACCCGGCCATCTTTGAGATGGGCGATATGGGTGGGGCCGCAGATGCTGATTTCATCAAAAGTCCCTTCTCCGCAGACCACAAAGGCCTCTTTGGTCCCCAGGCGTTGAAGGACCAGGGCCATCTTTTCGGTCAACTCCGGGGCATAAACCCCCAGGACCTGGGCCGAGGCCCCGGCCGGATTGGTCAGAGGCCCCAGCAGATTGAAGATGGTTCGAATCCCTATCTCCTGCCGGGGTTTGGCGGCATATTTCATGGCCCCATGAAACAGGGGGGCAAAAAGAAATCCGATGCCGACCTCCAGGATGCATCTTTCCACGTCAGTGGTGGTCAGGTTTAAATTGACTCCCAGATTTTCCAGGACATCGGCGCTTCCACATAAACTGGAAACGGCCCGGTTGCCGTGCTTGGCCACCCGGACACCCGCCCCGGCGGCCACAAAGGCCGTGGCCGTGGAGACATTGAAGGTTTTTGTGCCGTCCCCGCCGGTACCGCAGGTATCCAGAATGGTTTCATCTTCAATGTTGATTTCATCCCGATCGATATTGATCAGGTTATTCTTCAGATTGATCCGGGTAGCCTTGGCCCTCATGGTCCTGGCCGCCCCGGTGATCTCCTCCACGGTTTCCCCCTTTAATCTCAAAGCCGTGATAAAGGCCCCGATCTGGGCATCCGTGGCCTGCCCGGTCATGATTTGATCCATTATCCCTTCCATTTCTTTCTCCGTCAGATCCTTCCCACTGACGATCCTGGCAATAGCCTCCTTGATCATGATCTTCCTCCCTCCGAAAAATAATTTTTTTTAAATATTCATGCCCATGGGGCACCACGATGCCTGAAAATAACAAAACGAGGCTATAGGCCATGGGCAAGATTTTTCCACTTGTAACCTGCACCTTGCAACTTTATTCTTAAACTCAACCCTGACCCCCGGGCCCCGACCCCTGATCCCATTTTTCATGTAACTTGCATCTTGCATCTTGAAACTTGAAACTTTATTTTCAAATTGAACCTCATCCCCTTCCATATCCATAGAGATCGATGAAATTTTTGATCAACCGATCTCCTTCAGGGGTTAAAATGGATTCGGGATGAAACTGGACCCCTTCCACCCGGCTGTTTCGGTGCCGTAGTCCCATGATTTCTCCCTGATCGGTCCAGGCACTGATCTCCAGGCAATCCGGCAAATCCTTTTTTTCCACGATCAAGGAATGATAGCGGGTAGCCACAAAGGGATTGGGCAAACCTTGAAAAATGGTCCGGCCGTCGTGATAGATCGGACAGGTCTTGCCGTGCATGATGCGATCGGCCCGGATCACCGGGGCCCCAAAGGCATAACCGATGGCCTGATGTCCGAGACAGACCCCCATCAAGGGAACAGATGAAGAGAATTCCCTGATCACTTCTACGGTAATCCCGGCTTCCCTGGGGGAGCAGGGGCCGGGGGAAAGAAAAATGAGATCCGGGGCCAACTCCCTGATCTCGGAAACGGTGATTTCATCATTGCGCCTGACCAGCAGATCCTTTTCCAACCGGGCGATATACTGGACCAGGTTATAGGTAAAGGAATCATAATTGTCGATCATCAAAATCATAGTTCCAGCCCCCTTTCAGCCAATTGGATGGCCTTGAGCATCCCCTTGGCCTTGTTTAAACTCTCCTGATATTCGAACTCCGGATCGGAATCAGCCACAATACCGGCCCCGGCCTGAACAGAGATCTTTTTGCCTTTGAGCATGATGGTCCGGATGGTGATGCAGAAATCCATGTTTCCGGAAAAACTGAAATAACCGACGGCCCCTCCATAAGATCCCCTGGCCGACGGCTCCAATTCATGGATGATCTCCATGGCCCTGATCTTCGGTGCACCGGTCAGGGTGCCTGCCGGAAAGGTGGAGGCCAGGACGTCAAATCCGTCCTTATGATCCGCCAATTCCGCCTGGACATGAGAGACCAGGTGCATGACATGGGAATAGCGTTCCACCACCATCAATTCAGGGACCTGGACCGTACCGATAGCGGCGATCCTTCCCAGGTCGTTCCGACCCAAGTCCACCAGCATGATGTGTTCGGCCCGCTCTTTGGGATCGGCCAGGAGTTCCTCTGTAAGCCTTTGCTCTTCCTCCGCATCGATCCCCCGGCGGCGTGTCCCGGCAAGAGGTCTGACCTCCACCCGGCCTTCCTCCAGACGGACCAGGATCTCAGGGGATGAGCCGATCAGCATTAGATCTTCCAGTTTTAAGAAAAAGAGATAAGGGGAAGGGTTGATATAACGGAGGGCCCGATAGAAATCGATGGGATCGAGATCATGTTCCCCTTCAAAGCGCTGGGACAGGACAACCTGGAGGATATCGCCATTGACGATATAGGATTTGGCCTTTTTAACCATTTCCCGAAAAACTTCCCGGGACGTGTTGGATTGAAGGGAAAGAGGTCTTTTTGTGGGGGAGGCGGTTGAGCCGTTGGAAATGGGGGTTTTGAGCAGTTCCAGGAGGGTATTGATTTTTCGGAGGCCTTCCTGGTAAACCACAGCAAGATTTTCCCCGTCCTTGATGTGCATACAGGCCACTACCTTCAGGGTATGCCGCAGATTGTCAAAAATGATCAGGGTATCGGTAATGATAAAAACCGCGTCTTCGGGGTAATCCTTGGGTGGATGGGACGGAAGCCTTTCAAAATAGCGGACCATCTCATAACCCAGGAATCCCACGGCTCCGCCATAAAATCTGGGAAGCCCTTCCACCGGGACGGGGCGGTATTGATCCAGGATTTCTTTTAGAATTTTCAAGGGATTCCCCTGGTGCCTGAATTTCTGTTCCTCCCCCTTCCTCACTATCAGGCACTCTTCCCCTATAACTTTAAAGATGAGCGCCGGGTCCGATCCCAGGAAGCTGTACCGGCCCCATTTTTCTCCTCCCTCCATACTTTCCAGGAGAAAGGCATAAGGACGTGATCGGAGTTTCATCAGAGCCGATACCGGGCTTTCCATATCGGCCAGGACTTCCTGATAGATTGGGATCAGGTTGCCCTTTTGAGCCAATTGCTTAAAGGTTTCCGAATCAGGGGTGACCATTTAAAATACTCCTTCTGGTAACACGTTAGGGTTTCAAATAACTGTTTTCACCGCCGAGGCTCAGAGAGCGTAAAAGGGGAATAATTTTTCATTTTTGTTCAATCCCGCCTCTCACGGGATTGAACAAAAGGATTCCCTCTGCGTTCTTTTCGTCTTTGTGGTAAATATGGTTTCATTGTTAAAGCCGCCAAAAATAAAAAAGGCCGTGAATTTTCCTTCACGGCCTTTTTTACTGAACCAATAAAAATAAAAAAGCCGTGGAGACCCGGAGCGGCCCTCCACGGCTTGATGATTAATGAATCAGGTTAGCGGTGGATAAACCCCTCCCTCGAGATCTGCCACCACCACCAGTTATTCGATAATATATTTTTTGGGGTCATCTTCTATAATTTCTAAAAAAAGTTGAGAACCATCATATCAGACCCCTTTCCTCCAGTCAATAGTTTTTTTCACACCGGATGTTTTTCCCGAAAGTTTAATCCGGTGGCCGAAGGCTTTCCCTCTTTACCATTTGATTCCCAGCGATAGAGTTTCTGCTTCAGTCAGAGACGCGCAGTCTGAAAACCTTAAAACTTTATTTCTCCAGAATGGGTCAAGGAATAGGGCGGCCAGATCCCATCTTAATACTTATAAATACCCGCGAACCGGTACCCCAATGGAAGGCCGTGGCGGATATCCAAGTCCGAGGAGAAGGAAGGGCAAAAAAAATCTAGATGGAACCCGCACACTTGATTCTCTATCCCGTTTCCATTAGGCCATCGTTATCTGGAATAGGGCTCAAAAAAATGGTTAGACTCTTGGGGTGAATTATGATATCCTATTTGGTATCAAATATAATATGCTAAAGGAAGTGATCACTAATGGCCCTAAGTATTTCCGAGGATATAAAATCGGTTTCCGACCTGAAGAAGAAGACGAATGCTATTTTCAAGCAGATGCACCGCACCGGACGTCCTATCATTGTGACCGTAAATGGCCGGCCGGATGCCGTGTTGCTGGATGTGGAGGTCTTTGAAAGAAAGCTGAAATCATTGAACCTTGGACTATTGTTGGCCGAGGCTGAAGCCGACATCAGAGAGCACCGTACCCGTGAAGCACGTACCTTTCTGAAGGAGATTCAAGGCCGTGCAAAAGTTTCGGGTTGAAATCACCAAAACCGCGGAATCCGATATAAGTGACATCTTCCACACCATTGCCTTGGATAACGAGGCTGCCGCAAACAATTTGGTAACTGAGATAGAGAGGCAGATCGAATCCCTGGAAATATTTCCGCTACGGTGTCCGGTTATTCCCGAATCACAGGATTTAGGCAAAGCGTATCGGCATATCCTCTATGGCAACTACAGGACGATCTTTCGAATGAAAGGATCACGAATAATTATTATGCGTGTCATCCATGGTGCCCGACTGCTCGATCTTACGGCGTTTCAGAAATAAGCGGTGCGGTAGAGGGATAATGAAGGGACGGAAAGCCCCGGGCATCTTCTCATCTCCAACATGCCGAGGAAACCGAAACGGTCTGATGGCTGGGGCTGATGGCGCGCCCTATCGGGAAACGAGTTGATCGAGTTGGGGATTCCGATGGCTGAGATCGCTCGACAGGTCGGGGTTGGGACAACAGGATGGGTTATGGCCATTAAAGAGATAACTGAATCTAATGAACAACGGGACATCCCCCTCAAAAATCCTGTTAATCTTGTCAAACAAAAATATTTCAAAATTTTAAAGTGGTACGTTTCGATAATTTTATTGACAAATTAACCAGTTATGCTATATATTCCATATCTCTTTTAATCTTAACAGACAATTTTCCCATAAGATCTTAGGGAGACTGATGATCCGGATCCATTTCTCAAAAAATCCATCCGACCAGACAGCCATTTTTCCCGGCGATGAGCCTTTCCCCTGGGGGATAATCAACATAAATGATGATTTGATAAAGACCTGGAGGAATTCCCCGGGTTGTTGAGGTTAAAATAAAAGGAGGCAGGCAATGAAGTATTGGGCAACAGTATTAGTAGCGGCATTGATTTTACATACTGCCGGTCAGGCGGTTGCCGAAGATAACCTGAGTTTGGCAACTTCGAAATTCGAATCGGGTATTTCGAATGCTTTGAAACTAACGGGCCGGGATCTTGAAAGTGTCGCAAAAAAGACAGGGAAGCTGGGCGCAGATAAGGAATCTGAGATCAGGAAACTATTGCTGGGATTGTGCCGTAATCGTCCTTATGTTGTGGACGCCGCCTTTATTGATTCAACAGGCATAATAAAGATGATAGAGCCTGAGCAATACAAAAAACACGAAGGAGCGGACCTGTCAAAGCAGGAAGCCGTTATCCAGATGCTGATCAGTAAGAAACCCGGGATGGGAAAGGTCTTTGATTCCGTCGAAGGCATCAAGGCGATTGACGTCGAATATCCTGTTTTTTCCGGGAGCAAAAAGTTTTCGGGTTCTATCAGCCTTCTGGTAAGGCAGGAGGAATTTGTCCGAAGCCTGGCCGCTCCCATTGAAAAGGAACTTGACGTGAAGTGCTGGGTGATGCAGAAAGACGGGCTTATCCTTTACGAAACGGATCCGACTCAGATAGGGTTGAACCTCTTTACCGCCCCCCTTTATCAGGATTATCCTGAACTGATTGCGCTCGGTAAACGAATGGTCAAAGAGAAAAACGGCAAAGGGACCTACACCTTTTTAATTCATGGCACGGACAAGGTGATCAAAAAAGGGGCGGCCTGGAAGACGGTTCATTTCTTTAATAATGATTGGATTGTCGTGGCCTATAGGGAAATAAAATAGGCCTTTGAATGGACCGACAAGACGTTCGATGGATATGGCTTCCGAACTGATGAAAGCCATGTTTACCGATACACGGCCAGAGTCAGCGACCCAGTTAACGACCCAGTCCGCCGTCTATTGAAGAGTCTCCAAGGGGGTGAGTTGTCCTCTGGTCAATTACGGGAATCCGTGGGCATAAAACACCGGCCGACGTTTCGCCGGAATTACCTTCATCCTGCTATGGAATCAGGATTAATTGAATACACCATCCCGGAAAAGCCCAACAGCCGGATGCAGAAGTACCGGCTTACGGATAGAGGACGGCAAATTTTGATAAATCGATAGCTGGATCTATAACGGGGTATAATCGCGTCTGTTAATGGGTTTAGCGGTGTCGGCCACATGAACTATTGGAAAAGGGCACCAAGCCCCTAAAAGGGGTCTATAATCCATTTCCCGAGGACAAAAAAAGGTTTTTTCCCGAATAGGCAGGGAGACGGGGGCACCCAAGTTACAAGAATGAAGAGTGGTTGGAGTGAAAAGGAACCCACCAATTTGGGGTTTTTGATTGTGGATTTATTATCCCCCTGGCTTCAATAACAAGAGAGAGGAATAAGGGACATGGCGTTGTTTGCATACATCGTGTTACTATTCGTTCTGGTCGGGGTCGGGCCGCTCTTCTCAACTTCGGGCGCTACCGTTTATTTGTCTTTTGCCATACCCCTGGCGGGAATGGAGGTGAAAGCATGAAAGATGAGAAACTGCCGGTTGATGCGGAGCAGGAGGCAGACAAAGCTCTGGAAGAACTCCGGGCGACACTCTACAGCATCGGTGACGGGGTTATGGTCACGGATGCTGCCTGCCGAATCACCAGGGTAAATCCGGTTGCCGAAAGCCTCACAGGGTGGAGTGAAGTTCAGGCCTTTGGAAAGCCATTGGATGAAGTATTCCGCATAGTCAACGAAAAATCCAGGGTCGAGGTTAAAAATCCGGCTGAGCGTGTCCTGCGGGAGGGCAAAATAGTGGGGCTGGCCAACGACACCCTGCTTATCGCCCGAGACGGGACAGAGCGCCCCATTGCCGACTGCGGAGCGCCTATCTTCGATGGACAGGGGAAGATCATCGGTGTGGTGTTGGTCTTTCACGACCAGACCGCCGAGCGCGCCGCCCAACGGGCGCTCAAGGAGAGTGAAGAACTGCACCGCATCACAATCGAAAACATCCTGGACCCGGTTTTTATTACCGATTCCGAGGGCAAGTTCACCTTTATCTGTCCCAATATTCCCCACATCCTTGGCTATTCCGTAGAGGAAATACGAGCCCTGGGCAACATATCTGCCTGTGTGGGCGAGGGCCGAAGTCTATTCGACCTTGAGGACCTGAACAGGCGGGGTGAAATCTCCAATATCGAAGCCGTGATCGGCAACAAAAACGGCACTAAACGAGATTATCTGGTCACCGTCAAACGGGTTTCGATTAAAGGCGGTACCATTCTCTATGTCTGTCGAGATATCACCGAGCGTAAGCAGGCAGAGGAAGAACACCAGGCACACGTTCGCTTTCTGGAAAACCTGGAGCGGGTTGATCTGGCCATCAAGCAGGAGATTAATGTTGAGAAGATGCTGTGGAATATAGTTGAGACGGTGTTTTCGATTTTCGACTGCGATCGGGCCTGGCTCTTCTATCCTGGCGATCCTGAGGCGCCGTCGTTTCGTGTACCCGTGGAAATCAGCCGGCCCGAATATCCGGGCGCCAATGTCCAGGACCTGGATGTGCCGATGACCCCCGACTTAGCCGAGAATTTGCGAGAGGTTCTCGAGTCTGATGACCCGGTGACTTACACCGCCGGGACGGAAAGACCCATTAACCAAGTGACTGCCGAACAATTCGGCGTTCAGTCCCAGATGACCGTTCCCCTTTATCCCAAGTTGGGTAAACCCTGGGTGTTCGGTATGCACCAGTGTTCCTATCCCCGCCTCTGGTCCAATGAAGAAAAAAAACTCTTAAAGGAGATCAGCCGCCGGATTGCCGATGGGCTCAGCAGCGTCCTCTTTCTTCGTGAACTCCAGGAAAATGAAGAACGATTCCGGGCCACTTTTGAACAGGCGGCCGTGGGCATCGCCCATGTTGCCCCGGACGGCCGATGGCTGCGGGTAAACCAGAAGCTGTGCGAGATTGTCGGGTATTCCAGACAGGAACTGCTCCAAAAGACGTTCCAGGACATCACCTATCCCGAGGACCTGGATGCCGACCTGGAAAACGTGCGCCAAGTACTGGCTGGAGAAATCCCAACCTATAGCATGGAAAAGAGATACATGCGTAAAGACGGCTCCCTGGCCTGGATTAACCTGACCGTTTCAATGGTCCGTAACGCTTCCGGCGATCCCACCTATTTTATCTCTGTCATCGAGGACATTGGCCAGCGCAAGAAGGCTGAAGAGGAAAAGGAGATATTGCAGGGCCAGTTGCTGCAGGCCCAAAAGATGGAATCTGTGGGTCGGCTGGCCGGCGGTGTGGCCCACGACTTCAACAACATGCTGGGGGTAATTCTTGGCCATGCGGAACTGGCACTTGAGCAGTTGGACCCGGCCCAGCCGCTCTATGCCGACATAGAGGAAATACGGAAGGCCGGGCAACGGGCGGCCGACCTGACTCGGCAACTTCTGGCTTTTGCCCGAAAACAGACTGTGTCACCCAAGGTCTTGGACCTGAACGACACGGTGGCCGGCATGCTCTCGATGCTTCGAAGACTTATCGGCGAAGATATCGATTTGGCCTGGTTGCCGGGAGTGGAACTGTGGCCCGTCAAAATGGACCCGAGCCAAATCGACCAGATTTTGGCTAACCTGTGTGTCAACGCCCGTGATGCCTGCGCCGGGGTGGGCAAGGTCACCATTGAGACGAACAATATGGCCTTTGATGAGGTCTATTGCACCATCCACGAGGATTTTATCGCCGGCGAATATGTCCAGCTCGCCGTGAGCGACAATGGCTCCGGTATGGGAAAAGAAGTCCTTGAAAATCTCTTCGAACCCTTCTTCACCACCAAGGGGATGGGAAAAGGCACCGGGCTGGGGTTGTCCACCGTGTACGGCATCGTCAAGCAAA
>CAZVHO010000079.1:0-5947 GCA_964627515.1 uncultured Thermodesulfobacteriota bacterium | reverse complement strand
ATGGGAAAAGGCACCGGGCTGGGGTTGTCCACCGTGTACGGCATCGTCAAGCAAAACAAGGGCTTCATCAATGTGTATAGTAAACCGGGAGAAGGGACGACCATCCGGATCTGCCTCCCACGCTATATGGGCAAAGGCGAAGAAGTTTCGGCGGAAGGCCAATCCCGGAAGGTCGCAGGCGGCCCCGAGACTATTCTGCTGGTGGAGGACGACAAGGCAATACTGAACCTGGGCAGGATGATGCTGGAAAGACTTGGATATCGGGTGCTGACTGCAGGCACGCCGGGCAAAGCCATTGAATTGGCCGAAGAGCATGCCGGTGAGATCGATCTCGTGGTGACTGATGTGGTTATGCCCGGGATGACCGGAAGTGACCTTTGCAAGCGGCTGTTATCGCTCTACCCGAACCTCAAGCGGCTGTTCATGTCCGGTTACACGGCCAACGTAATCGCCCATCACGGAATTCTGGAAGAAGGCGTCTGTTTCATCCAGAAGCCTTTCTCTCTGATGGACCTGAGCTTCAAGGTTCGCGAGACACTGGGGAAAAAAGAAGGAGCGGAAGGGACAGACAACGAGCAGCCAACCAACGCATAAACACGGAGGGGGCTTCCATCCCCCGCAGTTTCGTTTGTTATGCAACCCCCTGGTCTGTAAGAGTATTGAAATTAGAAACCATAGAAGATTTAATAGGGAGGGAGCGATGACAAGAATAGCGATCGTTTTATCCATGTTTGTGGCCGTATTATTAGGTCCTGCCTGGTCTCAGGCCTCTGAAACCACCATAGAAACCCCTTACCTGATAGTGGGTGACACAACCGGCAATCTTTCCAATGAGCAACTGAAACGATTAGCCGGGATGGCCCAGGAAACACTCAATAAAGTCCTTGCATTCTGGTCTGCTGACCCCGGAATAGACCGACTTGGAAAGATAAGGGTCTATTTCGATCGGCCGCGAAGAGAGGTCTATTCCAGCGTTTTTTATTGGGACAAGAAGGGAAGTCAGCGCCTACGCATCGTTCGGGTTTTCGGCACTGAGGGAGTACCACAAATGATGGCACACAAGCTTACGAGTGCCGTATTCCCCCAAAAGGACAAATTGATTCGCAACATGATGGGTATTCTTACGGAAGCGCAGGTCGGCAATCCATTAACTTTCCCCATGTGTCGATTCAGCAGTGACGACTGGGTATTGGCTCTCTTAAAAACAAAATCATACCTCCCTTTGAATGAATTGGGACCGGATCATGAATCATGGGGGATGAAGGACGCGGGCGGCGGCAAGCTCTCGATTCATGATAAAGCCAAACAACATAAGGCCTATGCCGAAACAGGGTCCTTCGGCAACTATCTGTTTCAGACCTATGGGATCAACAAGATAAAGCAGTTTCACCGGCTTTCCCATGAGAAGGACCGGCCATGGCAGGAGGTGTTCGGGACCGGCCTGCGAGAACTTGAAGAGAATTGGCTTAAGGCCTTGAGGGCAAACGAAAAACCGAAGGAGGAAAATGTTTCAATCGTATTGAAATTGTTTGAAGCAAGCCCCGGGACAGCTTGTGCCGAGGCGCAAAAACTCGTAACCAGGGAACGGTAAACAGAGGCAGCACGAGTTACGTAATTGAATCGACATGGTGTCTTCCCGAATAGGTTATAAAATCCGGACCCCGGCTTTCGCCGGGGTGACGGATAGTGGGAAAATGGTCGTCATTCCGGGCTTGACCCGGAATCCAGAAAAATCAGGATCGGTGGCGTTTCATTCTTTCCCTGATTTCCTCGTTGACCAGTCGCTTTTGATTGTTATCTAATGAGTCATAGAAATCCACCAGCAGGTCCAGATTTTTATTCAGAAAACCGGACATTTCGTTGATTTTTGTTTTTAAGGATTCAACCATAAATTTTACATTGGGATCTTCTTTGCTCATTTCCTTTTGGAACTGGTCCTTCATCTTTTGACGATGGCCCAGGGTTTCGGAAAAATGGGTTTTAAGATTTTCCTTGATGACCTCGTATTTCGCTTTCTGGGTGTCGCTGAGATTCAGTTCCTTGGCCTTCTTATCCATCCGCCAAAGGATGAAATCGGCCATATCCTGGCTGTGCGCCCCCGGATGAAAGCCGTTGCCATGAAACCGGGGTGGAAAGCCCCCGCTCGAATCACTCCATGGCCCATAGGCCGACACCAGTCCGAATCCGGCGAGAACCATTATCAAAAAGATAATACCGCTCCCGATAAAGACCTTGTTTCTTGTTTTCATTTTTTGACTCCTTTCTTGGTGTTGGGGTTAATGATTATTAGCTCTATTTTTCCGGTATGTTATTGCAGAGATGTAAAGAATCTTTTTTCCGCTTGTAAAAATTTGTTAAATAAATGTAAAAAAGAGTAAAAGGAGGTGACAAAAATGGGAAATCTGGTTTTAATGGTCGATGACGATGAAAAACTTCAAAAACTCCTCAAAGAATACCTGGAGAATAACGGATTTCGTGTTCTGGCCCTCTCGGACGGTTCCCGTGTCCTCCAGACGATCGGCACCGAATCACCGGACCTGGTCATTCTGGATATTATGCTGCCAGGAAAGGATGGGCTGGAAATACTGAAAGAGATCAGACGGGATTATAACCTGCCGGTTGTTATGCTCACGGCCAGGGGGGAAGATACGGACCGCATTGTGGGATTGGAATTGGGAGGAGATGATTATCTGCCCAAGCCTTTTAATCCGAGGGAACTATTGGCCAGGATAAAAGCGGTTTTGCGCCGGGCCGCAACAGGAGTCACAGACCAACACTCTGCCAAAGAACGTCTCTTTATCCAGTCGGGAGGGGTGACGCTGAATAGGGCCAGGCAGACTGTTTCAACGGGAGGCGGCGAAATAGAACTGTCCTCGGCTGAATACCGGATTCTGGAAGTGCTGATGAAGAACCCCAATACCGTTTTGAGTCGCGATCAGCTCATGACCCTGGCCCGGGGGAGAGATTTTATGGCCTTTGATCGGAGCATTGATGTCCATATCAGCAAACTACGGGCGAAGGTGGAGCCCGATCCCCGCTCACCCCAGAGGATCAAAACCATTTGGGGCAGTGGCTATATGTTTATAGATGCGTCATGAGACCAGGCAAATTATACATCAAGATCCTTTTATCCTTTTTAGCCGTCCTTTTCACTGCCTTGATCGTGATCTTTGCCCTTTTTATAGCCTTGCCCGGAAAGCATTTCACCGCCCGCCTGGAAGAATCCATCAGGACCAAGGCCCTTATTATCAAAAAAGTAGTGGAAGATAAAATCCACTCGGAACCCGTTGCGGATTTGTCCCAAAATGAGCAACTGAAACATTTTATTTTGGACTTCGGAAGCATTCTGGGGGCCAGGGTCTGGCTTCAGAAACCGGACGGAACCATTCCCTTGAAGTCCTTCCCGGGGGAGATTCCGGATCTCGTTTCCCGGCTTAGAAGAAAACCTCCCCTGGCCTATGGGAATATAACCATTTACCATCGGCGTGATCTGGATTTTTATGCGGTTATGCCCATTGCTTTTGGGGGAGGAGAAACGGGTCATATCCATGTCCTGTTCGACAGACCGCAAGGGCCCCCTCATCCCGTACAAGGCTTTGCCTTGGGACTTTTCATTGTCGGTCTGGTGGCCGCTTTGCTGATCCTTCCCGTATCACGGATCATTACCAGTCGTCTTGAAAAACTCCGCCAATCGGCCTTAACCATAGCCGAGGGGGATCTTTCCTGCCGAGCGGATGTCAGGGGCAAAGATGAGATCGGTGACCTGGCCCAGGCCTTTAATCGAATGGCCGATAAACTGGGAACTATGATTGGGAACGCCAGGGAACTTACGGCCCATGTCTCCCATGAGCTGCGCACGCCTCTCACCAGGATCAGGATTTCCGAGGAGATACTCCGGGAAAAACTGGAAAAAGGGGAGGTTGTTCATTATGAAAGACACCTGGATGAGATACGGGAAGATATCCAGGAACTGGATCATCTCATAGGTCGAATCCTGGAATTGTCCAAGTTGGATATGCAAGGAGCACCCCTGACCTTTGCACCTTTTGACCCTTCGGAAGTTATCCGGGAGCTTCTTCGACGATTTCAGCCGGTGATCCAGAAAAAGGATCTGCGTGTTGTGTCGGACATTTCATTACTCCCCACCTTTTTCGGGGATAAAGAAGCCCTGACCACCGTCTTTTTAAACCTTCTTGATAATGCCGTTAAATTCACACCAGAAAAAGGTCAGATCCATATCCTGTCGAAACAATCCCCTGGATTTTTAGAGATAAGTATAACCAACACCTTCGAGGAATTACCCGAAAGCGAGCTTTCCAGGATCTTTGACCCCTTCCATCGGGCTAAACAATCCAAGGCCGCCGGTTCAGGGCTGGGCCTGGCCATTGCCAAAAAGATCATTGAGCGGCATGGCGGAACCATTGGGGCTTATAATCTGGAAAAGGGGTTGGAAATAAGGATATCTTTGCCTGATCAGAAAGGATAATTTATGGTGGATCTGTCAAAGATTCAAATAAATCCTGTCTAATAAAAGGTTTCTAATTTCGATTATCTTTGTCTAGGCTTTATCACTCACCCCGGCCGAGGCGAAGGTGGCCATTTCGTTATAGATCTTCACCGAAGCCTCGATGATGGACATGGCCAGGGCGGCACCGGTGCCTTCCCCGAGACGCATCTTTAAATCCAGGATCGGTTCCACTTTAAAAAGCCGCAAAAAGGTGGCATGCCCGGCTTCCTCGGACAGGTGGCTGAAAAAGAGATACTCCCGGACGGACGGGCATAACCGGCAGGCTACCAGGGCCCCGGCTGAAGAAATGAATCCATCGACCACCACCGGAATACGGGAAGCCGCCGCACCCAGACAAAGACCGCAGATACCGGCAATCTCCAAACCGCCTACGGCGGCCAGGGTGCTTAGCGGATCACCCAACCTTGCCTGGTTGACCTTCAAGGCCCGCTTGATGACTTCTATTTTTTTAATCAATCCGGCATCATCGATCCCGGTGCCACGGCCGGTAATATCTTCCACCGGGCAGGGCAGCAAGGCGGCAAAAAGGGCCGATGAAGGGGTGGTGTTGGCTATGCCCATTTCCCCGGTCCCGATGAGGGTCACACCTTCTTGAGCGGCCGACCGGGCCAACTCGATCCCGGCTTCTATGGCTTGCCCGGCTTCTTCAAGGCTCATGGCCGCTCCTTTTGCCATATTGTTGGTCCCGGACTTTATTTTGCGGCGGATAAGATTCGGCGCATCGGCTAACGGATCATCCACCCCCATGTCGATCACGCAGACTTCCGCTCCGGCATGCCTGGCCAGGACATTCACCGCCGCCCCTCCGGCTAATATATTCCGAACCATTTGGGGCGTCACCTCTTTGGGATAGGCCGAGACCCCTTCTTCCGCCACCCCGTGATCCCCGGCAAAGGTGAATATTTTTTTCCTTCCCAACAAAGGCCGGGTCGTGTTGGTGATCAGGCAATAACGGGCAGCCAGGTCTTCGAGCCGGCCCAGACTTTTGGGCGGCTTGGTCAGTTGATCCAGATGGGCCCGAATAGCCGTCTCTAAAGGACGATCAATGGGAGTGATGGATTCGATGATGGTGTTCAGTGCAGGCATAATTTTTTTCCTTTCAAAAGGTATTTTTTCCCCCAAAAAAAATCCCCACCTTGAGTCATCAAAGTGGGGATACCGTTTTTTATCCTCTTGGCAGCCACCCCCCTATCCACGAGGGAAATATCTGCTACCACCTTTTGGGCAGGTCTTCTGACTTCCCCGCCCTCTTAGCGGCCTTCCCATTCCAGACTTGGCGGAACAGTGGCACTCACGGCTAACAGGGTTCCTTTTTCAACAAAAGGCGGGGTAACAGCGGCGGGTCCGCGACGGATTTGCACCGTCTTCCCTTGAAGTCCCAATTATTTCAGGACAACCCAAATATTAAAAAGATATTTA
>CAZVHO010000078.1:19065-24372 GCA_964627515.1 uncultured Thermodesulfobacteriota bacterium | reverse complement strand
ACTTTGACCTGTTAACAAAAAAATCTTAAGTAAGAGGAATCCACTTCGTGACTTCCAATAAAGATAAAATTCTTGCGGCGGCAGAATACCTGATCGCTAAAGACGGCCTCCGAAAATCAACCATTGCAAAAGTGGCCAAGAAGGCGGCAGTAGCCGACTCACTTGTTTATAAATACTTTAAAAACAAGGAAGATCTTCTTTTTTCCGTTGCCGCTAAACACCTGGGGGAAGCCGTACTGGAATTGAAGGAATCCCTCCAGGGAATCAAGGATCCGGAATCGCGTCTGCGGAAACTGATCTGGTACAGCCTGAGGTACAATGATCGTCATCCCGAATATATACGTATGTTACTTTTCGAATGCCGCTCCAATCAAAATTTCTATTCTACTGCCTGCTACAAAGTCATGCAGGGGCATGCCCAAATAACCATGGACATTTTAGAACAAGGGGTCAGCGAAGGTGTCTTCCGCGGCGACGTAAACATGGGTCTCATCAGGGACATCCTTTACGGCAGTTTCGATATGGAGGCCATAAGTTGTTTTGCCTCCAGGGAGACCGAAAGAAGCATCGATTTTTTCGATGACATCGTGAACTTGGTACTATCAATGATTCAGCGTGCTGACCCAACGGAAAAGCCAAATATCGAGACCCGGATTTTACAGTCAGGGGAAAAAATTTTCGGCAAACATGGTTTTAAGCAAGCGACTATAGCCGAGATAGCCAATAGTTCCGGTGTGGCGGAGGGGACAATATACGATTATTTTGAAACCAAGGAAGCCCTCCTGTTGTCCATCACCGAGAGACACTTTCAGGCACATCTGGAACAAATGCCGCACACATTCGACATAAAATCTCCTTTAAGAAAATTGCGCCGATTCATCAGGTATCATTTCACTCTGTATCTACCGAATCGTGATTTCTTGAAACTCTTCCTGCTGGACGTCAAACTAAACCCCCGTTTTTATGAGTCGAAGGCCTACGCCATATACCAACAATATTTAAACAAGTTCGAAGAGTTGATCAAGGAAGGCCAGTCTTCGGGACATTTCAGGCCTGATATTAACCCGAGGGTGTTCAAAAATATGTTTTTAGGTGCTTTTGTCCATATGGCTCTTCGCTGGTTAATAGTCGAAAAGAATGACCAAAGTGATAAAATGATGGAGATAGACCAATTGGTTGACATGCTCGCCATCGCTATTTCGAATAAAGAGGTTAAGTGAATTCGTAGGCTTCCCTCTAAAATTCATTGGAATAAATGTTTGTCAATAAATTAAATTTGATGGTCTCGTAAAAATTCAAAAATCATGACTATCTATCATCTAACATACTGATTTGATTAATATCAATTTCCTAAAAATGCCCGTTTGGCGACTTTTTACGAAACCATCAAATTTACATTTAATTTTAAAGTCTTGGTTAAATTGCATAGTTCCATTCGCCATTTTCAAGCGGTCGAGGCCCATAAGAGGGACCTTAAACTGAAGCCAGGGGAAATCGTCCCGGTGGACATCGAGATCTGGCCCCATAGCCGGATCTGGCATAAGGGCCAGCAATTACATGTCCTTATTTCCGGCCATTACATCCGTGAAGGCTGGTTCGAGCCTTTCTCCTGGGAGTTGAACAACAAAGGTAATCACATCATCCATTCGGGCGGAAAATATGACTCCTTTCTTCAGATCCTGGTCATTCCCCCGAGATATCGGGCCGGGGATTACGTCTATCGATGAGAGGATTTAAGAAAAGGTCATGGGACCTCACAATCGAGCCTCTGAGGAAGTCTTCCAAGGACCGGATACTCTCTTGATGTCTATAAGTCTCGGTCCCCTTCAGCCGGTTTCAAAGCGGATTCCCTGGGCGAGGGGAAGGTCCCCGGACCAGTTGATGGTGCAGGTTTGACGCCACATATAGGCCTTCCAGGCGTCGGAACCGGCCTCCCGGCCGCCGCCGGTTTCCTTTTCTCCTCCGAAGGCCCCGCCTATTTCGGCGCCCGAAGTGCCGATATTGACATTGGCGATGCCGCAGTCCGACCCTTGCGGACTCAAGAATAATTCCGCTTCCTGAACGTCCCGGGTGAAGATGGCCGAGGTCAGCCCCTGGGGGACCCCATTGTTGATGGCGACGGCCTCTTCCAGGGTATGGTAAGGGATCAGGTAAAGGATCGGGGCAAAGGTCTCCTCCCGGACAATCGGCAGATGGGCCCCGGCCTCGCAAAGGCAGGGAACATACTAAAGAGGCTTTTAAGGTTTAATACCCCAATAAGTAGATACTCTGTCTCTCCATACATAAGCGTATTTTTCCAGAAGATCTGCGCAACATAGTGGTTTTCTGCCAGTTAGTTTTTCTACGTTATCGTTTTGAATTGCCATTAAACCATCTCTGATACTGGACTCATTGGTTACCATGTCGTTACCGCACCAGGGTACCGGTGATACGGAATAGTCACCATAGGAATCTCGTGGTATTTTGATGGAATCTAAATATTCATAAAATGCATCTTCTTTTAAGGTTACATATTCATAGTTTATGCCTGAGAATTTGGATACCATTTCACAGATTTCACGCTGACTGATCAATTCTCCGCCTACTATATCATAGTCCATATTATGTTCACCTTTACCCAGCAAAAGTGCAGTAGCAACACGGCCGCTATCATCCTTGGGAATAAAGGTGGCTTTCCCGTCTCCAGCGGTAGTTACCCATTTATCACCGCTTATGTTGGCTAACATAACCGAATTAGTTAAGTAGTTTTCTAAATAAAGATTGTTTCTCATAATATTGAAGTTTACTCCGGACGAACGTAAATACTCTTCGGTTGCAGTATGGTCAGGCAATACAAATTGGGTGTATTCTGGTCTATTAGCGCCCAGGAATGAGGTATAGGTGATGTGTTTTACACCGGCTGCCATAGCGGCATCAATGACATTTTTGTGCTGTTGAACACGTTCTGGTCCAATTATTACGCCGGATACCACGTATAAACGATCGCCACCTTGAAAAGCTTGAATCATTTGTTCCTTGTTGTCATAGTTGGCTTCTCTTAATGAAACTCCCAGGAATTCCCAATAATCTTTTCTCGATTTCGGGACACGATTAAAATCCGGACAGGTGAAGATTAACTGTTCTCCAGCTACCTCCGTAAGCATATCCGCCGCCACTCTGCCACCCAACTGCCCATCACAACCTGTAACAAGATAACGCATGCTTATCCTCCTATCATAAAGTTAAGTTATTATGGCATACCAAACAGAGCCCTTCTGACTTTCAGATTCCATTATCTACAATCTTTGACGGCAACCCTGTTGTTTCCTTAATAAAGACCTTCAAAGCAGGTCACTGCAGGACCAGACCGCCATCCACGGGCAGGGCGGCACCAACCACGTACGAAGCGGCGTCCGATAATAACCAGAGGGCCGCCTCGGCCTGTTCCTCGGGTGCTGCCAACCGTCCCGCCGGAACGACGAGTTTAAGATACTCCTGGCTTTTTTGCCGGTCGCTCTCATTGCTTTTGATGAGGGGTGTGTCCGTTACCCCCGGACATAAGGCATTGATACGGATCTTGGTTGTTTTAGCATAGGCCGCGGCCGTGGCTTTCGTCAGGCCGATCACCCCGTGTTTGGCGGCACAGTAAGCGGCGTTCCTCATGGAAGCCACCAAACCCGCGGTGGAGGCCACATTGACAATGGATCCTTTTCCCCGTCCGGCCATGTGAAGAAGTTCATACTTCATGCATAACCAGACGCTCTTGAGGTTGACGGCCATGACGCTGTCCCAATCCGCTTCGTCCCACTCCGTGATGTTGAAAGATTTTCCTAAGATTCCGGCGTTATTCAAGGCACAGTCCAGGTGCCCGTAGGTTCGGATCGTTTGGTCAATCAGGCCTTCGACTTCGTTTTTTCGGGTCACGTCGGCTTTGATGAAGAGGGCCTCACCATTGTTTGCTTTGATAAGTCCCGCCGTTTCCATACCGCCCTCAACATCCACATCGGACAAGATGACCCTGGCCCCTTCCCTGGCAAAGACCAGGCCGGAAGCCCGGCCTATTCCCGAGCTCCCCCCTGTAATCAAAACAACCTTGTCCTTTAACTGTCCCATAAAATGCCTTTATTTCTTCTTGCACCGCGGGTTGTCGATGTCCTGGTCATCGATCATGGTTATGGAAACCGGCATGGTAACCGGCACACCGAAATAGGGTGGGGCCTTTTTGTCAATCGAAACGCATTGAATGGGCATGATCATCTGGTGATCGCAGGCCCGCATATAGACTTCCCCGGTGATCGATTTCATGTGAAGACCTTCGAGGGCCGCTATGAGTTTTTGGGCTTCAACGGAACCGGCCTTCCGGATGCCCTCAAGAAGAAATTTCATCCCTATGTAATCCCTGGCACTGAGACCGGTTGGCAGAGGATATTCGCTGCTTTTGATAAATTTTTTCCAGTTGTTTATGAAATCGACACTTTCTTTCGTGGGATTCGTATTAAACCAGGTGTCGCAGGCATGGGCGCCCAAAGCCGCCTCCGGGTTCTCCCGGGCGATCGAGGCATCCGCCAGGGCGGGGCCTAAGACGGTCGTCTTTACCCCCAGGTCACGGCGCTGCTTCAGCAACACGCTGATGTCAAGACCATAATCGGCCGTGAGAAGAACTTCAGCCCCGGACATTTTTATCTTGGTCAGAAAAGGAGAAAGGTCTTTCGACATGAGGGGATGATAATCTTCTCCAACGATCTGGGCTCCGGGAATCTGCCGGGCCAGTTCCTTTTTGATGTTTGCCCCAAAATCCCGCCCATAGGAATAATCTTGATTGAGCAGATAAACCTTTTTGGGCTTCAGATATTTCGCGGCATAGGCCACAATGGCCCGGGCCGACATGGCGGTATTCCAGGTGGGCCTGATGGAATTATAGCTGAAGTTCTTTCCCGTTTCCTCATCCGCATGGGCAAACATAACCAGAGGAACGTTATACTGTTTGGCCAGGTCCTGAAGGGGCTTGACCACATTGGATCCGGCACCTATAAGGATGTCTACCTTCCCGTCCAGCAGATATTTCTGGGCCTTCGAGGTGGCTACCTCGGGTTTGAGGAGGGTATCTTCAAAGATAAGCTCAATCTTGCGCCCTAACAACCCCCCCTGGGCGTTTACCTCTTCTACGGCCAGTTTCTCGCCAAGAGTCCATTGTTCCGAATTGGCCTTAATCGGTCCGGAAAGGGGATAGAGACTAAGGATTCGGATGGGCTTTTCCGCCCATGCAGAGGATAAAATCAGAACGACCATACAGACTGCCAATAAAACCTTTGCCATAAAACGTTTCAT
>CAZVHO010000078.1:2717-18965 GCA_964627515.1 uncultured Thermodesulfobacteriota bacterium | reverse complement strand
TGCTGGATCTCCTTATTGTCCAGCACCTCCTTCCCGGTCCCCGTGAAGACGATGGTCCCCTTAACCATGAAGTACACCTGCTCCGCCAAGGTGCAGGTATAGGTCAAATTCCGGTCGATAAGGAGCACGGCTATCCCCTGGGCACGGATTTCTCCGATTATATCGAAGATGAGCTCGGCCATAATCGGACTCAATCCTTCGGTCGGCTCGTCGATCAGCACCAGTTTCGGGTCACCCAGAAGGGTCCTGACCAGGGTAAGAATCTGCTGCTCACCTCCGGAAAGATTCCCCCCCAGAGTGGCATCGCGGGCGGCTAATTGGGGAAACCGGCTATAGGCCCGCTCTATGGCTACTTTTCCCCGGGCATCTTTTCCGATTCCCTTTTTAAGTCCCATGATCAGGTTCTCCCGGACGGTAAGACCGGGGAAGATCCTTCTCTCCTCAGGGACATAGCCGATTCCCTTCCGGGCAATTCGAAAGGGCTCCTTACCGACCATCTCTTCGTTTTTATAGCGGATCGATCCCCTTCGCGGTGGAGCCAGCCCCATAATGCTTTTCAATATGGTTGATTTTCCCACACCATTCCTTCCCAGAAGGGCTACCGTCTGCCCTTCGGCGATCTCCAGGCTGACCCCGTCGAGGACATGACTGTTATCATAATAGGTGTGGACTTCTTCAACCTGCAACAGCATGGGAATTTTTCCTGTCCAGCACGCCGCCGAGATAAACCTCTTTTACGGTCTGATTGTTTTTGATTTCTTCCGGTGTGCCCGTGGCCGCAATGGTGCCGTGGTTGAGAACACTGATTCGGTCCGCCAGATCGAAGACGACCTCCATGTCATGTTCCACAATGAGGAGGGTCTTCCCGGCGGTTACCTCTTTTACCAACCTGACAAACTCACCGGCCTCCTCCGGTGAAAGTCCTGCCCCGGGTTCATCCAGAAGCAGAAGGTCAGGGTCAAGGGCCACAGCCAGGCCGACTTCCAGGGCCCTTTGTTGGCTGTAACCGAGTGTTCCGGCCGGCTCTTTCCGGAATTGGAAGAGATTGACCCGGTTTAAAAGAGATTCGGTCTCTTCCTGTATGCTGCCCATCCTTAAGAGTCTCCTGGTGAAGTTGAGATTCAACCGGTGCTTGGCCGTAATCGCGATCCTCATGTTTTCATAGACCGTCATGTCCCTGAAGATGTTGATGATCTGAAAGGATCGGGCAATGCCTAATCGAATAATCTCAAAGGGTGCCAACCGGTCTATTCGCCGGTCTTTGAATTGGATAAGGCCGCCTGTAGGCCTGTAGTGCCCGGTAATGAGATTGAAGAGTGTGCTTTTTCCAGCCCCGTTGGGCCCGATAAGGGCATGCCTCTCTCCTTCGATCACCTCCAAATCGACATTGATGATGATCCCCAGGCTTCCAAAATATTTCGAGATCCCTTTTAGAGTCAGCATGATTGTCACGCCTCCCCTTTTCGGTTCAGGAAAGGAATCCGGTTTAAAAATTGCTGCACCATTCCCACCACCCCCCCGGGATAAAAGAGGACAAGAAGCACAAAAAAAGTGCCCATGAGCAACTGCCATCTTTCCGTAAAAGAGCTGAGATACTCAACCAGGTATACGTAAATAAAAGACCCCACGACCGGGCCGGCAAAGTTGGCGTAACCCCCGATAACGGAAATAATCAGGATGTCGAATGAGGTGGACATGTTGAGGCAGTCGGGGGAAACCGTTTTTTTGAACAGAATGAAGAGGGCCCCGGACAGACCGGCGATGAGCCCTGAAAAACCGAAGGCTAACAGCTTAGCCTGATTGACGTTGATGCCGAGAAAGTCGGCCCTGTTCCGGTTTGATCTTATGCCGGAGAGGGCCTCCCCGAGAGGGGTCCGGGTAAGAAACCAGCAAAACACGATGGAAACAACGGCAAAAAGGAGGACCAAATAATATAGAAAATAGATGCTGGTCAGACTGAAAGGAGCGAGTCCCGGAAAGGTCACCTGCCTCATGGACCAGCCTGACAAGCCATCATCGCCACCCGTGAGACTTCGCCACTTCCAGGCTACGGCCCAGAGCATTTGACTCAGGGCCAGGGTCCCGAAGGCCAGGTAGATTTTAGTGAGCCGGAGAACCAACAATCCGATCAGGAAGCCACAGAGCAGCCCGGAGAATCCCCCGATGAAAACGGCAGGGATTACCGGAAGACCGGAAAAGTTGGTGAGGAGGATGGCCGCGGTATAGGCCCCTGCTCCAAATAAGGCCGCATGACCGAAGGACATCAAGCCCGTATGCCCAAGTAATAAATAGTAGCTTACGGCCACCATGGAATAGATAAAGCATTCGGTAAGTAAATAGGTGTAAAACTTAATCCCCGTCAGGGGGAAAAAGACAAGGGCTGCAAGGAACAGCAGGAGACTGACGGTCTTGATGGATGGGTTCATTCTTTTTTTCCGAAAAGCCCGCTGGGCTTAAGCGTAAATACGGCCGCCATGAGCAGATAAATAAGAATGATGGACACCCTGGGGATGAATATGACCCCTAAGGATTGAATCTGGCCGACGAGCAAAGAAGCGATAAAAGCCCCTCCCAGGCTGCCCAGCCCGCCGACGGCAATAACCGCAAAACAATCGGTGATCATGTCAACATACATGCCTGGGTAAACACTCAGGTAAGGGGCGATAATGACCCCGGCGATGCCGGCCAGCCAGGCACCGATTCCCATCACCACCATGGAGACGACAGCCACGTTGGTCCCCAAAGCGTTGGCCATATCCCCGTCCTCCACCGAGGCCCTGATCGCAATCCCCAGACGGGTCTTCTTGAGGATATAGAACATGAAGACCAGCACTATTCCGGCCAGGGCCAGGATAAATAAACGGTAAAGGGGATATTGGACATTCGACCATAGCTTCAGGGACCCCAACAATTGGCTGGGAGTCTGTACCGGAAGGGGAGTCGATCCATAAACCCAGTTAATGATCTCGGTAATCATCATAGCGAGTCCGAAGGTGGCCAGAAGCTCGTTCAAGTGTCCTGACCCATGTATCCTGCGGATGAGGAAGCGTTCTATCAGGATGCCCAAAACGGCACAGGCAATTGGTGCAACCAAAAGGGATAACCAGAAATTGCCGGTCCATTGGACCAATTGAAAACAGATGTAGGCACCGATCATGTAGATGGACACATGGGCAAAGTTGAGGATGTCCATCAGGCCCAACACCAAAGTCAGGCCGGAGGCTACCAGGAATATGAGCATCCCGTAGACGAGTCCGTGGAGCAACAGGACGGGGAGCATAACCAGCGAATTATCCATGTTTCACTTCCATACCTATATTCTTCCTGATAGGACGCACATCCATTCTGCCCTGCTGCCTGCTTCAGGCTTTCAAGGCCGCGTCGAATCCTTCCTTTACGGCCTCGGCGATTTTACGCGGCTCCCGGGCATCGCCGATGGTAATCACTTCTACTCCCAGGTCCCGCACTTCCCCGGCAAGATCGTTGACGGCCCTGGACCCGGCGGCCAGGATGACCGTGTCCGCCGGGATGGATTCCAAGCCGTCTTCGGTCTTTATGACCACTTCGTCCTCTTCGATGCTGACAACCGTAACCTGTGAACGGAGAGTCACACCCAGGAGCCCGAGGTTTTTCAGCAGGCCCCACCTTGTGCTGATGCCCACGTTTCCGGCCATTTTCTCCATCATCTCCAGGACGGTGATCGTTCGCCCGCTGCGGTAAAGCAATTTCCGAAGCCGGTCCAAATCTTCGGCCTCATGATAAGCCAAAAAGGCAAAGGTCCGGTCATCCAGCACATCCAGCCTGGCCACATAAAGGGCCGTCTCACAGCCGATGGCCCCTCCGCCGATGATGACCACCTGCCGGCCGATTTCGGGGACCGAGCCGTTGAGGATGTCCCAGGCATTACAGACCATCGGCCTGTTTATCCCAGGGACATCGATCCCGGCCGGCCTGGCCCCGGCAGCCACGACCAGGAGATCCGGTTTTTCTTTTTCCACGATTTCCCGACTCAAGGTGGTTCCGAGCCTGATCGTTACACCGGCTCTTTGAACGCGCTTTTCAAGGCTATTCACGGCCTGTGGGAACTCTTCTTTCCCAGGAATGTGGCCGATGAGATTTACCTGGCCTCCCGGTTTCTCATCTTTTTCATACAGGGTGACGTCGTGTCCCCTCTGACGGGCGGTGAGGGCAAACTGCATTCCTGCCGGTCCTCCGCCGGCCACAAAAATTCGTTTTTTCACCCTTGCTTCTATTACTTTGGTTTCCTCTTCCCGGCCCACCCTGGGGTTGAGGGTGCAGCATACGGGCTGGCCGGAAAAAATCGAATCGAGACAGCCCTGGTTGCAACCTATGCAGGGCACAATCTCGTCGAGCCGGCCGGCTTTGACCTTGTTGGGAAGGTCGGGGTCGGCAATGAGGGGCCGGCCCCAGCAGATCATATCCGCAGCATCGGAACGCAAGACCTTCTCAGCCAGGCGCGGGCCTCCCAGGCGGTTGGAGGCGAAAACGGGAACCTTCACTTTTTCCTTGATGCCCTTGGCCAGGTAGACATAGGCACCGGGAGGGACGTCACTGGTGATCTGGGGGACCGCGGTCTCGTGCCATCCGCCGGTAACATTGATGGCGTCCACACCGGCCTTTTCAGCCTCGACACAAAAGAGGGCGGATTCCAGGTTAGTATGGCCGCCTTTCACAAAATCGTGCCCCGAGACCCTGATACCCATGGCGAAATCCTGACCGATGGCCTCTCTCACCTTCCCGATCACTTCCAGCCCGAAGCGCATCCTGTTTTCTATGGGCCCGCCGTATTCGTCGGTTCGCTGATTGGTGACCGGCGACAGGAATTCACCGATCAGATAGCTGCCCCCCGCTATGATTTCGATGTAATCGAATCCTGCACTAAGGGCCCGGAGTGCGGCGCTGGCAAAGGCCTCCTGCACTTCCTCGATATCTTCCCTGGTCATCTCCCTGGGGACTTCACCGGTCAGGAGACTCGCCAGGGCCGAAGGGGCCATGGGAGTGATTCCCGTGTATTTAGAAAAGGCATTGCGGCCCTGGTGCATCAGTTGTACCCCGATCCTGGCCTTGGTATCCTGATGAAGCTCACCGACAAAACCCCGGATCGGAGCGATGTACTTATCGACGAAGAGGGCTGGCATAAAAGGATTGCTCCCGACCCGGTCGATGGCCATAGGCCCCATAATCATGAGGCCCACGCCCCCTTTGGCCCTCTCCCGGTAAAAGACCTTGAAGCGGTCGGTGAAGGTATAGTCGCCGGTATAGAACAGGGCCATGGCCGGCATGACGATCCTGTTCGGTATAGCCACTTTATTTATTGTTATCGGTTCAAAAAGTCTGACGAATTCCATAAACACCCTTTACCGGTCTCCATTTCGGAAGGCTGTATTCCGGTGATACATCATCAAAAACGCATTCCAGTTCCATGCCGTTCTTTATATCTTTAAAATCACATTCAACGATAGTGGAGACCATGCGAGGGCCTTCCTTGAGGTCTATTAAGGCCGTTACATAGGGCAGATCAGGCATAAAGGGAAAGGGAACACCGACCTCATTGACGGCAAAGGCGTAGAGGGTTGCCCGGCCTGACGCTTGTACCCATTCACTGTTGTCACTCTGACATTCCGTGCAGTAGAGATAGGGCGGGTGATCGATATGACCACAATCCTGGCATGTCTTGAGCAGGAGCTTGTGCTCCTTTGCGCCTTCCCAGAACGGTTTGGACCATTTTGTGGGAACCGGCAATGGTTTCCTGAGATCCTCATCGGTGAGTTTAAATTTTTCTTTTAGTGTCGTGGTATCCATATTATTTGCTCCTTCATTAGGGAACTTCATTTCCGAGGACCGTAAAATGGACATCGGAATAGGCGCCGCCGCCACAGTTAAATATGAGGAATTTTGCATCGGGGACCTGAGCCTTACCAGCCTTCCCCTGCAACTGGCGCACAGACTCGGCAAACAAGGCAAAACCAACCCCGGTCCCTGTATGGCCGAAGCTCAGGGCCTCCCCATTGGTTATCGCGGGGTATTTGCCGCCAGGGCTTGTCTCCCCGGCCGCGACCAGCGCTCCGGCCTTGCCCGGTCCGGCGACACCCATGGCCTCCAGACAGATGAGGTCCAAATGGGGATAGGCCCCGTAGGCTTCGAAGATATCCATGTCTTTCGGCTCCAGTCCGGCCTGTTCATAGGCCTCGTTGGCAGGAGGAATATAAAATTTGACCATTTTCCCCATATCCGCAAAATCCGGCACGGCACTGGTGATAAATCTGTGGGAGTAACGCGACCCGGTACCAAGGATATACACCGGTTTGACACCGGTTTTCCTGGCGATCTGCCGGGCTTTTTCTGCGGTGGTCATGACAAAAGCGCTTCCTCCGTCACAGAGTACGTTGCACATGAAAGCGGTGAGAGGAGCGGCCACCATTTTGCTCTTCAGCACGTCTTCTATGGTTAATTCCTTCTTATTGAACATGGCATTCGGTTGCAGACAGGCCCACTTGCGGCAGGCTACGGAAACGGCGGCAATTTGTTCGATGGTGGTGCCGGAGTGTTCCATATAGGCATTGGCCATCATGGCAGCCAGACCGTTATAGGTCATGCCGTAGGGAACTTCCCATTCCAGGCTCGCGCCGGCATGGGCAAAATACTTGATTTGCTCATTGGAGCTGAACTGGGAAAAGCGCTGGGCATGCACCACAAGCACCGTATCCGTGTGACCGGATTCGAGCACGCCCATGGCCGTCTTCAGGATGGAACTGCTTGAGCCCCCACCGGAAACTGTAGTCGCATATATCTTGTTGTTCCTTGCGCCTATCGCTTCCGGTAAATGGCCGAAGAACATTTCCGTGTTGTACTCGGTGCCCATGATGTGCGCGGCCGTTAAAACCGAATCGACATCTTTCATATCGATTCCCGCATCTTGTACCGCGGTCCTGGCGACCGTATAAGCAATCTCGAATTCACTCCGCTCGGGAAACATGCCGTGAGGGACCTCGGCGGTCCCGATGATGGCAAAATCACCTTTTCCCATAATTTTGAACCTCCTTCTTGCTGCCCTGACTTGTCTCTGGTTTTGAAGCCGAAACCTATAATATGACTGACTGGTCAGATTTTTAAGCCAGACTATATTAAAAAATAGGGCCATGTCAAGAAATATTTTATATTTTTATATTTAACTTTATAATCAATATGTTAAATATTTTTTCTGTAAATTATGAACGAATTAAAGGCCCTGTTTGTTTTTTATTTTTTTTCTTGACATTGACTGATAAGATGTTTATAACCAGAACATGACCAGTCAGTCAATTTGTAAAAGGAGTAATGGCGGCCCCCCAAATGGATGGGCGGTACGGTTTAAAACCAGATGATTCAACAAGGCTTTTCCATCACAGACAGGCAACATTCGTTGAAAACAGGCCGGAATTGTGCGATCATGATCGGGGGAAACCATTTCGTCCAAGGAAGGAACCAGACTATGAATGACCGGTCATTAAATAAAAAACAAGAGATTATTGATAAGGCCATAGAATATTTTTCCAAAAACGGCATTGCCGAAACCAAGATAGAGGAGATTACCAATGCCCTCGGTATTGGAAAAGGGACCCTTTATCTCTATTTCAAGGGTAAGAAGGAACTGCTGCTCAATTGCATCGACCGATTATCCACCATCGTCATTCCCAAAGAGGTCTGGCTCGATATCCGGGAAGAAACCAACTACAAACTTAGATTTCAAAAAAGGCTTACTGCATTTCTCAAAGCCTACCCGACCTTTTGTGGAATCTTGAATCTGGTTAACCAGAGTCTGGAAAGCAAGGATACTGAGTTGGCTAAAAAGGCTGGTGATGCCTATCGGATGCTCGCCGGGCCTTTGATGAAAGATTTCCGCTGGGCGAGAAATCATGGATGGATAAAGGAGATCGATGAGGAAGTCTGTTCCTTCATTATGCTTGGGCTGGGTGAGGGCTTGGGCAATATGCTCAAGATCGCCCCGCGTTACACACCTGAAAAACTGGCTGAGATTACCTGGGACATGACCATCAATGGTATCGGTTCATCGGCGACGGTAAAACCGGAAGAAGCAGGCTCCCTCTATTGGGATCTGTCTGATTCCGGTAATAATAGCATGCGTATCTTCAACCTCAGCTTTGATGAAAAGAGCTTTCTTGCCGGTGATTTTGGAAAAGGGGAACTTCAGGTTCCTCTTAGGAATATCGCCTCTATGTCCAGGCAAGACGCCGGCGATGTTTCGTCAGTCACTATAATGATGAAGAACGGAAAATCAATCACCTTGATGGTTAACGGCAATACCCGCTTGTCGGCTGAAACGGAATTTGGCCGGTATGAGATTCCATTACGGCAGGTTGCCCTTATAACCGCGGTCCCGGGTGATGAGTTGACTGAAGGGGGTCATGAATGACCCAAGGAGAAGGGAAGATGGAAGAAAAGGCCTACGAAACCATTCATTATGAGAAGAAAGACCGAATCGCCACGATAATCCTCAACCGACCGGAGGTCCGGAACGCTATCAATCAGAAAATGGCCTCAGAATTGCTTGATGCCTTACGGGACTTTAAGGAAGACAAAGAGACCAAGGTGGGGATATTGACAGGATCGGGAGAAAAAATATTTTGTTCCGGCGGTGACATTGCCATGTTTTTTGAAAAACTGGCTAAAGATTCCATGGCCCGGTACGACTGGCTTATTACCGGTGAGGAGATTACCCGGCTGATGATGGAGCGGATAGAAAAACCGATCATCGCCGCGGTGAACGGTCATTGCCTGGCCGGCGGCCTTGAACTCGCCCTGGCCTGTGATTTCATCATCGCCGCGGAAAACGCCACCTTTGGATTGGCCGAAATCGACATCGGTCTGATTCCCGGCTGGGGCGGAACAACCCGTCTTTTAAGGGCCATCCCGGCCAGAAAGGCCAAAGAGATGATTTATACCGGGACCCGCATCGAGGCCCGGGAAGCGGAGAAGCTGGGGCTGGTCAATAAGGTCGTACCCCAAGGCCAGGCTTATAAATCGGCCCTTGAGACAGGGCAGAAGATAGCCGAAAAGTCTTCCTATACTTTAAGGATGGCGAAAAAGGCCTTAACCTACGGGCTGGAAGTGGCGGGTATGGATGCCGCTCTCTTCATAGAGAGAGGGGCGGCCAGCCTGGCCTCGGAGGGTGAAGGTTTTCAGGAGGGGGTAAAGGCTTTTCTGGAAAAGAGGGCGCCGAAGTTTAAATAGGTCTTATTAGACCTCTTGGACATATTTTTTTGACAGAGGAACGGAGATAAAACCAATGGATTTCGGATTCACGGAAGAGCAGAAGATGCTCAGGGACAATATACGGAAATTTGTCAATAAGGAAATCAAAGGGCCCTATGCCCGGGATCTGGATGAAGACCCGGAGAAGATGTTTATCGATGAGGCCATGTGGAAGAAAATTAAAGACCTCGGGGTTTTTGAAATGGCCGTGCCGGAGGAATACGGCGGTGTGGGTGGAACCTTCCTGGATGACGTGATCATCAATGAGGAATTCGCCCGGGGCTCGGCGGCTGTGGCCATGTCCTTCGGAGCCACCACCGGTTTCGGGGCCAGGGCCATCCTTTTCAGCGGCTCGGAGGAGCAGAAACGATTCTTCCTTCCCAAGATCGCCGAGGCCGAGATCCGGTTCGCCATGGCGGTGACTGAACCGGGAGGGGGTACGGATATCCTCGGGGCCTTGAGGACCTTTGCCCGGCAGGAGGGGGACTCTTTCGTCGTTAGCGGCCAGAAGGTATTCATCACTAATGCTCACAAGGCTGATTACCTTTTAACTCTCGTAAAAACGGACAGGGAAACGACTAAAAAAACAAACGCCCTTTCCCTCTTCCTGATTCCGGTACGTGATAATCCGGGAATAAAGATCGTTCCCCTTAAAAAATTCACCATTAAAGGGGCCTCGGCCTGCGAAATTTTTTTCGACGAGGCGAGGGTCCCCGCTGCCTTCATGCTGGGCAAACTAAATAACGGCTGGTATGAGCTTTTAAAGACGCTTAACCACGAAAGAATCATGGTGGCGGCCCTGACCAACGGCATCGGTCAGGCGGCTCTGGAAGATATGGTGGAATATGCCAGGACCCGGGAAGCCTTTGGCCGGCCTATCGGACAATACCAGGCCATCCAACACAAAATCGCCGATACAGTCATGGATCTGGAATTCGCCAGGCTGATCACCTATAAGGCCACCTGGCTTCTCGAGGCCGGACAACCCTGCCACCTGGAAGCCGCTATGGCCAAGCTGGTCAGCTCCGAGATGGCCTTCAAAGCGGGCACCCGGGGACTGGATATCCTGGCCGGATACGGGGTCACGGTCGAATATGATATGCAGCGCTATTTCAGGGATTCCCGTCAATGCACCTTTTCCCCCATCTCCAATGAAATGGTGCGCAATTTTATTGCGGAACAATATGGTCTGCCCAGGTCGTATTAGACTCGTATGCCATGAGGAGTACTATGAAGCAGGAAAATGGATTTAAGATTATGTAGGATAGTCGCCCTCGCCTGTCCTTAATGGTCACAGCCGAGGGCGGTTGTGCTACAATCTCAAAACCTTAAATGCTATTTTTATGCAAAGAGAGCAAAAAGGAGTTTAAGGAGGAGCGGTATGAAGAAAACCGATGGAGGTAAAAAAGTAACACTGAAGCACTTGACCATGCCGATCAAGATCGGGCCCTTCGAACTGAAGAATAGAATGGTGCTCTCACCCATGAATGAGACCACGTCCGGGGTCAATGGTGAGGCCACCGAGCAGTGCATCGCCTATTATGGGGCCCGGGCCAGGGGTGGCGCGGCCATGGTGATCACCGGAGCGGTCATGGGAACGAAACTGGCTTCCGAGTTCGTCTGGGGCCGCAATCTGTATTGTTTCCACCAGGGCCACCAGCAGGGATTGTCTCTGCTCACCGATCGCATTCACTACTTTGGAAGTTTAGCCTGCGCCCAGATGACCATGGGCTTCGGCCGCCAGGGCCATTCCCGGGACCATCATGCCCTGGCTCCGGCCCCTACTGCCGGTCTCCCTTACGAAATTGCCGCCGACAGGGACAGCCATGGCCCCAGACAGGCCATGGAGAAGAGCGAAGCCGGCCGTTCATTCCTGGTAGGCCAGATGACCCGGGAGATGACCATCGATGAGATTCACAGCGAACAGAAGGAATATGCCAGAAGCTGCCAACTCGCCGTATCCTCCGGTTTCGACGCCATCGAGATCCACGCCCCCCATGGGTACCTGGAACACGAGTTCCTTTCTCCCCTCACCAACAGGCGTACCGACATGTATGGCGGGGATTGGCATGGCCGGAAGCGTCTCCTTAATGAAATCATGGAACAGATCCGCTACGCCTGCCCGGGGGCGATCGTCGGTGTGCGCATCAGCGCCGAGGAACACGTGGAGGGCGGTCTGACCAGGGAAGAGATGATCGATGTGGCCCTTGATTTGGAGGCCCGCGGGGCGGACTATATAAGCCTTTCAGACGGCGGCGGATACGAAGATACGGCCCATCTGGTCGGAACGGAAAAGGTGGCCGAGCACATTCCGGACTCGGCGGCGGATTTCAAGAAAGTTCTCAAGGTCCCGGTCATGGTGGCTTCACAACACGACCCCATCAGGGCCGACGCCAATATCGGGGCAGGTAAATTTGATATTTCCGCCCTCGGGCGCCAGCTCTTTATCGATCCTGAGTACCCCAACAAGGTGATGGAGGGGCGCATAGGTGACATTCTGCGCTGCTCGAGGTGTAATACCTGCCTCGTCCGGTGTCTTTCGGGGCTCCCCCCGGCCTGTCCCTTCAATCCGAATCTCGGCCGGGAATATGCCCTCGATGAGTACAGGATAGGCCCCCGGCTGAAACACGAAACCTTAATGCCGAAAGCCCTCACCAATGCCCCCATGCCGGCCCTGGACAGACCGTGGTGGAAGAGGGAAGTGCCCATCCTCAAGGAACATTGGAGAAAGTTTCGCGGCCCCGGCCCGAGACAATAACCATTCGAGGAAAGATAGCGTTCAGGGATCAGGGGTCGGGGATCGGAGGGCGAGGGTCGATGAAAGATATTTTCATGATTCATGGCGCCCGCCCAGGGCATGAGGGTTTAATAAAAAAGGCTTGACCTTTTGAGAATGGAAGGGAGAAACAGTGGCTGGCGAATTCGAGAAAGATGATTATTTCAAGATCGACCCGGAGTTTCATATTGTCGGCGATATGAGCCATCTTAAACATTTCCCGGGTGTTGAGGCCTGGTGGCTGTCGGTCAAAGGGATCACCCCGGCTCTGAATATGGGCATACCGCCGGCCGTGTGGGAAGGGATCGAGCCCTGGGAGAAGGAGAAGCAAAGCGATCCGGAACGTCTGATGGAGATGATGGATAAGTACGGGGTAGATATAGCCTGCATGCTGCCGGAATCCATGATGGATACGACCGGATACACCTCCCGCTGGTGTTCTAACGGTGAAATGGCCAAGGTAGTCGATAGGTACCCGGACCGTTTCCTGTACGAGCCAAACCTGTCTCCTATCATTCACAAGGGTGTCAAGAACACTATCTGGGAGATGGAATACTGGGTCAAGGAGAGAGGTGCCAGGATATTTAAGTTCTACCCCCCGGAAGACACCTGCATCAATGACCCGAATCTCTGGCCGTTTTATGAGAAGGCCCAGGATCTGGACATTGTCCTTTCTGTCCACACCGGAATCGGCTGGTGTGCGCCTGGAAAATTCAGCAATGGATTGCCCATTTATTTAGACGATGTGGCCCGTGATTTTCCGGAATTGAAAATCCTGGCCTTCCACATGGGATACCCCAATTGCGATGAACTTAACATGGTGGCCATGGCCCACCCTAATGTCTACCTTTGCTTGAGTCTCCTTCTCCCCTGGGCACTGGGTGCCCCTCGGAAATTTGGCATTATATTGGGGGAAGGACTCAGGTTCGCCGG
Source organism: uncultured Thermodesulfobacteriota bacterium (assembly GCA_964627515.1). Taxonomy (GTDB): domain Bacteria; phylum Desulfobacterota; class RBG-13-43-22; order RBG-13-43-22; family RBG-13-43-22; genus RBG-13-43-22. Next base: position 5,983 of record CAZVHO010000078.1, on the reverse strand, counting down.
AGCCGACCGGATCGTCTGGGGGTGCGATACTCCAGGATTCGGTTTCCAGGTTAAGTTTTCAGTCCAGGGGATGCGGGAATTCCAGTTTTCCAGGGAACTGCAGGAGCAGTACGGATACCCGGAGATTACTGACGAAATGCGCAGGAAGATCTTTGGAGGGAATTTAGCCGGGCTCCTGGGTATTGATACCAGCAAGAGAAGAGTGACCGTGTGACCACGGTTAATAGAAAATAAAGTTCGGAGTTCGGAGTTCGGAGAACCTCACTTTTTATGATTTGGGTTCGCGCTTAAGCGGGCATAAGGATTCGATATGTACACCTTGGGAGATATACCACGAAAAGGGCGGGCCCTATATCGGGATAAAGTGGCCCTGGTATTTGAAGGCCTCAATCTGACCTATAAAGAATTGGACGATCGGGTCAATCGGCTGGCCAACGCCCTGATAGGCCTTGGACTCAAAAAAGGCGGCCGAGTTACCGTGTTGGCCGAGAATACCACCAAATATATGGAGATATACTTTGCCGCGGCCAAGCTGGGGGCGAGTGTTACCCCCCTTAATTTCAGGCTGTCCGACAAAGAGATCGATTATATTGGCAACGATTGTGAGGCCACCATCTATTTTGCCGGAGACGGATACGAAGAACGGTCCCATGGTTTTAAGCAGAACCTTAAGAATATCAGGCAGTGGATAGCCCTGGATAAAAAAATGGATGGATTCATGACCTATGAGGACCTCCTCCGGGATGCTTCTGACGAAGAGCCGGCGGTGGAGGTGGATGAAAATGATCTGGCCATCCTCATGTACACTGGGGGCACGACCGGCCTTCCCAAGGGGGTCATGCTTTCGCACCGGAACATTATGACGTCCATATACGGGATGATCATCGGGTTTTCCTTCACGCAGAACGATTCCACCTGTTACATACTTCCCTTGTTTCATATCTCGTTATGGCCGGTCCTCTGTCTTCTTATGGTCGGAGGGAAGACGGTTATTTTACGCCGACCGGACATCGGGGAGATTCTGCGATCCATACACCAGGAGAGATGCACGCACATTAATCTGGTGCCCACCCTCCTGACCTGGCTCCTCGACGATCCCCGGATCGATCAGTTCGATCTGACCAGCCTGCGCCTTATAGGCTATGCGGGTAGTCCCATAGCCATAGAAGTATTGAAAAAAGGGATCGCCAGGTTCGGCAGCATTTTTACCCAGGGATACGGATTGACGGAAGCAGCCCCCTTGGTCACCGTCCTGTTCAAGGAAGATCATTGGGTTGAAGGTCCGGGGATGAAGCTTCTTTCCAGCGTAGGTAAGGTCGGTCTTCCGGTGGAAGTCAGGATTGTGGACGATGAGGATCGGCCATTACAACCCGGCGAACCGGGAGAGGTGGTCGTACGGGGCAAAAATTTGATGATGGGTTACTGGAAAAATCCGGAGCTGACCGCCTCTGCTTTGCGCGGCGGCTGGCTCCATACGGGGGACGTGGGGACCATCGATGAGGATGGTTACATCTATTTGTTGGACCGGAAAGCCGACATGATCATCACCGGAGGGGAAAACGTCTACCCCAAGGAGACCGAAGACGCCCTTTACGAGCATCCGGCCGTCAGGGAATGCGCCGTGGTCGCCTCTCCCGATGAGCGCTGGGGAGAGAAGGTACAGGCGGTGGTTGTTTTGAAGACCGGTCTGACGGCTACCGAAGCAGAACTGATCCAGCATTGCAAGGCCAGGCTGGCTGGATACAAATGCCCGAAAAATATCGTCTTCTGGGACGAATTGCCTAAAACCCCCGTGGGGAAGATCTTGAGGCGGGAAGTGAGGAAACACTTCGCCAAGCCTGTATAGCGGTCAGCCATCAGCCTTTTGCTATCAATAAAATCTTTAACCATTACCGGGTTAACTGACCGCTGATCGCTTATTGACGGGTAAGATGCCCGCTAAAAAAAGAAAGGGAGGTATAAGATGTTTAAGAAACGAAACTTCATTTATTCGGCAACAGTGTTTGCAGGTGTTCTCCTGTGCCTGGGTTGGGCCAGCCCTTCGGCGTCCCAGGAGACCTTGAAAATCGGGTCTATCTGGGGCCTCAGCGGGCCCCTGTCCCAACTCGGGGTTGTCTGCCGGGATGGCGCCGTGTTGGCCGCGGATTGGATTAACAGTAAAGGCGGGATAACGATCCAGGGGAAGAAATACAAGATCGATCTGGTCGTAGAGGATAACAAGAATTCCGCACCGGGGTCGGTGAATGCGGCCACAAAACTGGTCCACAAGGATAGGGTCAAATTTATCACCGGCATGAACATACCCTTCCAGATTGAAGCGGCCCAGACAGTCACCGAGCCGGCCAGGGTGATTCTCAGTACGGGTAAGGCCAGTAATCTGCTTCCCAAGAATCGCTACACCTTTTCCGCCACCCAGGGGTTTACGGCGCCCATTCCTTATCTCTACGATTTCCTCGGGAAAATGTATCCTGATGTGAAGACGGTTTCCTTCATATCCAATGATGAAGCCGGTGCCCTGATCGTTTCCAAGGTGACACGAAGCATCGCCCAAACGCACCGATATAAGCTCATGGAAACGAATCTGGTCCAGTTCGGGGCCAAGGAGTACTATCCGACCTGGACGAAGATCCTGAAGGATAAACCGGATGCCGTGGATATCGGCATCAGCGCCCCCGATGATCTGGCGGCAAAGGCCAGACAGGGGCGTGAGCTGGGATTCAAAGGGCCTCTGATCACCTGCAACACCGGTGATCCCGGTGTGTTCATTCACCTCATCGGAAAGGACGCCACGGATTTCATCTTCGCGGGTTTTGAACCAACCGCGGCCGACACCCCGGCCATGGTGAAGACGATTGTCAAGCTCTGGGACCAGAAGTACAAGAAACCTTTCAGCCTGGACGCCATAGATGGTTTCAGCAGCGTCTGGACCCTGGCTCAGGCTATTGAGAAGGCCCAGAGCCTGGACCCCGACAAGGTCACTATGGTCTGGGAGAAAATGGAGACCATAGAAACCCCCACCGGTCAGGGGAAAATGGGCGGTCTGAAGGCCTTCGGGATCAATCACATGGTATTGGCTCCGGCCCCGGTGACCCTGCTGAAAAACGGCAAGGTTGAATCGACCCGCTGGTATCCCCCGGCGAGTTTGTAAATGGTATGTTCTGGCAAGGCGTATTAAACGGCTTATCGGCAGGGTGGATATACGTTCTTGTCGCCCTGGGCCTCACCCTGGTGTTCGGTATTATGCGTACCGTCCAGTTCGCCCATGG
>CAZVHO010000078.1:0-2617 GCA_964627515.1 uncultured Thermodesulfobacteriota bacterium | reverse complement strand
CCCTGGGCCTCACCCTGGTGTTCGGTATTATGCGTACCGTCCAGTTCGCCCATGGTGAGATGTATATGTTGGGGGCCCACACGGTATTCTACGCCAGTGTGGTGCTCGGCCTGAATATCTTCCTCTCCTTTATCATGGCAGCCTTGGCTTTGTTTATCCTGGGGGTCATCATTGAAAGACTCCTGTTCCGCCGCTTCAGGGGGCAGATCGAGCCGGGCATTATTGTGGCCATCGGGCTCATTCTACTTTTTCAGACAACGGCCGTGGTGGCCTTCGGCGCCAATGAAAAGACCGTTCCCAGGATCATTCCCGGTGTCCTGACCATGGGAGACCTACACATGGCCTGGGACAGGGTGCTTTCCATGGTCGTGGGGGCCGCCATCATGCTCATCCTCTTTGCCTTCATCAAAGGCACGAAACTGGGTCAGGCCATGGTGGCCGCCTCTCAGGACCGGGATGCGGCCACTTTGCAGGGCATCAACGTCAATCGCATATCAGCCATTGTCATGGGAACCGGATCAGCCCTGGCAGCCGTGGCCGGCGGCCTGATGGGTTCGATTTTCGCCGTGGAACCCTTTATGGGGTCTTTCGCCATCACCAAAGGGCTGGCAGTGATCATTTTAGGGGGGTTGGGCAGTATCGGTGGTGCGGTCGCCGGAGGGCTCATTCTCGGTCTGGTCGATGGCATCGTGGCCCTCTATTTGAGCACCACCATGGCCCACATCGCCGGGTTTGTCCTTATCGTGTTTATTCTGATCGTCCGGCCCAAGGGTCTTCTGGGGAGGGATTAGGGGCAGGGTGATGAAGCAGGAGAAACCGGAGAAATCACGCCATATTGCGACCTTGCTGGCACTCCTGATCGGTGCCCTGGTTGTACCGTTGACGGCCAGGGACAACGAGTATACCCTCCATCTCTACATTATATGCGTCATCAACACCATTGTGGCCGCCAGCCTGCGTTCTATGGCCAAGACCGGCCAGATGTCCATCGGGCAGGCCGGCTTTATGTCCATAGGGGCCTACACCTCGGCCATACTGGCCGTAAAATTTCAAATGCCGGTTTACGGGGCCATGTTACTGGGCGGCGTGGCCTCCATGGTCTTTGCGGTCTTGATCGGTTTCCCACTCTCCCGGATTAAGACCGTCTATTTTGTTATGGTGACCATGTTTCTGGGTGAAATTATCAGGCTCGTAGGGTTTGAGTGGCGGACCATGACCGGCGGGGCTACCGGGATGGAAGGCATCCCCCGGCCCGGAGTCTTCCCGCTTCCGGGAATCCTTCAGGTGGATTTCGGCGGTAAGTTGGCATTCTGTTATCTGGTCCTTTTTATAGCCTTAGCCGTTCTGCTGATACTCTACAATATCGACCGCTCTCATCCCGGTACAGTCCTTTCGGCCATCGGTCAGGAGGAATCCCTGGCCTCAAGCCTGGGCATAAACGTAGCGGGGTATAAGGTCATGATTCTTGGTCTGGGGTGTTTCTTCACCGGATTGGCCGGTGCCATCTATGCCCATTACATGACCGTACTCAATCCCGATGCCTTCGGCATTTTTACCAGTCTCTATATTCTGATCTATGTCGTTGTAGGCGGAAGGGCCTTTGCCGGTCCTGTTGCCGGGGCCGTCCTGCTGACGCTTATCCCGGAATTGTTCAGTTCGTTGAAAGAATACCAGCCCTTCGTTTTTGTCCTGGTCCTTTTATTGGTGGTGTTTTTACTCCCCGGGGGGCTCACAGACCTGCCCCGCCGAATCGGTCCTCAAATAAGAAGGCTCATCGGCAAAGGGCCGTCACATGTTTGAAACCAGAAAACTGACCAAATCCTTCGGGGGGGTATCGGCGGTCAACTCCCTTGACCTCTCCATCCGGGAAGGGGAAATCGCAGGCCTCATCGGACCCAACGGAGCCGGCAAGACGACGGTATTCAATTTGATTACCGGTTATATCCGCCCCTCGGGAGGACAAGTTATCTTCCGTGGTGAAAACCTGGTCGGCCAAAAACCGCACCAGATAGCCGCACGGGGGATTGTCCGCACCTTTCAGATCGCCACGCTGTTTCGCGATTTTACGGTCCTGCAGAATATGATGGCCGCCTCGCACCTCTATGCCCGTATCCGTTTCTGGGAAGGGGTCTTTCGTACCGCCCATCATCGAAGGAAGGAGAAGAAGGCCCTGGATCAGGCCATAGAGACCTTGGGGCTTGTCGGGTTGGAATCCTGGCAAGACGTCATGGCCGGTACATTACCCCATGCCCATCAGAAGCTTCTGGCCACCGCTATGGCTTTGGCGGCCAGCCCGAAACTGCTTCTTCTCGACGAACCCCTGGAGGGGATGAGTGCCGAAGAGGTGGACAAGGCCCTTCGGATCATCAGGGCCATCAGGGACCGGGGGATCACCGTTCTGCTGATCGAACATAACATGCGGGCCGTCATGAAGCTATGCGACCGGATTGTTGTCCTCAATTTCGGTCAGAAGCTGGCCGAAGGGACCCCCGGGGAAGTCAAACGGAATCAGGACGTCATTAGGGCCTATCTGGGGGATAGCGGCTATGGCGAGTAATCTCTTCCTGAAAATGATACAGGTGCACTACGGCAAGGCCGAGGCTATCACCGATGTGAA